>JANNKR010000370.1:0-30457 GCA_031396395.1 Betaproteobacteria bacterium
GCGACGAAGCCCGCCCCGCGCGGCCCCCCGCTTAGCGCGCCGACGCCAAACCGTACCCCGCCCAAGGCCAGGCCCACCGCTCACCGCGGCGACGCTGAACCCGAAGTCCAACCCTCGCACCGCGCACCGCGCACCGCGCACCGCTCACCGCGGCGACGCTGAATGTAAGGACGCACGGGACCCTGCAGACGCGCCAACGACAGACCCCGGCATTCGCGCTCAAGTGAAACTCACCTGGCGATGCAAAGCAAATCGATCACAACCCGGCAGCTATTCACCGGGCCGCCGACATTTACACCAGCGTCGCCGACTGTTAACCTTTCGTTCAATTGACGCTTTGCCGATGCCGGTGTTCGCCGATGCGCGATCCCGGCGTTTTTGTTTTCCGTATCTGCTGCAACCCCTGGGTGCTTCGGCGTCCGCCAAAATTCGCTCCATGTCCGTCACCGCCCCGACCCCGCAAGCGCACCGCCGCGCGATCATGTTCATGATCGTCGCCGCCATCTGCTGGTCGAGCGGCGGCTATCTCGTCCGGCAGCTGTCGATCACCAATGCCTGGGAGATCGTGTTCTGGCGGTCGCTGTTCATGTCGCTGTTCGTGACCGGGGTCCTGGTGGTGATGCACGGCAGGAAAATGCCCGCGGCCGTGCGCGCGGTAGGCATGCCGGGCGTGCTGGCGGGGCTGTTGCTGGCGTGCACATTCTTCTTCTTCATCGGCTCGCTGACCCGTACCACCGTGGCAAATACGTTCGTCCTGATGAGCGTTTCGCCATTTCTGGCCGCGCTCGCCGGGTGGTTCGTGCTGCGCGAACGCGTACCACTCCGGACCTGGATCACGATGGCCGTCGCGTTCATCGGCATCGTCGTCATGTTCGGCGGCGCGGTGGACGCAGGGCAGCTGCTCGGCAATCTGATGGCGCTGGGCGTGTCCGTTTGCTTCGCTGCGCAACTCATGGTCCTGCGCAAGTTCCACGCCACGGTCGACATGCTGCCGCAGGTCCTGATCGCCGGGCTGTGGTCCCTCGTGCCGGCGTGGCTGTTTGCCGGATCCTTTGCGGCAACTGGCGCCGATCTCGCGGTCCTCTGCCTGATGGGCTGCGTGCAGCTTGGCATTGGCTGCCTGCTGGCCACCGCGGCGTCCCGCGCGCTGTCGGCCACGGAGCTCGGCCTGCTCGCGCTGCTCGAGCCCATCCTGGGCCCGCTGTGGGTGTGGGTGCTGCTGGGCGAGCGTCCAGGCACCAGCGCATTGATCGGCGGCGCGATCGTGCTGGGCGCCGTCATGGCCAACGGCGCGTTTGCCGCATGGCGTGGCCGCGCCGGCGATATGCAGGAACCCCTGCCGGGTCCATGAGATTCGCGGCCCGCCTGCCCGGGTCGGCGCGCCGATGACGCTGCCGGATTTTCCGGCCGGGTTCTACGCGGTCGCAACAATCGCGATCCTGATCACCGGCATTGCCAAGGGCGGCTTCGGCCAGGGGTCCGGCGGTATCGCGGTTCCGCTGATGTCGATCTTCATCGCGCCACCCGAGGCTGCCGGCATCATGCTGCCGATCCTCTGCGCGATGGATATCTTCGGCGTGCACGCCTACCGTCGTTCGTGGTCGCGGGAACACGTCCGGATCCTGCTGCCCGGCGCGCTCTTCGGTATCGGCATCGGCGCTCTGACGTTCGGCCTCCTGCCGGTCAACGCGATACGCGCGCTGCTGGGCATCATCAGCGTCACCTTCGCGCTCAACCAGTGGTTGCGCCTGACCGAGCGGATTTCGCGCCGCCTCGCCCGCGGACGCAAGGCTCCGGGCCGGGCGGCGGGATCGTTCTGGGGCGCGGTATCGGGCTTCACCAGCACGCTCGCGCATGCGGGCGGCCCACCCTTTGCGATCTACATGCTGGCGCAGAAGATCGACAAGACGCTGTTTGTTGGCACTTCGGCGGTGTTCTTCTTGATCGTCAACTACGTGAAGCTCGTCCCGTACTATTTTCTGGGCCAGCTGAATCTGGGCAATCTCGCCACCGCGCTGGTGTTCGCCCCGCTGGCCCCGCTCGGTGTCTGGCTTGGAGTCTGGCTGCATCGTCGCATGTCGCAACGAATGTTCTTGAACCTGAGCTACGGTCTGCTGCTGGTCACCGGGCTCAAGTTGCTCTACGACGCCGCCACGCACTGACCCGCACCGCTTCGCCTCGCGGCCGCCGGTGCGCTATGATGGGCGCCCCAGTCCTCAGTCCGGCACCGATGAAACAGACGTTCCTCGATTTCGAGCAGCCGATCGCCGAACTGCAGCAGAAAATCGAAGAGCTGCGCTTCGTGCACGAGGATTCGGCCGTCGACATTTCCGACGAGATCACCCGACTCACCAAGAAGAGCCATCAGCTCGCCAAGGACATCTACGGCAAGTTGTCGGCATGGCAGATCGCGCAGGTCGCCCGCCACCCGCAACGTCCGTACACGCTCGACTACATCGCCGGCATGTTCAGCGAGTTCCGCGAACTTCATGGCGACCGTTCGTATTCGGACGACCCCGCCATCGTCGGCGGCATCGCGCGCTTCAATGGGCAGCCCTGCATGGTGATCGGCCACCAGAAAGGCCGCGACACCAAGGAAAAGATCCATCGCAACTTCGGCATGCCGCGACCGGAGGGCTATCGCAAGGCATTGCGGCTCATGAAGCTCGCCGAAAAATTCGGACTGCCGCTCTTCACGTTCATCGATACGCCGGGTGCCTATCCCGGCATCGGGGCGGAGGAGCGCGGCCAGTCGGAGGCGATCGGACGCAGCCTCTATGAAATGGCCGGACTGCGCGTGCCGGTGCTGGTGACCGTTGTCGGCGAAGGCGGCTCGGGCGGGGCGCTGGCCATTGCCATCGGCGATGTGACGCTGATGCTGCAATACTCGACCTACTCGGTCATTTCCCCGGAAGGCTGTGCATCGATCCTGTGGAAGTCCGCCGACCATGCGGCGGAAGCCGCGGAGACGCTGGGGATCACCGCGCCGCGCCTGAAGCAGCTGGGGCTCATCGACAAGGTCATCACCGAGCCGGTTGGCGGTGCGCACCGCGATCATCCCGCGATGATGCTCACGCTGAAAAAAGCACTTACCGAGGCACTGCGGCAGCTGCAGGAGCTGCCACTGGACACGCTGCTCGAGCAGCGCGAGGACAAGATCCTCGCCTACGGCAAGTTCAAGGAGATCGCCGCCGGTTGACGCGCAACTCGCGGCCGGTGACGATGCTCCCGCGCCCCGCATGCGGCGCGAACCTGATGCTGATCCCGTGCGTTCGCTGCGCGCTGAGGTCGAGCGCGCGATCGTCGCGCTGATCCCGGCATCCGCGCCGATCATCGTTGCCTTGTCCGGCGGTCGGGATTCCGTCGCGCTGCTCGATGCGATGATGGCAATAGCCCTCCCTCGTGGACACGCGCTGACCGCCGTACACGTGCATCATGGGCTGTCACCCAATGCCGATGCATGGGCTCGCTTCTGCGAAGAACTCTGCGCCGCACGCGGCGTACCGCTCGCGCTCTGGATGGCCGGCGTGGCGCGGGCGCCGCAGCAGAGTCTGGAAGCCACGGCGCGAATCGCGCGCTACGGGGCCCTCGCCGCCACCGCGGCGGCGCGTGGCATCGCGCATGTGGCGCTTGCCCATCATCGCGCCGACCAGGCCGAGACATTGGTATTGCAGCTGCTGCGCGGGGCGGGACCGCGCGGACTGGCCGGCATGCCCGGCTCGACCCGCGACCGGGCGGGCATCACCTGGCTGCGGCCGCTGCTGGCGTCGTCGCGTGCCGCCATCGATGCCTATGTCGACGCATTGCAGCTCCGCTTCATCGACGACGAGAGCAATGACTCGCCGGTGCACCGCCGCAACGCGGTCCGGCAGCAGATCATGCCGGCACTGGCCCGCGTCTTTCCCGATCCGGAGCGCACGTTGGCGCGCGCCGCAGGACTCCAGGCCGAGGCCGCGCGCCTGGCCGACGACCTGGCGGCGCTCGATGCAGGCGACGCGACCGATGCCGGGTCCCTCGACCGCGAGCGGCTGGCCGCGTTGCCGCCGCACCGCGCCGCCAACACGCTGCGCTGGTTCCTGCGCCAGTGCGGACTGCCCGCGCCATCGGCGGCGCGGCTCGAGTCCATGTTGATGCAACTGCGCACCGCTCGCGCTGACGCCAAGGTGCGCATCGTTCACGCCGGGCGCGCACTCGGCGTGCACCGGGGTCGCATTTACGTGCACGCATTGCCACCGCCCGCCTTCGACGTTCCCTGGTGCGGCGAGGCCGCGCTCGCGCTGCCTCACGGCCATGTCACCTTTGACCGGGTCGTGGGCAGTGGGCTCGACGAGGCGCGGCTGGCGGGCAGGCCGCTTTGCATCCGCTCCCGTGTGGGGGGGGAACGGTTCGCCCTCGACGCCGGTCGCCCCCGGCGCACGCTCAAGGCATTGCTGCAGGAGGCGGGGATGCCGACGTGGTTGCGCGCCGGCGTTCCGCTCGTGTTCTGCGGTGACGACCTGGTGTGGGTGCCGGCGCTGGGGTTGGCTGGAGGTTTCGCTCCCCCACCTGCCAACGTCGGCATTGCAATGGCGTGGCACCCGAGCGGCGGCCAACCCGGGGAAGGCCCGCCGGCGTAGCCGAAGGTGTCACCCGCGCACGAGGGCGCGCGCCCCGCGCCCTGAAATGCCGGTTGGGCCGGCTTTCCCCGGGGTCGATCGTGCCGCAGGCACGGTCGTGGTTGCCGCACTCCGCCGCGCCGCCGCGCCTGTTGCCGCGCCACCTTTGCGGGCGTGTTCGCACCCTCGTACCGTGCCGTCCGAACGGGTCGCGCCACCCTGTGTGTCGTGCTATAATTTTGAATTCATTCGCTTTTATTTCGTCGGAGCATAGAAATGGCCGTAGAACGCACGCTTTCCATCATCAAGCCGGATGCCGTTGCCAAGAACGTCATCGGCCAGATTATCGCCCGCTTCGAAAAGGCTGGTCTCAGGATTGCCGCCATGCGGATGGCCTGGCTGTCGCGCGCCGAAGCGGAAGGCTTCTACGCCGTGCACCGGGATCGCCCGTTTTTCAAGGATTTGGTCGATTTCATGATTTCCGGCCCCGTCGTGATCCAGGTCCTGGAGGGTGAAAACGCCATCGCGACGAACCGGGAACTGATGGGCGCCACGGACCCCAGGAAGGCGGCCGCAGGCACGATCCGCGCCGATTTCGCCCAGTCGATCGACGCCAACGCCGTGCATGGCTCGGACGCCCCCGAAACCGCGCGAGTCGAGATCGGCTATTTCTTCCCCGCGCTGGCGGTATATCCTCGCTGAGCAATGATCAACCTGCTCGACCTGTCGCCCGCTGACCTGAACCGCTTTTTCGCCGAACGCGGCGAAAAATCATTTCGCGCGCGCCAGGTGTCGCACTGGGTGCACCAGCGCTTCACCGATGACGTATCGGGCATGACCGATCTCGCGAAGCCGCTGCGCGATCGGGTTGCCGCGGATGCCTGGATCAAGGGGCCGCAGGTCCTGCGCGATTCCACCGCATCCGATGGCACGCGCAAATGGCTGCTCGACGCCGGCAACGGCAATGCGGTCGAATCGGTCTTCATCCCTGAAGACGACCGCGGCACGCTCTGCGTTTCGTCGCAGGCGGGCTGCGCGCTTGACTGCGCGTTCTGCTCGACCGGCAAGCAGGGCTTCAATCGCAATCTCACCACGGGCGAGATCATCGGCCAGCTCTGGCATGCCAACCGCACGCTCATTGCCGATGGCTTGAGCACGACGGGCCGCGCGGGTGATCCATACCCCGTCGGAGGGCAGCGAAGCGCCGCGGAAGGCAGCGAGCGTGGGGGCACCCACCCGGCGCCATGGCTCGAGCACGGGCGACCGCCCATCACCAACGTCGTGATGATGGGGATGGGCGAGCCTCTGGCCAATTTCGACCAGGTCGTGCCCGCTCTGCAGTTGATGCTGGATGACAACGCCTACGGCCTCTCGCGCCGTCGCGTGACGCTGTCGACATCCGGACTGGTGCCATTGATCGACCGGCTGGGCCAGGAGTGTCCGGTCGCGCTGGCCGTATCGCTGCATGCGCCCAACGACGACCTGCGCGATCGGTTGGTGCCGATCAACCGCAAGCATCCGCTGCGCGCGTTGCTCGCGGCCTGCGAACGCTACCTCGCGGTGGCACCGCGCGATTTCATCACGCTCGAATACGTGATGCTCGACGGCGTCAATGACCAGCCGCACCATGCCCACGAATTGGTGGCGCTCACCCGCGACCTGCGCTGCAAATTCAACCTGATTCCATTCAATCCGTTTCCAGGCAGTGAGTTTTCGACCAGCCCGCGCGGGCGTATCGTCGCCTTTGCGCAGGTCCTACAGGATGCCGGCCGCGTGGCCACCATCCGCAAGACGCGCGGCGAGGACATCGATGCCGCGTGCGGCCAGCTGGCCGGGCAGGTACAGGATCGCACCACGCGCCGCCTGTCGACCCGCATCGTGCCCATCGCGGCGCACTGAATCCCACGCCCTGCTGACCGGTCCGATCCCCATGCGCCGTATTCCGATTCTGTTGCTTGCCCTCGCTTGCGGTGGCGCACTCGTTGCTGGCTGCGATTCGACGCCATCGCGCCCCACGCCGCCGCCGGTTCCCAACCAGCCGCCCGTGCCGGCGCCCATCCAGGAGGCGCCCGCACCCTATCGGGCGCAACTCCATGCGGAGATCGCAGCGGGCTTTTTCGAACGCGGGCAGATGGACGTCGCGCTGCAGGAACTGGCCGAGGCGGCCAAGCTCGACCCCCGCAATCCGAAAATCTACAACGTCTACGGCCTCGTCTACACCGTGATGGGGCAGGATGCCGAGGCCCAGCAGAACTTCCTGAAGGGTCTCGAGCTCGCGCCCAACGACTCGGAGATCCGGCAGAACTGGGGCTGGTATCTGTGCACCCACGGGCGCGCCAAGGAATCGCTTGCAGAGTTCGAGCTGGCTGTGCGCAACCCGCTGTATCGCACCCCGGACATTTCGCTTGCCAATGCCGGCAAGTGCGCAGCTTCCATCGGCGAAACCGCGCGGGCTGCGGATTTCTACAAACGAGCGCTCGCCCTCGCTCCGAACAACGTTGTCGCGGGCTACAACATGTCGCTCCTTGCGTACCGGGAACGCAACTACGCGGATGCTCGGGCGTACATGCGGCGGGTCATGCAGCAGACCAATCCGCCGCCGGAGGCGCTCTATCTCGGCATGTGCATCGAGCGCAAGCTGGGCGACCAGCCATCCGAATCCTCGTACGCATCCCAGCTGCGCAACCGCTACCCGGAGTCGGCCGAGACGAAGGCGATCCCATCCGGCGTGTGCGAATGACCGACACGACGCGCGCTGTCGACACGCCCCCCGTGGCCGAATCCTCGTCGGCGGGTACGCGCCTGCGTGAGGCGCGAACGGCGGCCGGCCTGTCCATCGACGCCGTCGCCCAGCAGTTGAAACTCGCGCCGCGCCAGGTCACCGCTCTGGAGAACGACGACTTCGCGGCACTGCCGGGGCGCACCTTTGTCCGCGGCTTCGTGCGCAACTACGCGCGCCTGCTGCACCTCGATACGACAGCGACCCTCGCTGCGCTGCCCGAAGGCGATGCCGCGCCGTCGCTCGACCGGCCTTCGCTGTCCACCACCACGCGGACGATGGGCGAACTCCCCGCCGACCTGCACGCCAAGTCGAGCTCCGCGCGGTGGGCCATCCCGCTGGCGCTGGTAGCGATCGTCGGCATCGCCGCGGTCTACGAATGGTCGCGGCCGAATCCCGCAACCACCCGCGCAAGTCCGGAGACCAAGGCGCCGACGGCAGTTGCGCCATCGACGACGCTCCCGCCGGCCACGCCGGCGCCAGAGCCGGCGCCCGTTACGCCAGCGCCCGCCACGGCGCCGTTCCCGGTCGACAACAGCAAGACCGGAGTGGTCGACAGCGGCAACGCAACCGCAGCCGTGGCGCCCGCAAACGCGCCCCTGGTGCTGGTCTTCCGCGGTTCCTCGTGGGTCGAGATCAAGGACAGCAAGGGTGCGGTCCTGCTGTCCACGATGGGCTTCCCCGGCGCCACGCATGCGGTGGACGGGGCGTCGCCCTTCGATGTGATCATCGGCAATGCCGAAGCCGTCACCGTGACGGTGCGGGGCGAGGCGTTCGACGTCGGACCGCACATCCGGCAGAACGTCGCCAAGTTCACGGTGAAATAGATGACGGCTCCGGCAACGCGCGCGCGGGCCCATACCCGACAGGTGACGGTCGGCGGGATTCGTATTGGTGGCGGCGCGCCGATCGTCGTGCAGTCGATGACGAACACCGACACTGCGGACGTCGCGGCCACCGTCGCGCAGGTGCGCGCACTGGCTGATGCCGGTTCCGAGCTGGTGCGCATCACGGTCAACAGCGCCGAGGCTGCCGCTGCCGTCGCCGCAATCCGCAATCGCCTCGATGCGCAGGGCTGCCTGGTGCCGCTGATCGGCGATTTCCATTTCAACGGGCACAAGCTCCTGACCGATTATCCGGATTGCGCCCAGGCGCTGGCCAAATATCGGATCAATCCGGGCAACGTCGGCAAAGGCAGCAAACGCGATCCACAGTTTGTCGTGATGATCGAAAAGGCCCTCGAGTACGGGAAGCCGGTGCGCATCGGCGTCAACTGGGGCAGCCTCGACGCCGACCTGCTCGCGCGGATGATGGATGCCAATGCCGCGCTGGCGCAGCCGCTGCCGGCCGACGCCGTGATGCGCGAAGCGCTGATCGTGTCCGCGATCGGCAGCGCAGAACGCGCCGAGGAACTCGGTCTGCCCCGCGATCGCATCGTGCTCTCGTGCAAGGTTTCCAACGTGCAGGACCTGATTGCCGTCTATGCCGAGCTCGCACGTCGCTGCGATTATCCGCTGCACCTCGGACTGACCGAGGCCGGCATGGGCAGCAAGGGCATCGTTGCCTCCACTGCCGCGATGGCCGTGCTGTTGCAGCAAGGTATCGGCGACACGATCCGCGTGTCGCTCACACCCGAGCCCAACGGTGACCGGTCGCGCGAGGTGATCGTCGCCCAGGAGATCCTGCAGACCATGGGCCTGCGCTCCTTCACGCCGCAGGTGACGGCCTGTCCGGGATGCGGACGCACGACCAGCACCTACTTTCAGGAGCTGGCGGAACGGATCCAGGATTACCTGCGCGCGGCGATGCCCGCGTGGCGCGAAAAGTACCCGGGCGTGGAGGATCTCCACGTCGCGGTGATGGGTTGCGTGGTCAACGGACCGGGCGAATCGAAGCTTGCCAACGTCGGCATTTCCCTGCCTGGCACCGGCGAAACGCCCGTCGCACCCGTCTATGTCGACGGACAGAAGACCGTGACCCTCAAGGGCGCACACATCGCCGAGGAGTTCCAGGCACTGGTCGATGACTACGTGCGCGCCACCTATGGCGGCGAAGCCCGCGCGGCGCACCTGTCGCCGGACCGGAAACACATCGCCGTCAAGGCGCTCGCCTAGGGCCTGTCATGGCGAACGCATTGCAGGCCGTGCGTGGCATGAACGACGTGTTGCCCGACGAGGCAGCGCTGTGGGAGCGCTTCGAAGACACGGCACGCGCCGTCCTTGCGCAATATGGCTACCGCAACCTGCGCATACCAATCGTGGAATCAACGGCGCTGTTCGTGCGCGGCATCGGCGAATTCACGGATGTGGTCGAGAAGGAGATGTACACGTTCGAGGACAAGCTCAATGGGGATTCGCTGACGCTGCGGCCTGAGGCCACTGCCGGCATCGTGCGCGCGACGATCGAGCACAACCTGACCTACGACCGGCCGCAGCGCGTGTGGACCATGGGCCCCATGTTCCGGCACGAGCGCCCGCAGAAGGGTCGCTACCGGCAATTTCACCAGCTCGATGTCGAGGCACTGGGCTTCGAGGGCCCGGACGCGGATGCCGAGCAGATGGTGATGCTGGCGCGGCTGTGGAAGACGCTGGGCCTGACCGGGATCGAACTGCAGATCAATTCGATCGGCAATGCGCACGAGCGCCTCGCTCATCGCACCAAGCTGATCACCTGGTTTGAACGACACGCGGACCTGCTCGACGCCGATGCGCAGCGGCGCCTGCACGTCAATCCGCTGCGCATCCTCGACAGCAAGAATCCGGCGATGCAGCCGATGCTCGAAGCTGCGCCCAAGCTCGTCGAATTCATCGAGGATTCGTCGCTCGCGCATTTCGAGGCATTGCAGGGCCTGCTGCGCGATGCCGGATTGAGTTTCACGATCAATCCGCGGCTGGTTCGCGGCCTCGACTATTACAATCGCACCGTCTTCGAATGGGTGGCGACCAGCGACGAGCTCGGCGCACAGGGTACGGTGGCCGGCGGCGGGCGTTACGACAACCTGTTCGAATTGCTCGGCGGCAAGCCCAATTTCGCGTGCGGCTTCGGACTTGGCATCGAGCGGATGATCCTGCTGCTTGCGGCCGCCGGAACCACGGCCGGATCGTCGCCGCTGGCCTATGTCGTGCACGTGGGCGATGATGCGGCGGCACTCGCCCGGCGCGTCGCGGAGTCGTTGCGCGACGACGGCCACCAGGTGGTGGTCAACGCCGGTGGCGGCAGTTTCAAGTCCCAGATGAAAAAGGCCGATGCCTGCGGCGCGCGTTTTGCGCTGATCGTCGGCGCCGACGAGGCCGCTACCGGCACCGTTGCAATCAAGCCCCTGCGGACGCAAGGCGAACAGAAGGCCGTCACCGAGCGCGACGTCCCTGCCTGCCTTGCAGCCGCGACTCAATGACACTTACCGCATTCAAGGATTGAACATGGCAGTTTACGATCTCGAAGAGCAGGACCAGCTCGATGACCTCAAGGCCTGGTGGAATCGCTGGGGCAACGTCATCACGACCATTGCGCTTGTCGTCGCGCTTGCGCTCGCCGGCTGGCAGGGCTGGCGGTGGTGGAATGCGAAGCAGGCCGAGGAAGCGTCCGCGCTGTTTGCCGGGCTTTCGCAGGCGGCGCGGGCCAACGACCTGCCGAAGGCGAAGGATGCCGTTCTGGCCCTGGAGGATCGCTTCGCGCGGACCGGGTATGCGGCACGCGGCGCGCTGATACTGGCCAAGATGCAGTTCGATGCGGGTGACGTCCCTGCCGCCAGCGCGCAGCTGCAGTGGGTGATCGATCGCACCGATGAAAGCGACCTGAAGGAAATCGCGCGCTATCGCCTGGCCGAGGTGCATCTCAACCAGAAGCAATTCGATGATGCACTGAAGATGCTGGACGCCAAGCACGGCGATGCGTACGCCGGCCTGTACGCCGACCTGCGGGGCGATGCCCTTGCCGCCGCCGGACGTACCGCCGAGGCCCGCACCGCGTATGAGACGGCCCTGGCGAAGCTCGACGCCAAGTCGTCCTATCGCAACTATGTCCAGGTGAAGTTGCAGGCCGTTGGTGGCAGTGCGCCGGCGGCGATCACCCCGGCGGGTGCGGTCGGCGGCAGCGCTGCAGCACCCGCCGCGGCACCCGCCCCCGCCGCAACACCGGCCACGTCCCCGGCCTCCGCTGCAGCACCGGCCCCCGCAGCCGCGCCGACGGCGCCGAAGAAATGACGCGTACGGACGCAGCCTTGACCCGCGTGCGCGCGTGGCGCCTGCCCGTGGCGCTGGCATTGCTCGCTGCCAGCGGCGGCTGCGCGACCATCAAGGAGTACATTCCAACGATTCCCGCGCCATCGCTGCGCTGGCTCTGGGACAGCAGGAAGCCGCTGCCGCTGCCGGACCTCAAGCCTTCGGCGACGGCGACGATCAGCCTGACCGCAGCGGTCGGCAAGGCCACGCCCGGGTTCGCCCCGGCGGTGGTTGCCGATGCGATCTATGTCGCTTCAATCGACGGCGGCGTGACGCGCATCGATCCGTCCACGGGGCGCACCGTCTGGCGCGTCGATGCGGGCCGCTCGATTTCAGCCGGACCCGGCGCCGATGTGAACATCGTCGTCGTCGGCACCGACAAGGGCGACGTCCTGGCCTTCGACGCGAACGGCAAGGCGCTGTGGACCGCGCGCGTCGCCACCGAAGTGATCTCGCCCCCACGGGTGAGCGACGGTGTCGTCGCGGTGTTCGTCGGCGATGGCAGCATCCACGCGCTCAACGCGGCCGATGGCACCCGGAAATGGGTGGTCCAGCGCACGGTGCCGTCGCTGACCATCCGCAACTACGCCGGCGGGACCGGGGCCCGGGGCGGGCTCTTCCTGGGCACCGCCGGTGGACGGCTGCTGGCGATGGACATCCTGACCGGCATCGTCGGCTGGGACGGCACCGTGGCCAATCCCAAGGGCGCCACTGAATTGGAGCGCATCGCGGACGTCACCAGCCAACCCATTGTCGACGACAGGCAGGTCTGCGCGGTGGCGTTCCAGGGTCGGCTCGTCTGTTTCGAGATCACGCGCGGCACGATCAACTGGTCGCGCGACATCTCGAGCCTTTATGGCCTCACGGTCGACACCAAGAACATCTATGTGACCGACGATCGCGGCGCGGTGCATGCACTCGATCGAGTCAATGGGGCTTCCGTGTGGAAGCAGGACCTCCTCGCCGGGCGCAAGATCGGCGGCCCGCAGCGCGTCGGTGACCTCATCGGGGTCGTCGACGTCGAGGGATTCCTGCACCTCCTGTCCCCGATCAACGGCGCCTATGTCGGTCGCATTGCCACGGACGGCACCCCTGCGACCGCGCAACCGGTGCTGTTCCTGGGCAGCGCATTGTGGCAGTCGGCTGGCGGCAACCTGTACGCGGTCTCCGCCAAGTAGCGGGCGCAGGCAATGCTGCCTACCGTAGCCATCGTGGGCCGGCCCAACGTCGGCAAGTCGACGCTGTTCAACCGGCTAACCAAGTCCCGCGATGCGCTGGTCGCCGACTTTCCCGGTCTGACGCGCGACCGGCACTACGGTCGGGCGCGTCTCGGGGAGCGTAGCTGCTTCGTCGTCGACACCGGTGGCTTCGAGCCCAAGGCCACGTCGGGCATCCTGCACGAGATGGCCAGGCAAACCCGGCAGGCCATCGACGAATCGGATGTCGTCATCTTTCTGGTCGACGGTCGCGCGGGGCTCACGCCACAGGACACGGTGATCGCGGACCTGCTCCGCAAGACCGGCCGGCCCGTGCTGCTCGTGGTCAACAAGGCTGAAGGGCTGGCCCCGGAGCGCACGGTCGCCGAGTTCCACGAACTGGGACTCGGTACGCCGATCGCGATATCAGCGGCCCATGGCGAAAATGTCCGCGGCATGATCGATGCCGCATTGGACGTGCTGCCTTCGGCGGCGGACACGCCCGATGATCGGGAGGCCAACACCTCGACGGACCCGGAGCGTCCCGACACGATCAAGGTCGCGATCGTCGGCCGCCCCAATGTCGGCAAGTCCACGCTCGTCAACGCGATCTTCGGTGAGGAGCGGGTCATTGCCTTCGACGAGCCGGGCACCACGCGCGACGCTATCTACCTCGACTTCGAGCGCGACGGCCAGAAGTACACGCTGATCGACACCGCCGGCGTGCGCCGCCGCGGAAAGGTATTCGAAGCCATCGAGAAATTCTCGGTGATCAAGACATTGCATGCGATCGAGGATGCCCACGTCGTGGTGCTGCTGCTCGACGCCGAGCATGCAATCACCGAGCAGGATGCGCATCTCGCCGGACACATCCTCGAGGAGGGGCGTGCGCTGGTGGTGGCCATCAACAAATGGGATGCGGTGGCTGCCGACGAGCGCGACCAGGTCAAGCGCGACGTCGAGCGCAAGCTCGCGTTCCTGTCGTTTGCCGCGCACCACTTCATCGCGGCACGTGAGGGCCGCGGGGTGCCCGCGGTCATGAAATCCGTCCGCGAGGCCTTCGTCGCGGCGATGATCAAGCTGCCCACCCCGCGCCTCACGCGCACGCTGCAGATGGCGGTTGCGCGCCAGCAACCTCCGCGCGCCGGATTGGTGCGGCCAAAGCTCCGGTACGCGCACCAGGGCGGCGTCAATCCCCCGCTGATCATCGTCCACGGCACGGCGCTGCAGCACATCCCGGACGCGTACAGGCGGTTCCTGGAACATTTCTTCAGCGACGCGTTCAAATTGCGTGGAACACCCCTTAGGATACAATTCAAGACGGGTGCAAACCCGTGGGCGGACCCACCCGCACGCCGCCGCTGAAGGCGCCTGCCGCAACCCGCGGCGGCAAACCCGGCGACCGGGGCGGCCAACAACAAAAGCGGAGCTCGACCATGAGCAACAAAGGGCAAATGCTGCAAGACCCGTTTCTCAACACCCTGCGCAAGGAGCACGTGCAGGTTTCGATCTACCTCGTCAATGGCATCAAGCTGCTGGGGCAGATCGAGTCCTTCGACCAGTACGTCGTCCTGCTCAAGAACACGGTCACGCAGATGGTGTACAAGCACGCGATCTCCACCGTCGTGCCCACCCGGCCGGTGACGATTCCGCAGCAGATGTCCGGCGACGGCGAAAGCTGAGCCCGCATCGCTGCGGTGTGCGCGGTGCGTCACGACGCTGCGCCTTCGACCCTCTGACGCATGTTTGAACGCCCCGCAGGTGGCGGCCGCGCCCTCATCGTTGCGCTGGACTTCGGCCACGCCGACCCGGACTATCGCCTCGCCGAAATCGAGGCCCTGGCCGTGTCGGCGGGCGCCGTCGTCACCGGCGTCGTGCGCGGCAAGCGCCAGCGGCCGGACCCGGCACTCTTCGCGGGCAAGGGCAAGGTTGACGAGATCCTGGCGCAACGCATCGACACCGATGCCGACATCGTTCTGTTCGATCACCCGCTGTCGGGCGTCCAGCAGCGCAATCTTGAAAAGAAACTCGATTGCCGCGTCGTGGATCGGGCCGGGCTCATCCTCGACATCTTCGCGTTGCGGGCCCGCAGTGCGGAAGGCAAGTTGCAGGTTGAGCTGGCGCAGCTCGCGCACATGGCCACCCGGCTTGCCGGCGGCTGGACCCATCTCGAGCGGCAAACGGGCGGCATCGGCCTGCGCGGTCCCGGGGAAACACAGCTCGAGACCGATCGGCGCCTGATCGGCGAGCGGGTCAAGCTGCTGCGTGGACGGCTCGCCCGCGTATCGCGCAGCCGTGCCGTGCAAAGCCGCACGCGGCGCCGGGCGCAGGTACGTACCATCGCGCTCGTCGGCTACACCAATGCCGGCAAGTCGACCCTTTTCAACCGTCTAACCGGGGCCAAGGCCTACGCCGCCGACCAGCTCTTTGCAACCCTGGACACGACCCTGCGCAAGTGGCACGTCGCGGGCGCGGCGCCCCTCGTGCTGTCGGACACCGTGGGTTTCATCCGCGACCTGCCCCACGACCTCGTGGCGGCTTTTCGCGCCACGCTGACCGAAGCGGCCGATGCCGACCTCATCCTGCACGTCATCGACGGCTCGATCGAGCAGCGCGACGAGCAGGTCGACGCAGTCGACAAGGTGCTGGAGGCTATCGGTGCCGCCGCGGTACCCCGCCTCCGGGTCCTGAACAAGATCGACGTCCACGATGCGCCGCCGGGCGTCGAGCGCGACGGCTGTGGTAACATTTCGACTGTTCGTCTGAGCGCCTCGACCGGGGCCGGGTGCGCCGATCTGCGCGCCGCGCTGGCCGAGAGATTTCCCGCTTCCGGGACGTCCGCCGCGCTCGACGAAGGACAGCCTCGACAAGACGTCCAAGACCTCGAAGCACCGCCGTTTTCGGCTTGAGCCCCGGCGCTGCCGTCCCCATCTACCCACGGTCCTAACTTTCCGGTCCCACATGTCGCTCAACGATCCCCAATGGGGCAAGCGCGGGAACAGCGGCGGTCCGCCCGATCTCGACGAGATCTGGCGCAACGTCAGCCGCCGCGCCAACGAACTCTTCGGCCGCAAAAACTCAGGCGGCGGCGACGACGACGGCAATCGCGGGGGGCCGCCGCGCCGCGGCCTGGCGATCGGTGGCGTCGGCCTGATGCTGGCGCTGGCGCTGCTGGTATGGCTCGCCAGCGGGTTCTACATCGTGGACGAAGGCCGGCGAGGCGTCGTCACGCGCTTCGGCAAGTACATGGAAACAACGCAGCCCGGCCCGCGCTGGCACCTGCCGTTTCCGGTCGAGGCGGTCGAGCTGGTCGATTTCTCGCAGGTCAAGACCATCGAGATCGGATACCGCAACTCGACGCAGAACAAGAATGCCAAGGAAGCGACGATGCTGACGGAGGATGAGAACATCATCGACATCCAGTTCGCCGTCCAATACAACTTGAACAGTGCGGAAGCCTACGTCTTCAACAACCGCAAGCCGGACGAAATGGTGAAGTTCGTCGCCGAATCGGCGATCCGCGAGGTCGTCGGCAAGGCCAAGATGGACTTCGCGCTGTACGAGGGCCGCGAGCAGATCGCTGCGCAGACGCGCGAGTTGATGCAGAAGTCAATGGATCGCTACAAGACCGGCGTGTTCGTGCAGAAGGTCACGCTGCAAAGCGTGCAACCGCCCGACAAGGTCCAGGCGGCCTTCGACGACGCCGTCAAGGCGGCGCAGGATCGGGTCCGCCTCATCAACGAAGGACAGGCTTACGCCAACGACGTGGTTCCCCGCGCCCGCGGCATGGCCTCGCGCCTGATGGAGGAGGCCAACGGCTACAACACCGAGGTCGTGCAGCGCTCCGAAGGCGACGCATCCCGCTTCCGGTCCATCGTCGGCGAGTACGCCAAGGCGCCGGGCGTCACCCGCGATCGCCTCTACCTCGACATGATGCAGTCGGTACTGGGCGCCTCGAGCAAGGTGCTGGTCGACCAGAAGGCTGGCAACAATCTTCTCTTCCTGCCGCTCGACAAACTGGTCCAGCAAAGCGCTGCGGCTGCCGTCATACCGGAAATCTCCACCACCACGCCGCGTGTCACGCCTGCACCGGAGACTGCTCCTGCGCTCGATGCCGCGCGCTCGCGCGACGGTCTGCGCACGCGCGAACGCTGACCTCCCGGGATACCGCCATGAAATTCACGATACCCATCCTGGCCCTGCTGGTCGCGGTGCTGCTGGTGATCTCGCAGTCGATCTACACGGTCGACCAGACCAAGTATGCGATCAAGTTCCAGCTGGGCGAGATCGTCGAAACCAACAGCGACGCCGGCCTCTACTTCAAGGTTCCGCTGCTGCAGAACGTCCGCTTCTACGACAAGCGCAACCTGACGCTGGAGAATCCCGACGTCGATCGCGTCGTAACCTCGGAAAAGACCCCGCTCGAGGTCGATTTCATCGTGTTGTGGCGCATCACCGACGTCAAGCAGTACTACGTCGCGGTGCAGGGCGACGAGGAGGCTGCGCGGCGCCGCCTGTCGCAGACGGTGCGCTCGAACCTGGCCGAGGAATTCAACAAGATGACGATGCACGATGCGATCTCCACCGGTCGCGAGCGCATCATGGACGAAACGCGCCAGAAGGCGGCGCAGGACGCGAAGAACATCGGCGTCGAAGTGGTGGACGTGCGCCTGCGTCGCCTGGCACTGCCCGGCGACGTCACCGGTCCGGTCTATGCGCGGATGGAGTCCGAGCGCCGGCGCGTGGCCAACGAATTGCGCTCCCTGGGCGGCGCCGAGTCGGAGCGGATCCGCGCTGACGCCGATCGGCAGCGGCAGGTGATCCTGGCCGATGCGTATCGGCAGGCGCAGAAGATCAAGGGCGAAGGGGATGCCAAGGCGTCCGCAGTCTATGCGTCGGCTTACGGGCAAAACCCCGAGTTCTACTCGTTCTACCGCAGCCTCGAAGCCTACAAGTCGACGTTTCGCGGCCGCAACGACATGATGGTGCTTGACCCCAGTTCCGAGTTCTTCCGGTACTTCAAGCAGTCCGGATCAGCGGGTCGCGGCGCGTCGACGTCCGGCAAGTAAGGCGCGTTTCGGGGCCGGCGTCGTGGAAGCGCTGTGGATCGCCTTTGCCATGCTGCTGATCATCGAAGGCATTCTGCCGCTGGTGGCGCCGCAGGTATGGCGTGAAACGTTCCGGCGCCTGGTCGAGCTGTCCGACGGCCAGCTGCGCTTCATCGGACTGATGGCGATCGCAATCGGCGGCGTCGCGCTATTCTTCTACTATGCGTAAGTGGCTGCTGCCTGAAGCAATCGAGGATGTCCTGCCGGCGGAGGCTGCCCGCCTCGAAGCGCTGCGCCGGGCGCTGCTCGATCACGTGCGTGTGCGCGGCTATCGGCTGGTTCAGCCGCCTCTCATCGAGTATCTCGAGTCGCTGCTGACCGGCACGGGCCGCGATCTCGACCTTCTCACGTTCAAGACCATCGATCCGCTCTCGGGTCGGATGCTGGGGGTACGGGCAGACACCACGCCACAAGTGGCGCGCATCGACGCCCACGTGCTGAACGAAGCGGGCATCACGCGGCTTTGCTATGCCGGAAGCGTCGTACGCACCGCTGTCGGCAGTCCGGGGGACACCCGCGAGGCGTTGCAGCTGGGGGCGGAAGTCTACGGCCACGCCGGCATCGCCGCCGACATCGAAGTGATGCAATTGCTGCTGTCGGTGCTGGACCAGTCGGGCATCGGCATGCTCCATCTCGATCTCGGCCACGTCGGCGTGTACCGCGCGCTGGCCCGCGCCGCGGGCCTGAGCGGAAGCGGCGAAGGCGATGACGCCGAGCTCTTCGCCGCCTTGCGCGACAAGGACGCGCCGGCGGTGGAGGAACTGACCGCCAACCTGCCCGCGACGCCGCGGGCGGCGCTGCGCGCGCTGGCCACGCTGTACGGCCCTGCCGCACCAACGCTTGCCGCGGCGCGGGCGACATTGCCGCCATTGCCCGATGTCACTGCGGCGCTCGATGCTCTCGCCGCGCTTGCGGCCGCGGCGCAAGTCGACGCGATACACATCGATCTCGCCGATCTGCGCGGCTACCACTACTACAATGGGGCCACGTTCTCCGTCTTCGCCGAACGCGGCAGCGGGGTCGTGGTGGACTACGGCCGCGGCGGACGCTATGACGGCGTGGGACGCGCGTTCGGTCGCGGGCGTCCGGCCACGGGATTTTCGCTGGACCTGCGACGACTTGCGGAACTCGCGTCGATGACTGCCACGCCCGACATCATCGTCGCGCCATCCAACGGCGACCCTGCATTGGCGCGCGCCATCGCGAAGCTGCGCGCAGCGGGCGAGGCGGTCGTCATCGCCCTGCCCGACGAATCCGCGACACATGGCCGACGCCTCGAACAGCGCGGCAACGATTGGCATCTGGTGGAGCACTGAACGCTATGGGCAAGAATGTCGTCGTCATCGGCACCCAATGGGGCGATGAGGGCAAAGGCAAGATCGTGGACTGGCTCGCGGAAAGCGCGGCCGGTGTCGTGCGCTTTCAGGGTGGCCACAATGCGGGACACACGCTGTGGATCGGCGGCAGGAAGACCGTGCTGCGCCTGATTCCGTCCGGCGCACTGCATCCTGGCGTCGGGATCTTCATTGGCAACGGCGTCGTCCTGTCGCCGTCGGCCCTGTTGCAGGAAATCGGTGAGCTGGAGGGTGCCGGTGTCGAGATACGCTCCCGCCTGAAGATTTCGCCGGCATGCCCGCTGGTGCTGCCGATCCACGTGGCGCTCGACCAGGCCCGCGAGGCCGCCATGGGCGAGACGAAGATCGGCACCACCGGCCGCGGCATCGGGCCCGCCTACGAGGACAAGATCGCCAGGCGTGCACTGCGCGTGCAGGATCTGCTCGATCCCGCGCGCTTTTCGGCCAAGCTCGAGGCGCTGCTCGACCTGCACAACTTCACGCTGGTCCATTACTACAAGCGCGATCCCGTGCCTTTCGAGGCCACACGCGATGCCACGCTGCAACTGGCCGCGGCGCTGGCCCCGATGGTGGCCGACGTCGCCGCCCTGCTCCACGACGCACGCGACCGCGGGGACTCCCTGCTGTTCGAAGGCGCGCAGGGCGCCCTTCTTGATATCGACCACGGCACCTATCCGTATGTGACCAGCTCCAACTGCATTGCCGGAGCGGCGGCGCCGGGTAGCGGGATCGGTCCACAAATGCTCGACTACGTTCTGGGCATCGTGAAGGCCTACACGACGCGCGTGGGCACCGGTCCGTTCCCCACTGAGCTCGTCGACGAGATCGGAGCCGGCCTCGCCAAGCGGGGCAAGGAGTTCGGATCCGTCACCGGGCGGCCGCGTCGTTGCGGCTGGCTCGATCTTGCTGCGCTCAAGCGTTCGGTCGAGCTGAATGGTGTCGACGGCCTCTGCATCACCAAGCTCGACGTCCTCGACGGGATGACCGAGATCAGGCTTGCGACGTCCTACCTGAAGGACGGACAACCGCTTGCGCGCATCCCGACGGGCGCCGAGGCCGTCGCCGGCTGCGTGCCGGTCTACGAGACCTTGCCTGGCTGGCAGGAGTCCACCGTGGGCGTGCGGTCTTTCGACGCGCTGCCTGCCAACGCCCGCGCCTACCTCCGCCGCATCGAGGCACTGACCGGCGTGCCGATCGCCATGGTGTCCACCGGACCGGATCGCGACGAAACCATTCTGGTCCACCACCCGTTCAGCTAGCGGCGCCATGACACTGCCGTTTGCTCGGTTACAGGCCACCAGGTTCGACGGGAATAACTTGAAGCGCGCAGGGAGGAATCGATGAGCCTTAAGGTCACGTGGGACGAATACAACGCATTGGTCGAGCGTCTGGCGCTGATCGTGCACGAGGCGGACTTCAAGTTCAACCAGATCATCTGCATTGCGCGCGGCGGCATGCGGGTGGGCGACGTGCTGTCGCGGATCTACGAGCAGCCGCTGGCGATCCTGTCCACGCATTCGTATTCATCCGAGGGCGGCACCATCCGCGGCGAACTGGTGATCGCCGAACACATGACGATGACCAAGCCGCGCCTGGGCGATCGCGTGCTACTGGTCGACGACATGGTCGATTCCGGTCATACGCTCGAAGCCGTGTACAAGGAATTGCCCAACCGCTTCCCGCACATCACCGCGCTGAAGACCGCGGTCCTGTGGTGGAAGGCGTGCTCGGTCTTCAAGCCCGATTTCTACGTCGAGCACCTGCCGGACAATCCCTGGATTCACCAGCCCTTCGAGATCTACGACAACATGCAGCCGGAAGGTCTCAAGGCACGCATGACGCGGTGACCGCTACTGCGCTTGTCCTGCCTGGCGGGCGACGTTGAAAACAAGGGGCCCGGAGAACCCGGGCCCTTTCCATTGCAGGTTCGAAGGGCGTGACCGGCAACTTAGCGCCGGTCACGCTCAAGGCTGCTAGCGTTTCCTTGCGGCAGCCTTTTTCGTGGCGGACTTCTTCGCCATGGGCTTCCTCGCCGCCGATTTTTTCACCGCAGCTTTGCGCGCTGCCGTCTTCTTTGCAACCGTCTTCTTTGCTGCCGTCTTCTTTGCTGCCGTCTTCTTTGCTGCCGATTTCTTTGCTGCCGTCTTCTTTGCTGCCGTCTTCTTCGCTGCCGTCTTCTTCGCTGCCGGATTCCGTGCCGCGGGTTTCTTCGCGGCAGGGGTCACCTTGGCGACGGCCTGGCGGGCGCCCGCCTTGATCGCCTTGCCGGTCGCGGCGGCCTGTTTCGACGCCGCGCCTAACTTGCGCTTCACGGCCGTCTTTTCCCTGCGCACTGCACGCTCGACCGTGCCGGCCGCTTTTTTCGCATCCGCCTTGACCGCCTTCGTCGCAGCGACCGCCTTCCTCTTCGCGGTGTTGAGGTTGCGCTTGGCGGCAACCTTCTCCTTGTCAACGGCGCGCTTCACCTTGCCCATGACCCTTTTCGCATCGGCCTTGGTCGCGCGTGCCTGCTTCTCGACCGCCCGAGTCGCCCTGCCCAGCGCCTTCTTCGCATCGACCTGGGCCGACCTGGCCTTGCGCGTCACCGTCGCCTTGGCCGACGCTGCGGATTTGGCCACCGTCGAGGTCGCCTTGTCGACCTGGCGCTTGGTGTCGGCCGCCACGACCTTGGCCTCCTTGGCGATCGAAGCGCCCATTTCCTGCGCCTTGTCCTTGGCCGCTTCAAAAGCCGAGCCGATCCTGTTCAGCAGTCCCTTTTCGTCACTCATGCTTGCAATCTCCTGTCGGGTCGAGTCATTCGCGAATCGAAGGCGGGGGTCGGCAGACCGACGCTCGGCGTTCGTAGCGCATTGGGGTGCATCGCGTGGAAGGATACCAAGAATTTCGGTGATGCTGACCTTACTCCTGCTTGAGTAGACAAGGCGGTTTGCGATACCTTGAGGGCTCCAGCGCATGCCGGTACCTGGCTGCGCCCCGACGCTTCAAGGAGCACGATGAAAAGTCTTCCGGTTGCCCTGCTTCCATGGTTCCTTGCGAGTATCGCCTCCGCGCAATCGGGATTTTTCGCCGGCGTGACGCCGCGACCTGCCGACCTTTATCCCCTTGCGGCAAGTCTCACCGTCACGCGTACCGCCCCTGCGGGTGGACTGCCCAATGTCGCGCCGGCCATGTACACCCACGTGACGACGCAACCCACGACCAAGTCCCTCGAATGGGCAAGCCTGACCATCCTCAACAATCCCTCCGACTACGGCTCCAACGTGGCCTCATACAGCCAGGCACTGAAGACGGGGCGGGGAACCACGTGGGCCGCCGTGCACGAAGTACAGGATGCCACCGGGCGCGGCGGCTTCTTCGGCCTGGAGATCGATGCGTACACGTCGGGTCCGAGTCCGGCGCCCGGATCGATGGACGGCGACCGCATTGGTCTCGGCATCATCCTGGGACGGGCCTTCAACTCCGGACCCAAGGCGACGGTGGACTATGGAATATTCATTGCCCCGGCCGGATTGAAGGATGCCGAAGCCGACGTCAATTTCGGCGTCATGGTCTGGTCGCAATGTCGCTTCGCATGTTTCGCGATGCGCGCCGGCAACAAGATCGCCTACGAGGAGTCGGGCAGCGTCGCCACCAAATTCGATCCGAACACGGGCCGCTGGGGCCTTTTCAACGGCGACAAGCCGCTGTTCGAGGTCGACATCGCCACCGGCGAACTGCGCGTCAATGGCAGGCCCGTGCAGGTGACGTTCAAGGATTGAAATCGATCCATCTCCTTCCCTCGTCCCCGTAGGCGAGGCTTCAGCCTCGCACGCGCGCGAGGCTGAAGCCTCGCCTACGGCCCCCACCCGCCGCACGCATCGGATGGGCGAAAAAAAGCCCGCTTGCGCGGGCGATTCTTCGAGGCGCGACAGGCGCGCTTCAAGTGTTACATTGGTGCCCAGGAAGGGACTCGAACCCCCACAGTGTTGCCACCGCTAGGACCTGAACCTAGTGCGTCTACCAATTCCGCCACCTGGGCAACTGCAACCCGCAATTTTACTTTTAGAACACCAACTTGTCAAAACGAACTCCGCCCCCCCGCCCGACGGCCAAACCTCCAAAATCCCCGACCGGTCGCAAACCCGCGCCGATGGAGCGCGCGCGCCGCGATCCGGAACAGCCTGCGGCTGGCCCCTCGCGCACCGCCCGCACCAAGTTCGATGCTCCGCGGCGCCCCCGCAGCGGCGACATCGACCCCGCCTTGTTGCCGTCGCGCGAGGCCATCCTCGCCGCCCTCAAGCTCGCGGGGACGCCGATGCCGCCGGCCGACCTCGAGGCGCAACTCGCCGTCGGGTCCGTGGCTTACGAGGCTTTTCATGGCCGCCTCGCCGCGATGGAACGCGACGGCCAGCTCCTGACCAACCGCAAGGGCGAGTTGTGTGTCGTGGCGAAGCTCGACCTCGTCATCGGCAAGGTCCAGGGCCATCCCGACGGCTTCGGTTTCCTGGTGTCCGAGGACGGCGGCGACGATCATTTCCTGAGCCCGCGTGAAATGCACAAGGTGCTCCACGGCGACCGCATCGTCGTGCGGCGCAGCGGCACGGATCGCAAGGGCCGCCCCGAGGGCGAGATCGTCGAAGTGCTGGAGCGCGCCAATCGCGAGATCGTGGGCCGGCTGTTCGAGGAACGCGGCATCTACTTCATCGTTGCGGAGAACCGCCGCATCAGCCAGGATTTCCTGGTGCCCCCCGCCGACACCGGCGGCGCGCGGCCCGGGCAGGTGGTTGTCGCGCAGATCGTCGAGCAGCCCTCGGCCAATCGCGAGGCCATGGCCCGCGTGACCGAGGTGCTGGGCAGTGCCACCGATTCCGGCATCGAGATCGAAATCGCGCTGCGCAAGCACCAGCTGCCCTTCGAATTTTCGAAGGAAGCCGCGCGCCAGGCCAAGCGCTTGCCCACGGAAGTACGGCCCGCGGACCGCAAGGGTCGCGTCGACCTCACCGCATTTCCGCTCGTCACGATCGACGGCGAGACGGCCAAGGACTTCGACGATGCGGTGTGGTGCGAGCGCAAGGGCAAGAGTTTCCGCCTGATCGTGGCGATCGCCGACGTGTCGCACTACGTGCGCGACGGCGATGCGATCGACCAGGATGCCCGCGAGCGCGGGACCTCGGTGTACTTTCCCCGACGGGTGATCCCGATGCTGCCGGAGGAGCTGTCGAACGAACTGTGTTCCCTCAAGCCCGAGGTCGATCGCCTATGCATGGCCTGCGAAATGGAGGTCACCGCCCAGGGCGTGATCAAGGCGTACAAGTTCTATCCGGCCGTCATGCACTCGAAAGCGCGCCTCACCTACACGCAGGTGTGGACACTGCTGTCCGACCCGGCCAGCGCCGCGACGCCCGGCACCAGGGCGCTGTTGCCGCACCTGCAGACGCTGCGTGCGGTGTACGAGGCGTTTGCCGGCGCGCGCGGCGTGCGCGGCGCGATCGATTTCGAAACGGTCGAGCTCGCCATCGAATTCGACGACCACGGCAAGATCACGCGCATCGTTCCAGCGCCGCGCAACGAGGCGCACAAGCTGATCGAGGAATGCATGCTGGCCGCCAACGTCTGCACGGCGGACTATCTCGCCAGGAACAAGCATGCCGCGCTATACCGCGTGCACGACCGACCGCCGCCGGACCGACTCGAAGCCCTGCGCGAGTTCCTGGCCACTTCGGCGCTGCAACTGACCGGCGGCGAATTGCCCACGGCCGCGGACTACGCCAAATTGCTCACCCAGATCCGCGACAGGGTCGACTTCGACCTGCTGCAGCAGGTGCTGCTGCGCTCCCTGGCACAGGCCCAGTACCGGCCGGACAACGAAGGTCACTTCGGCCTGGCCTACGACGCCTATGCCCATTTCACGTCGCCCATCCGCCGCTATCCGGACCTGCTGGTGCATCGCGCGATCAAGGCCGTGCTGGCGAAGTCCACCTACTCGCCCGCGGGGATGAGTTGGACGCAACTGGGCGTGCATACATCGATGACGGAACGGCGCGCCGACGACGCCGCGCGCGATGTCACCAACTGGCTCAAGTGTCACTACATGCAGGACAAGATCGGCGAGTCGTTTGCCGGCACGATCAGCGGCGTCACCAGCTTCGGCCTGTTCGTCACGCTCGACGGTCTCAACATCGATGGTCTCGTGCATATCACCGAACTGGGCCGCGACTACTTCCACTTCGATGCCGCGCACCACGCACTGATCGGCGAACACGGCGGCAAGAAGTTCCAGCTGGCCGATCGCATCCGCGTCAAGGTGGCGCGGGTCGACATGGAGCAGACCAAGATCGACTTCTCGCTGGACGAGGAAGCGCCGGCGGAAACGGCGCCGCAAGGCACGTCGAACCGGCCCGTCTTTGCCGAACCGCTGTCGCGTGAAAACCTGCCGGCCATGAAAAAGGGCAAGTCCCGGCGCTGACATGACAGGCACGTTGCTCGTTCAGGCCCCGATCCTCCCCCCGGCGACGCTGGCACTGCTGGCGCGCCAGACGGGTGCCCGCGCGATCATTCCGTGCGGCGCCGGCAAGCCCGCCGCCTACTGGATGGCAGGAGTCACCGCGCAGGAGGGCGTGGTGGAATGCGCGCAAGCGACAGCCTGCGATTTTGGCGTCGTCCCCGACGCACAGGCACTCGACCGCGTCCGGGTGGTGGCGATGGACATGGACTCCACGCTGATCACGATCGAATGCATCGACGAAATCGCCGACCTGCACGGTATCAAGCCCGAGGTTGCCGCCATCACCGCCAGCGCCATGCGCGGCGAGATCGACTTTGCGGAAAGCTTGCGCCTGCGCGTGCGCCTGTTGGCTGGCTTGCCGGTGTCGGCACTCGAACGCGTCTACGACGAGCGCCTGCGGATCACGCCGGGCGCGGAACGCATGCTGGCCGGTTTTCGCGCGGTGGGTGCAAAGACGCTGCTGGTCTCCGGCGGCTTCACGTTCTTCACCGAACGCCTGAAGTCGCGACTGGGGCTCGACCACGCCGTGGCCAACACACTGCAGGTCAGGGACGGCCAGCTGACCGGCGACATCGAGGGTCCGATCGTCGACGCCAGGACCAAGGCGGACACGATCACCGCATGGAAGAAGCGCCATGCCGGGGCCGGCGGGCTGGTCGTCACGCTGGGCGATGGGGCCAACGACCTGCCGATGTTTCGCGAGGCCGACATTTCGATCGCCTACCACGCCAAGCCGGTGGCACGCGCCGCGGCTACCTACGCGATCGACCACTGCGGGCTCGATGCGGCGCTGAATTACTTTCGCTAGCGCAGGAAGCCGGCGATCGCGCTCACCGCGAGCACGATCACGACCGACATCGTCCCCACCGTGCCGACCGTACGCGGCCACGACGGGCCTCCGGACCGCGTAAGTCCGACGGCATGCAGGACCCGCGATGCGACGAACGCCGCGCCACAGGCATGCAGCAGCAGCGGATTGGCGTGGTTGAGTTCGGCCGCCAGCAAGAGCAGCAGCGCGATCGGAACGTATTCCGCCGCGTTGCCGTGGGCGCGTACGGCGCGCAGCATCGTGCGGTCGCCGCCGTCGCCGAGACCGAGGCGCAATTTCCAGCGCAACCGGATGATGCGGAGGGCCAGTACCACCAGCAACAGCGCAAGGAGGCCGGCATAGCAGGCGGTGATGGGCACGAGTGGCATCATGGCGGTCAGGATCTCACGCTTCGTCGATCCAGGTCATCTGGATGGCTTCCAGTATTTTTTCGCCGCTGCGCGCAGGGTCGTCGGCAAAGTCCGGCAATGCGCAGACCCACCGATGCAGGTCGGTGAAGCGCACATAGCGGGGGTCCACGTCGGGGTGCGCCTCGACCAGCGCGATCGCGATGTCGCGCGTGTCAGTCCAATGCATTGCCATCAGCGGCCCTCCTTCGCGTGATTGATCGTGTACCGAGGGATCTCGATGACGAGCTTGCTGTCCGCGACGATGGCCTGGCAGGACAGCCGCGATTTCGGCGTCAGCCCCCACGCACGATCGAGGAGATCGTCTTCGTCCTCGGATGACGGCGCCAGCGAATCGAGGCCATCGCGCACGATGACGTGGCAGGTCGTGCACGCACATGACTTCTCGCAGGCGTGCTCGACCACGACGCCGTGATCAAGCAGGTTGTCGAGGATGGAGCGGCCCGCTTTGCCTTCGAACGTGGCACCTTCGGGGCAGATATCGACATGAGGCATGACAACGATTTCAGGCATCGCGAATCAATCTCCCAGGGCATCGATGCGCTGGCCCTTGAGGGCACGCGCCACGCTGCGATCCATGCGCCGCTGCGCGAACTCGGCCGTGGCGCGGTTGACGGCCTCGACCGCCGCGCGCAATGCCACATGATCCATGCCGGCCCGTTTAGCGGCAAGGCGCGCCAACTCGGCCAGTATCGCATCGCGCTCGGGCGCGCTGAGCAGCGCACCGTCGGCCTGCACCGCCGCCTGGGTGGCCTCGGCAATCTGGTCCGCCTCGACTTGCGCCTCCGTCAGCGCCCGAACCTGCATATCCGAGACCGCATGCGTGAAGGAGTCCTTGAGCATTGTGGCGATCTCGGCGTCGCTCAAGCCATAGGACGGCTTGACTGCGATGGTCGCCTCGACCCCGGTGGTTTCCTCGCGCGCCGCAACGTCGAGCAGGCCGTCCGCATCGACCTGGAACGTCACGCGGATGCGGGCCGAACCGGCGACGAGGGGCGGAATGCCGCGCAGTTCGAAACGGGCCAGCGAGCGGCAGTCCGCGACCCGCTCGCGCTCGCCCTGCACCACGTGGATCGCCATCGCCGTCTGTCCGTCCTTGCCCGTGGTGAACTCCTGCGCACGGGATACCGGAATCGTGGAGTTGCGCGAAATGATCTTCTCGGTAAGGCCGCCCATCGTCTCCAGGCCAAGCGACAGCGGAACCACGTCGAGCAGCAGCCACTCATCGTCGCGCTCGCGATTGCCGGCAAGCTTGTTGGCCTGCACCGCGGCGCCCAGAGCCACCACTTCGTCCGGGTTGAGATTGGTCAGCGGCGGTTGGCCGAAGTATTCCGCCACCGCCCGGCGCACCTGCGGCATGCGCGTCGCACCACCGACGAGGACGACGCCCTTGATGTCGGCCGGCGCCAATCTGGCGTCACGCAGCGCCCTCTTGACCGGCTGCAGCGTTTTCGTGACGAGATTGGCGGTGATCTCGGTGAAGATGGGCTTGGTCAGCTTGAGATTGACCGCCGTCCCGTCGGCCAATGTCGCGACGATCGGCGCCGTTTCGTGCTCGGACAGGTTTTCCTTCGCCTCGCGCGCGGCAACCAGCAACGTGCGCGAATCCGACGGTGACAGCGGTGCAAGCTTCGCCGCCTCGATGATCCAGCAGAACACGCGATGGTCGAAGTCGTCGCCGCCGAGTGCCGAGTCGCCATTGGTGGCCAGCACCTCGAAAACGCCCTTGGACAACCGCAGGATCGAGATGTCGAACGTGCCGCCACCGAGGTCGAAGACGGCATAGACACCCTCGGCCGCGTTGTCGAGGCCATACGCAATGGCGGCCGCGGTGGGTTCGTTCAGCAGGCGCAGCACGGGCAGGCCTGCGAGCCGCGCGGCATCCTTGGTGGCCTGACGCTGGGCATCGTCGAAATACGCGGGCACCGTGACGACCGCCGCTTCCACGGCACCACCCAGTGCGTCACGCGCGCGTTCGCCCAGCGCCCGCAGCAGGTCGGCGGAGACTTCCACCGGCGATTTGACGCCGGCGCGCGTGGCGATGCGCACCATGCCGGGCGCGTCGACGAAACGATAGGGAAAGCGCCGGGCGTCGGCCAGGTCGACGAGACCCCGACCCATCATCCGCTTGACCGACACGATGGTGTTCTGCGGATCGGCCGACTGGTGTTCCATGGCAGCATAGCCCGTGTCCACGCCATCGTCGCGATAGCGGACGATCGACGGCACCAGCGGCCGACCATCGGCGTCGGGCAGCACCACCGCCAATCCGTTGCGGACCGTGGCGACGAGCGAATTGGTCGTGCCGAGGTCGATGCCCACGGCGCGCTTGCGTGCGTGGGGTACCGGCGCTTCGCCGGGTTCTGCGATCTGGAACAGTGCCAAGTCAGCCTTTCGTCACCGGGTTCACATGCGTCCGTAGGCAAGGCTTCAGCCTTGCATGCAGACGCGTCCGTAGGCAAGGCTTCAGCCTTGCGCTGCATGCAAGGCTGAAGCCTTGCCTACGGACACGCGCAATCATGCGTCGATCGCGCCAAGCATGGCGTCGATGTCGTCGGCCAGTTTTGCAAGGAAAGTGAGTTCGCGCACGCGCGTCCTTGCCGCGCCATAGGCCTGTTGACCGTCGAGCGTGTGCGCGAGCTGCTCTTCAATGGCAAGCGCTTCCGCGCGCACCGCGGCCAGCAGCGCGCCAAGTGCCCCCTCGTCGCCCGCCTGCTGCGCATCGCTTGCGGCTTCGCGGCGCACCAGCTGCTGCTCGAGAAAATCGATGGGCAGCACCGTGTCACGTTCGTTCACCGTCTCGATGCCGTGGAGACCCAACAGGTATTGCGCGCGCCGCACGGGATCGCGCAGCGCCTGGTAGGCCTCGTTGACCCGCGCCGACGACTGCAGCGCCACCCGGCGTTCCGCGTCGGTGCCGCCCGCGGCGGCATCGGGGTGCACCTGCGACTGCAATGCCCGATACGCCTGGTCGAGCGTCGAGGCGTCGAAGCGATACCGCGCGGGCAGTCCGAAGAGTTCGAAGTGGTTGCGGGAGAAATCGATCATGGAGCCTCCTCCCGCAGTGGCGAGGAATGCGTTACGGGTCGCGGATGTTGACTAGACGTTGAAGCTCTCGCCGCACCCGCATTCATCCTTGACGTTGGGATTGTTGAACTTGAAGCCCTCGTTCAACCCCTCGCGCGCGAAATCGAGTTCCATGCCGTCAAGATACGGCAGGCTCTTCGGATCCACCACGACGGTGACGCCATGGCTTTCGAAGCGAAGATCCTCCGGCTGCGCCTCGTCGGCGTACTCCAGCTTGTAGGCAAGTCCGGAGCAGCCGGTGGTGCGCACGCCCAGGCGCCCAGGCGCAGTCCCAGCCCCTTGCCGCGCTTGGCCAGGTGCGCCGCGACATGCTGTGCGGCTGTTGCCGTGAGAGTGACGCTCATCGTTACGAACCCCCGCTCAGTCCGCCGCCTGCTTGGCGTCGGCTTCGACGCCA
>JANNKR010000371.1:0-15396 GCA_031396395.1 Betaproteobacteria bacterium
GTCGCGATCTTCGTTTTGCGCGCAGGGAAGCATCCGGAATGGGGAGTTACAGGCCCCTTGCGGCGATGCGCGCGGCTGAAGCCGCGCCTACGGCCCTGGAAGGGCCAGCCGACCCATGGCGATTTCCCGATTGGTTTGCCAACGCAGCGCCAAGTTGTCGGCCGCGATGGTGGGCGGGGGACCGCTTTCCAGTTGAATTGGAGGGGCCGTCGATTTGGCCCCGACTTCAACTGGAAAGCGGTACCGCGACCGCCAGCGCGGCCTGCCCGTAGAACTCAACCAAACTGCCGCAACCGACAGCGCGGCCTGGTCGTAGAACTCAACCAAACTGCCGCAACCGACAGCGCGGCCTGGTCGCGAGCCGCGGCGCAACCGTGGGTGCGACGATTTCCGTCACCCGCTGTTGCGCAATCCCGCAGCAAGCCCGTTGATCGTCAGGTGGATCGCCCGCTTCGTACGCTCGTCGGTCTGCCCGGCGCGATAGCGCCGCAGCAATTCGACCTGCAGATGATTGAGCGGATCAAGATAGGGGATGCGATTGCGGATGCTCCGTGCCAGCGGAGGATTGTCGTCGACCAGATCCACCCGGCCGGTAATACTCAGCAGCGCCCGTACCGTAGTCGCATGCTCATCGACGATGCGCCCGAAGATCGGCAATCGCACCTCCGGATCGACCACCAGTTCGGCGTACCGCGAAGCCACGGCGAGATCGGTTTTCGCCAGGACCATCGCCATGTTCGACATCACGCTGCGAAAGAACGGCCAGCGGTCGTGCATTTCGGAGAGGAGCGCCGCGCCATCGGGCCGGCGCTCGAGCCAGCGCGAAACCGCGGTGCCGAATCCGAACCAGCCCGGCAGCATCAGGCGGCACTGGCCCCAGCTGAACACCCACGGAATCGCGCGCAGGTCTTCGATGCGCGCCGACGCGGTACGCGACGCCGGGCGACTGCCGATGTTGAGCTCGGCGATCTCGGCAATGGGCGTGGCCCCGCGAAAGTATGCATTGAAGTCCGGGGTGTCATAGACCAGCGCGCGATAGGCCGCAAAGGCCAAGTCCGACAGTTCGTCGAGCGCCGCGTGATACTCGACGGCACGGGCACCGAGCTGCTCGGCATCGGCCAGGCTCGCCTCCATCGTCGCCGCCACCAGCGCCTCGAGGTTGCGGCGCCCGAGTTCGGGATCCGAATACTTGCTGGCGATGATCTCACCCTGCTCGGTGACGCGCAGGCCACCGGTCACGCTACCGGCCGGCTGCGCCAGGATTGCCTCATACGATGGACCGCCGCCTCGCCCGACCGTACCGCCCCGCCCGTGAAAGAGCCGCAGCTTGACGCCGTGCTCCGCAAACACCGCGACCAGGCGCATCTCTGCGCGGTACAGCGCCCAGTTGGCCGCGAGGTAGCCGCCATCCTTGTTGCTGTCGGAATAACCCAGCATCACCTCCTGCCAGTCGTCGCGGTCGGCGAGCCACTGCCGATATTGCGGCAACGCAAACGCCTCTCCCATGATGGCGCCGCATTGCGCAAGGTCGTCGATCGTCTCGAACAAGGGGACGATGTTGATCGCCAACTGCCTGCCGCGAAGCAACCCGACTTCCTTCAGCATGATGCCGACTTCGAGGAGATCGGAGACCGACTGGCACTTCGAGATCACGTAGTTAGGCACCGCCATGCGTCCATAGTCGCAATGGATGGTGGCCGCGACGCGCAGGATCGCAAGTTCGGACATCGTGCGTTCGGAATACCCGAGGTGCGGCGAATACAACGGCCGCGGCGTAGCCAGTTCGCGGCACAGCAACGCGACCCGTTCGGCCTCGGACAGCGCAATGTAGTCGGCTATGACGTCGGCCTGCAGCAGGAGGTCGGCGACAACCTGCTCGTGGATATCCGCGTTCTGGCGCAGATCAAGCGAGGCCAGGTGGAACTCGAAGACTTCCACGGCGCGCAGCAGCGGCAACAAACGCTGCGTCGCAAGCGGTGCCGCCCCGTGCGTCGCGAGCGAATCGCGGATCACGCCGAGGTCGTGCCAAAGCTCCACGGGCGTGGGGTAAGGCGGGAGTGCCGCATGCGGCGCGCGGGTCGGCGCACGGGCCCCGCGCGCTACCGCCGTTGCAGCCAGGCGGGCATAGATCCCGGTCAGGGCGCGGCGATACGGCTCGTCCTGACGGTGCGGATTGCCGTCCTGCGCGGCCTCCGCGAGCAGAAGCAGCGCGGACGTGGGCGCGACCAGCCGATGCGACAACGACAACTCGGCACCGAGCCGATGCACTGCATCGAGATAGAAGTCAAATGCCACGTTGGCCTGGGCCCGCACCGCATACTCGAGCGTTTCTGCGACCACAAATGGATTGCCGTCCCGATCGCCACCGATCCACGACCCCATCCGCATCACCGGTGGCACCGGTACCACCGCGCCGAAGCGTTGCTCGATGCCGTCGGCAAGTGCCTCGCGCAGGCGCGGCACTTCGGCCAGGAACGTATAGCGGTAATAGGCGAGGCCATTCTCGATTTCGTCGCGCACCGTAAGTTTCGACAAGCGAAGCATGGCGGTCTGCCAGAGCGCCAGCACCTGGCGGCGCAATCCTGCTTCCACCTCGGCATGTTCGTCGGGCGTCAGCAATGTGCGGTCGCGCCAGGTCAGCAGACGCACGATTTCCCGTTCGCAGTCGAGAATGCTCTTGCGCTGCACCTCGGTTGGATGCGCCGTCAGCACCGGACTCACCAGCGCGTGCGCCAGCCAATCCGTCAGTGTCGCGACGCCGACGCCGGCGCCTGCAAGCTTGGCGAGGGCACCGAGTACGCTACCCTCCTGCAGCGGCGACCCGGCCCGCGCATGGGCACGCCGGCGCCGATTCTGATGGACGTCCTCGGCGAGATTGGCAAGGTGCGAGAAGTACGAGAACGCACGCACGACGTCGAGCGTTTCCGGTATCGACAGGTCGTCGAGGAGGCTGGAAAGTGCGGACCGTGCATCCGCGGCGTCGGCGGCGCCGGCACGGCGAAAGCGTATCGCGGTCTGGCGGATGGCCTCGATGCGGGCATAGGCGGCCTCCCCCGTTTGCGCGCGCAGGACGTCGCCGAGAATTCTTCCCAGGAGCCGCGTGTCGTCCTTCAGTGGCAGGTCGCGATCGGTTTCAGCATCGGGCATCGGGCAGACTCGCTCGGTGATTTGCTAGGATGTGTCGACAATTTGGCGCGGGCGTCCTGCCCCTGCCTTACCGGGTCGACACCAACGTGAAGTATAGGACCGATGCTGCGTCGCAGCAATTACTCGATGAAGCGCATCGCCTGAACGCGGCTCCGCTGCGTGAGCTCGTGGCCCAGGATCACGGCCGCGTCGAGGCGCTGTCGATTGCGGTCGACGGCTGGCTCGCCGATTTTTCCAAGGAGCGCCTGTCGCCCGCTGCGCTTGCAGCGCTCGTCGACCACGCCGCGCAAACCAATCTACCCGCCTGGATCAATGCCCTGTTCGGCGGGGAAAAGGTCAACCTCTCCGAAGCAAGGTCGGCGTTGCACACCGCGCTGCGGCAGTCGGACGATACGCCGGTGTTGGTCGATGGCGTGGATGTCCTGCCGGCCATCCGGACCACGCAGGCGCGGATGCGGATGCTGGTCGAAGCGGTTCACGGTGGCCAGCGGGCGGGGGCAGGCGGGCAACCATTCACCGATATCGTGCATATCGGCATCGGTGGCTCCGATCTCGGCCCGCGCCTCGTCTGCGACGCACTTGCGCCGGTGCGAAGCCCGACGGCCACCCTGCCCTGCGTGCACTTTGTCTCGAACGTCGATCCCGAACACCTCGCCCGCACCCTTGGTCCGCTTAGACCCGCCACCACCCTCTTTGTCGTCACCTCGAAGACGTTCACGACGCAGGAAACCCTTGCCAATGCCCGGGCGGCGCGGGCGTGGCTCGAACAATCGGTGCCTGCAGGCAGCGCAGGTGAAGGGCACTTCATCGGCGTCACCGCCAACGTCAACGCGGCAGTTGCCTTCGGCATCGCGCCAACCGACGTGCTGCCGATGTGGGACTGGGTCGGCGGTCGCTATTCACTCTGGAGTGCCGCCGGTCTCGCCATCCCGCTGGCCCTTGGCTGGACTGCCTTCGATGAACTGCTTTCCGGCGCCGCGCGCATGGATGCGCACTTTCGCGCCGCACCCGTGGCGAACAACCTGCCGATGGTTGCCGGGCTCGTCGGATACTGGAACGTGCGCGTGCTCGGCCTGCGGCAGCGCATCGTCGTGCCGTATGCGCATCGCCTTGCCGCGTTGCCCGCATACCTGCAGCAACTCGTTCTCGAAAGCAACGGCAAGAGCGTGACGCGCGACGGCGCACCGGTCGCGGGTCCCACCGCCGCCAGCGTATGGGGCACCGTGGGCACCGACAGCCAGCACGCTTTTTTCCAGTGGCTGCATCAGGGTACCGACGAGGTGCCGGTCGAATTCATCATCCCGCTGACGGCTGCGCATCCCATCGCCAGCCAGCAGACACTGCTCGTCGCCAATGGACTCGCCCAGGCCCAGGCCTTGCTCGAAGGGCGCGACGACGCGACGCTGCGCGCCGAGCTCGCGCCGCTGGCGCTCACGGGTACTTCGCTCGAAGCGGCCATCGCGGCGCGACGCTGCCCGGGCAATCGGGCATCGACGACGTTGCTGTTGCCGCGGCTCGATGCAGTCGAACTGGGCGCGCTGCTGGCGTTCTACGAGCATCGTACCTTTGTCGAGTCGATTCTGTTCGGGATCAACGCGTTCGACCAATGGGGCGTCGAGTTGGGCAAGCAGCTTGCCGCGCCACTGGTCGCGACACTCCTCACCGACGCGCCCCTGCCCGCCAGAACTGACGCGTCGACGCGCGCACTCAGCGACTTTGCGCGCCGGGCGTTGCGCGAAGCCTGACCAGCCGCCGGCTACTGCGCTGCACGCAGCCGCTCTGCCAGCGCCCACACGGCACTGGCATAGAGCCGACTGCGGTTGTATCGCGTGATGACATAGAAATTGGGACACGCGATCCACAGGCTGGTGGCCGCGTCGCCGATACCGCTCTCCTCGAGCAGCAGCACGCCGACGGGCTCGGCCGCAAGCTCGGCAGGCATCTGCAACGGCGCCACGCCATCCGCGGCCCATGCCGCGAGCGGCCTGCGCTCGCTGATGCCGCCATCAACCTTGCGCAGCAAGCCGTCGCGCAGCTCCGGCGTCACTGCAGCCGGCAGCAGCACCGGCTGACCACGCAACCAGTCATGGCGGGCAAGGTAGTTGGCTACGCTGCCGATCACATCGGGGGTGCTGGTCCACAGGTCGACGCGATCGTCGCCATCGAAGTCGATGGCAAAGCGCCGGTAACTGCCGGGCATGAACTGCGGCACCCCCATCGCGCCTGCAAAGGAGCCCTTTGGCGTCAGCGGCGACAGTCCCTGCTCCTGCGCCAGCACCACGAATTCCTTCAACTCGCCGCGAAAGAACGGCGCGCGCCGCGGGTAGTCGAATGCCAGCGTGGCAAGGGCATCGATGACGCGGTATGAGCCGGTGACACGGCCATAGAATGTCTCCACACCGATGATCGCGACGATGATCTCCGGTGGCACGCCGAATCGTTCCTGCGCACGTGCCAGTGCGTCGGCATTGGCGCGCCAGAACCTGACTCCGCCGTCGACGCGCTCCGACGAGAGGAACGGAGGCGCGTACTCGAACCACTTGGGCGGTGCGAGCAGCGGGCGGTCCATCGCCGTCACGATCTTCGGCTGGTGGCGCGCGGCGCCGAACCAACGCTCCAGCGACCGGACATCGATTCCGGTTTCCGCAGCCACCTCGGCCGCGAAGGCGCGCACGTCACTGCGCTGGCCGTACAAGGGTGACGTGGCATCGCGCACCTTGGTCGACGCCGCAGGCGCCGCCGCGGCGCCGGACACGGCGGCCAGCGAACACGAAAGGACGAAAAGCGATGGGATCAGTCGAAGTGGAATCGGCATTGTGGGTGCTATTATCGCGCGGCTTTCACGCGTTCGCTCGCGCCCGCCCCATCCGCCGATGCACAATCTCTATCCGTTCGCACGCCCGTTCCTGTTCGCGCTCGATCCCGAAACCGCGCATGACGTGGTGTTTGCGGGACTCGACCATGCAGCGACCCTGGGCCTGGCGCAACTGGCTTCGCCGCGTCTGGCGGAGGCGCCCGTCACGGTCATGGGGGTGCGCTTTCCCAATCGCGTGGGCCTCGCGGCCGGTCTCGACAAGGATGCCGCCCATCTGCGCGGACTGGCCACGCTTGGCTTCGGCTTTCTCGAGGTGGGCACGGTCACGCCGCGCCCGCAGCCGGGCAATCCCAGGCCGCGGATGTTTCGCCTGCCGTCGGCGCAGGCATTGATCAACCGCCTGGGCTTCAACAACCGTGGCGTCGACAACTTCGTCGCCAACGTCGAGCGCTCGGGCTACAAGGGCGTTCTCGGCATCAACATCGGGAAGAACTTCGATACGCCCAACGAACGCGCCGCCGAGGACTACATCGCGTGCCTGCGCGCCGTGTATCCGCACGCGGCCTATGTGACCGTCAACATCTCGTCGCCCAACACCAAAGGCCTGCGCGACCTGCAGTCCGAGGCCGCCCTTGGCGCGTTGCTGGTGCAACTGAAACAGGAGCAGAAGGTACTGGCCCAGCGGGTTGGCCGGCATGTGCCCCTTGCCGTCAAGATTGCGCCCGACCTCACCGACGATGCCGTCCGCGGCGTGGCCCGGATGCTGGTCGAACACCGGATCGAAGGCGTGATCGCGACCAACACCACGATCGCCCGCGATGCGGTTGCCGGGTTGCGGCATGGCGACGAAAGCGGCGGGCTATCCGGCGCGCCGGTACGCGAACGTTCGGATGCCGTCATTCGCGTCCTGGCGTCCGCGCTGGACGGCGCGCTTCCGATCATCGGCGTCGGTGGCATCCTGTCCGGCGATCATGCGCGGGCCAAGATCGCCGCGGGCGCGGCACTGGTGCAGCTCTACACCGGCCTCATCTACCGCGGTCCGGCGCTGGTGGCCGAGTGCGTCGAGGCCGTGGCCCGCCCCTGATGCTCACGCACGCGGGCGGTTGAAGACGAGGATCTTGCCGGTGGCGACCGTCGTCAACACGCCCGCCTGATTGGTGGCGGTGCCTTCCAGCACGGCGATGCCTCCGGCGTGCCTGGGTTTCGGCACCAACGCGACGATGGTCCACGCAATCATCAGGGTATCGCCCGGCCGTACCGGCGCGACGAAGCGGGCGTTGTGTTCGAGGTAGGCATTGGCGGTGCCATAGAAGTGCATGCCCACAGGCCCCCCCATCAACGCACTGGTCATCATCCCGTGCAGGATTCGGCCGCCGAACCGCGACGCGCGGGCAAACGCTTCGTCGACATGCAACGGATTGAAATCCCCCAGCAGTCCGGCACTGGTGACAAGGTGCGCATCGGTGACGGTAATGGAGCGACTGAACGTGTCGCCTGCCGCGAGTTCGTCGTACCAGTGACCGCTGCCATCCATCGTCTGAGCGCGCGCAAAGAGGCTGCGCGCGTCAGCGCGCGCCGGCCGCCGGTTCCCAGCGAAAGCCCGCAGCTTCGACGCCATCGCGCAGGTGGTCCAGGCCGGCATCCACGTCGCGCGCGTCACCCTTGACGCCAAGCTCGATACGTCGCTCGCCCGCCGGGAGCAGCGAGGGCAGGCTGAAGAGCTTGAGCGTCGGAAAGCGGGCGACGTTCGCCTCCATCAGTTCCAGCAGCTGACTTTCGCCCGCGCCGAATACCATGATCGAGCGCTCCACCATCGGCGCCGCGCGCATGTCGGGATACCACTGCGCCAGCGCCCAGTCGAACATCGGCCACGCCATTTGCGGGAAGCCGGGCAGGAACAGGTGGTCGCGGATGGCAAAGGCAGCGACGCGATTGACCGGGTTGGGAATGATCCGGCTGCCTTCGGGAAACTCCGCCATCAGCACGCGGTTGGGATAGGCCTCGGCGCCGAAGCGTGCTTCGAGTTCGGCGACGGCTTCGGGATGGCGCACCAGCGGCACGCCGAGCGCAGCGGCTGCGGCCTGTCGCGTATGGTCGTCGGGTGTGGCCCCGATGCCGCCGAAGCTCACGACGAAGTCGCCGCGCCCGAACGAGGCGCGCAGCAATGCCGTGAGTCGTTCGCGATCATCGCCTGCGTAGTGGGCGTAGTCGAGCCGCAAACCACGCGCACGCAAGGTCTCGATCACCCTAGGCAGATGCGAATCCTGACGCTTGCCCGACAGGATCTCGTCGCCGATGATGTAGGCGCCGATCGCGGTCATCGCGTGGCCCGGAGAGACGCGCGGACCATCAATCGGTTGTGGCCGTTTCGGGAAACTTGTGCTCCATCTGCGTCATCATGCTGGAGAAGGCCCGATCGATCAGCGGCTCGGCCTCGACCAGACGCGCGGTATCGGCCCGGAAGCGTTCGGCCAGGTCCTCGGCCGTCATGGACAGCGCCTTCTGTCCCTGCCGGTTGGTGAAGAGATAGGTGCCGCGCAACGGACTCACCCACGCGAGCTTGGCGAAGGCAAGCTGGCCGCCTTCGGCTTCGAATTCGATCCACATTCCGCGCTCGAGGTTGCGAGCGATCTCGAGGTAGTCGTCGTCCAGCACTTCACGCTCGGGCTCGACGGGCTCCGGCACCGCCTGAGTCATGGCCTCCGCGAGGGCTTCTGCCTTCGCCGCCAGCGCATCGTCACCAGCGGCCTTGGCCATTTCAGCCTGCACCATCGCCGCCTCGGCCACGGCGGCCATCGGCGATGCAACGGTCGCGAACGCCGGCTTGACCGCCGCGGCATGCGCCTCGACCAGATGGGACATGAACGATTCACGCTGCTCCGGCTGCCAGCCACCCGCTCCGACGCCTGCGGTGAGACGTTTCAGCAATGACGGCAGCAGGGCGACCAGATGGCGCCGGTCTTCGGTCGACCGTTTGGGCTGAACGCTCCAGACGAGATCCTCGAGCGTGGCCACGCCGGCGCTCCAGGCTTCGCCACCCTCGCCGTCTTCGAGATACACGCGCTCCAGTGCTCCGCGCCAATTCTGGCGCAGGAATCCCGCCAGAAAATTGGGCACGGGCGCACCCTCGATGCGTTTCTCGATCTCGGCCTTGGCCACCACGCTGGCAATCTGCTGGCGATCCTTCTGGTTGATCTCGTCCGCGGTCGAATTGATGTTGGCTTCGGCGTCCTTTTCCTCTTCCGCAAGGAACGCCTGCAGCACTTCCCGCTGCTCGTCGAAAATCGTGAGATCGTCGGAAAAATTGTCGAGGATCTGGTGGACGATCCCGGCCAGGCACTTGTAGAGCGGATCCTCCTGGCCCATGACCGGCGACCAGCCAAGGCCTGCGTGCGCAAGCTCGTTGACCAGCAGTCGGGATGGATGGGACTTCTTGGCGAAGAAGGCGCCATCGAGCATCGCCGCCTTCAACACCGGGATCTGCAACCGGGCGAGCAATGCCTTGATGCCGTCGGGCAGATCGCGCGTCTCGAAGATGAAGTCGAACAGCATGGCGACCATCTCGATCGTCATCGACTCGATCTGGTTCGCCTTGGCGCCGAGCGGGGACTCCTGCAGGTCGCGCAGTACGTTGTGCAGGCCCTGCGGGATGCCCGAGAACGCGACAGATGCACCGCCGACGTCGAACCCCGACTGGCCGGCCTGCAGTCGCGTCAGGCCCTCATGCAGGTCGGCGGTGGTGATGATCGGCGCGCCAGGCATGTAGCCCGAGGCGGTCATCGCCATCGGCGCGAACATTCGCGGTTGTGCCATGCCCGGCATGGAGATGGCAGGCAGGTCGCCTTCCGCATCGCCCGCGGGACCATGGCCGGACATCCCGGGCGCATTCGGCATGGCAGGAGGCCTGGCCATCGGCGTTGCGCTGCCATACATGCGCTTGAAAAGCGCCATCACATCCATTTCGGGTGACGGAGCGGCTTCCTTCGCGGCCTTGGCGGCGGCGCGTTCGGCCGCACGATCGGCGGACCCGCCACGATTGACGATTCCGGACCGCCCGAGCGCAGGGACGACGTTGTGGTGCGTAAGGTGGGCGTTGAGGTCCGCGTAAATGCTGGCGATGCCGCCCAGAGGCGCCTGATTCAGGTCCTTCATGATCTGGAACTTGATCGGACGCGCCACCTTGAGCGACTGGACGGCGTGCGCAAACGCATCGACGATCGTGGATGGCGACAGCGGGTTGGCATCGGTCGACAAATCGGGCTTGCCCAGCAGGTGGCCCATGCCGCGATTGAGCACCAGCAATTCCTCATGGCACGCGTTCTCCACGACGCGCGTGATGTTGCCATTGAGCACCGACTCGTCCATCGCCGAGGTGTCGACCAGCGTCAGGTTGCGGGCGTCCACCTTGGAGAAATCGGCAGCCGCGACAGGTTTGCCCGCGATCCGCTCGGTGATCAGCGCGCGCAATTGCTTTTCGAATTCCGCCATCAGCGCCGGGCGCTCGCCGTGCAGCGTGCCGCGCGCATCAAGGAACAGTTGCTGCTCGTCCCGCACATCCGAGCGACTGGCGCGGTCCATCAGCATGTCCCCGACCTTGTCGAGGATCTGGGAAAACGCGGCAGTCAGGCGCGTGATCGCCATATCCCGGCATTCGTCGAGGATCCTGGCAATTTCCCGCGCCGGCTGGCGCTGGCCGGCGGTTTCGGTGGGAGAAGCTTTCACTGGGTCAGCGGTTGGTGTGAACGTTTTGTGCCGGCTCAATGTGTTAGGACACAATGAGGCGAAGTTACTGTAGCACGATGCCCGGGGCGTGCCAACGTTGCCGAACACCGTGGCCTGACACTACCGTGGCAAATCCGCCCAAGCCCTGGAAAGCCGCTTGAATGACACCGGAAAGGGTGTCTTCAGCTCTTGGGCGAACAGGGATATCCGCAGTTCTTCGAGCAGCCAGCGATAGTCATCGAGCGCGGAGTCCGCCCGGCCGCTCCGTCGGGTCAGTTCCGCCCGCTCGGCGTATTGCTGCCACAGGCGTCCCACCTCGTCGGCGTGTCGGGCGTCGCGGTCGGGCCGCTCGGCGTACTTGGCCAGGCGCCGATCAAGTCCGCGCAGATAACGTGGCAGGTGGTGCAGCTGGGCCCACGGCGTGGCCATGAAGAAACCGGGATAGACCAACGCATCACGTTGCGCGCGCACTTCGGCGCCGATCCGGGCGTGGGACTTCGGCAGCCCGAGAAGCCGCTGATTCACCGCCTGGACCTCGACGGCAATGGCCTGCAGCACCCGGAATGCCCCTTCGATCACCGCCGGCAACCGGGTCCTTGCCCGCTTGACGGCGTCGCCGAACCCCTGGGCGGTGCGGGGCAGCGGGTCGTCGGCCAGCAGGGCCCGATCGAGTGCGGCCGCCAGCACATCGGCCAGGAGCGTCTCGGTGCCGATGGTCGTCTTTAGCTGGAGCGCGGCAGCCGCAAATCCGCTGCCGCCCTTTTCGAAACGTGCAATGGCGTCGCGCATCTCGCGCCGCATGAGCCGCAGCACGCCGCCGCGGGTGGCGTCGGCCGCCGCCGCCGCGGTGTCGAGCAGCACGAGCGATACGCTGTCGGTGGCGTCCACGAGCGCCGGATAGCCGGTGAGGCGACGACCCCCGCGATCGATGTGCAGCTGTTCGGGGAGGTCGCCGAAGTCCCAGCGGACGATGCCGGTGCGCTCGAACGCCGGATCCGCGCCGGCAAAGGACAGCTGCGCCGCCTGACCCAACTGCTCGCGCAGCACCGCCAGGGCGCGCCCGGAAGCCAGCTCCTGGCCGGACGCATCGACCACCACGACGTGAACGCGCAGGTGCGCCGGCAGTTCGATACCGTCGAACAGATCGGCGGGTGGCATGTCAGCAGTGCGCACGGCAACGTGGGCCCGCAGGGCGTCGGCCACCGAGGTGCCGCGGTCCGGCGCGGCATCGATGAAGGCGCTGACGAAGTCGGGCACGGGCACCACGCGATTGCGCCACGCCTTGGGCAGCGATTTCAGGTAGTGCGTGATCAGCTCGCGCTCCATGCCCGGCACCAGCCATGACAGTGCGGCCGCCGAAACCTGATTGAGCAACGCCAGCGGCACCGTGAGCGTAAGGCCATCCAGCGGATGCCCCGGACTGAAACGGTACTTCACCGGCAGGGTCGTCCCGGCCAGCGAAAGTGTCTCCGGGTAGAGATCGACGGTAACGGCCGCGGCCGCGTGCCGCATGAGGTCGTCGCGGGACATTGCAAGGAGCTGCGGATCGCCGCGCTCCGCATCTTCACGCCACTGCTCGAACGTGGCCAGCGACAGGACCCCTGCCGGCACGCGTTCGTCGTAGAACGCTGCAATGGTCTCGTCGTCGACCAGCACGTCCTGCCGCCGCGCCTTGTGCTCCAGCTCCCCAATCTCGGCCACCAGCCGTCGATTGCGCGCCAGGAACGCGCCGCGAGTGCGCAGCGCGCCGGGCACCAGGGCTTCGCGGATGAACACCTCGCGCGCCAGCTCCGGATCGATCGCGCCGAACGATACCGGGCGCCGCGCCACGAGCGTGAGTCCATGGAGTTGCACGCGCTCGCTGGCCACGACCTCGCCGCGGCGTTCCTCCCAATGCGGCTCGAAGTACTCGCGATTGACCCGATCGCCGGCGACTTCCTCGATCCATTCGGGCTCGATCCTGGCCGCATTGCGCGCATACAGCCGCGACGTCTCGGTCAGCTCCGCCGCCAGCACCCATTTGCCACCCTTGCGCGCCAGTCCCGACGACGGATGCAGGTGGAACTTGAGTCCGCGCGCGCCCAGATAGTGGTCGTCGGCATCGGCCCAGACGCCGACGTTGCCGAGAAGCCCTGCCAGGATCGCCTTGTGCAGCACTGCGTACTGCGGCGGGTCGAACGCCTTGGGCAACGCCGGCTTCCACGTCCAGCCGGCGTCATCGAGTGTCGCCACCAGCTGCCGATGCACGTCACGCCATTCCGACAACCGCAGGAAGGACACGAACTGCGCCCGGCAGGCATCGACCACGCGCCGATGCGACAGGCCCTGCCGCTGCAGATCGGCGAAGAATTCCCACAACGCGACCAGCGACAGGAAATCGGAACGGTCATCGCGAAAACGCAGATGCGCCTGGTCCGCGGCCTTTGCGCGCTCGAACGGCCGCTCGCGCGGATCGGGCACCGCCAGGGCGCTGGCGATGATCAGGGCCTCCGGGAGGCAGCCGGAATCGCGCGCCGCCAGCACGATCCGGCCGATTCGCGGATCGAGTGGCAAACGTGCCAATTCGGCGCCGAGCGGCGTGAGTGCACGCGCATCGTCGACCGCCGAGAGTTCCTGCAGCAGCGCATAGCCGTCGGCAATCGCGCGCGGCGGCGGCGCCTCGAGAAAGGGAAACGACGCGACCTCGCCAAGGCGCAGCGACGTCATCCGCAGGATCACCGCGGCCAGCGACGAGCGCAGGATCTCGGGCTCGGTAAAGAGCGGCCGCTTCGTGAAATCATCCTCGGCGTAGAGGCGCACGCAGATGCCGTCCTGCACCCGGCCGCACCGTCCCGCGCGCTGGTTGGCGGCGGACTGCGCGATCTTCTCGATCTGCAGCAGCGTGGTCTTGTTGCGCACGCTGTAGCGCTTGACGCGGGCCAGGCCCGCGTCGATCACGTAGCGAATGCCGGGAACGGTCAATGACGTCTCCGCAACGTTGGTCGCCAGCACCATTCGCCGACCGTTGCCCGGGGCGAACACGCGCTGCTGCTCCGGCACCGACAGGCGCGCAAACAACGGCAGGATCTCGAGCTGCTGCGCATAGGGGCGACGGGCGAGCGAGCGCCTGGCGAGCTCGGCCGTTTCGCGGATCTCGCGCTCGCCCGGGAGGAATACCAGGATGTCGCCAGGCCCGCCGCGCCACAGCTCCTCGGCTGCCGCCACGATCGCCTCCTCCAGCTCCTCCTCGTCGTCGGCCTCCTCGGGGGCGCCGCTGTCGGTCGGCGTGCCTGAACACAACGGCCGATAGCGGACCTCCACGGGATACACGCGTCCGGACACTTCGAGCACCGGCGCCGGTCGCTCCGCGGTGCCGAAATGCCGCGCGAATCGTTCCGCATCGAGCGTGGCCGACGTGATCACCACCTTGAGGTCCGGTCGCCGGGCGAGGAGCTGCTTCAGGTAACCCAGCAGGAAGTCGATGTTGAGGCTGCGCTCGTGCGCCTCGTCGACGATGATGGTGTCGTAGGCGTCGAGGTCCCCGTCACCCTGGGTCTCGGCCAGCAGGATGCCATCGGTCATCAGCTTGATCCATGCATCCGGCCGCGTCTGATCGGTGAAACGCACCTTGTAGCCGACGGAGTGCCCGATCGCCTCCCCCATCTCCTGTGCAATGCGCGTGGCCACCGCGCGCGCAGCGATACGCCGCGGCTGGGTATGCCCGATGAGGCCACGCTCGCCCCGACCGGCCGCGATGCAAATCTTGGGCAGCTGCGTGGTTTTGCCCGATCCGGTCTCGCCGCAGACGATGACCACCTGGTGGTTCCGGATCGCTGCTTCGATCACGCCGGCCTGCGCCGAAACCGGCAATTCGCCCGCATAGGCGATAGGCGGTCGCGTGGTCAGCCGGGCCGCCCGGCGGGCGACCGCGCGCTCGACGTCCTGGGCGAGCCGCGCCCATTCGGCAGGTGCCGCCCGGCGGACCCGGGCACGGTCCAGCCGGCGGGCAAGGCGCGCCGCGTCGGCCGCCATGGCCTGCGGCAGCCGCGCGGACAGCTCGGCGAAAGTTCGAGTCATGGCGAGTGGGGCAGCGCTGCACCCGCTGGAGAGGCCCAACGCACGGTGGACAGGACGCCGGGAAAGGCGCGAATTCTACCGCGCGAACGCCGCGATTGCGTATTATCCGCACCATACGGGCGCCGGCCCCGAGCATTGCCATTGCACCGGTGCCTGGATCTTGAAACGGAGGACTTTCCATGCGACATCGCAATCCCGGCGCGCCGCGGCGCGCCATCATCGCCGCCGCACTTGCAGTCGCGTTCGGCCGCGGCGCCGTGACGGCCGACGCCGTCACGCTGCGCTGGGCCGGTCGCGGCGACATGCAAACCACCGACCCGCACTCGCAGAACGAGGGGCTGACCAACAACATCAACAGCCTGGTCTACGAGTTTCTGATTCAGCGCGACAGGAACCTGGGGCTTATTCCGGCACTGGCCGAGTCATGGACGCAAGTGAACCCGACTACGTGGCGCTTCAAGCTGCGCTCCGGCGTCAAGTTCCATGACGGCACGCCTTTCACCGCTGACGACGTGGTGTTCAGCTTCGAACGCGCCAAGGCGGATACGTCACAGCTCAAGGCCTATGCCAACGCTGCCGGAACGGCCCGGAAGATCGATGACCTCAACGTGGAATTCGTCACCAACGGTCCCAACCCGATCATGCTGGAGCACCTT
>JANNKR010000297.1:0-15928 GCA_031396395.1 Betaproteobacteria bacterium
GGGGGCCGTTATGGTGGGCGGGGGACCGATTTCAAGTTTATTTGGTGGGGCCGTCTTTTTGGCCCCTAAATCAACTGTAAAGCGGTACCGCGACCGCCAGCGCGGCCTGTTCGCAGAACTGAGTCCCGATGCTCCGACCGACAGCGCGGCCTGCCCGCAGGACTGAGTCCCGATGCCCCGACTGCCGACGCGGCCTGTACGCACGCCCACACCTCCAACGTCACGCACTCGGTTTCGTGCCCCCTCGAATTGCCGTAACATGACTACGCTTGAATAGTCACTTCGCAACGAGGACACAACCTTGCCACGCAATACGAAGATTGTCGCCACGCTCGGCCCCGCGTGCAGCGACCCCGCTGTCCTGCAACGGATGATCGCCGCCGGCGTGGATGTCGTGCGCCTCAACTTCTCGCACGGCGTCGCCGCCGATCATATCGAGCGTGCACGACTGGTGCGCGAATGCGCGAAGAAGCTCGGCCGCGAAGTGGCCGTCATGGCCGACCTTCAGGGACCGAAGATCCGCGTGGGCAAGTTTGCCGACGGCAAGGTCGAGCTGGTCGCCGGCAAGCATTTCATCCTCGACGCGGAATGCGAACTCGGCGATGCCAGCCGCGTCGGGCTCGACTACAAAGAGCTGCCGCAGGATGTCTCCGCTGGCGCGGTGTTGCTGCTCAACGATGGACTGATTCGCCTCAAGGTGCTCGGCGTCGATGGCCCGCGGATCACGACGGAGGTGATCGTCGGCGGCATGCTCTCCAACAACAAGGGCATCAACCGGATGGGCGGCGGGCTGACCGCGCCGGCGCTCACGTCGAAGGACATGGAGGACGTGAAGACGGCGGCGCTACTCAAGGCCGACTATCTCGCCGTGTCGTTTCCCAAGCACAAGGAAGACATGTACATGGCGCGCCAGTTGCTGCGCGCCGCCGGAGGCACGGCGCTGCTGATCGCCAAGATCGAGCGTGCGGAAGCCATCACGTTCCTGGAAGAAATCATCGACGCATCCGACGGCATCATGGTCGCGCGCGGTGACCTGGCCGTGGAAGTGGGCAATGCGGCGGTGCCGGGCCTGCAGAAGCGGATGATACGGATGGCGCGCGACCGCAACAAGCTCACGATCACCGCCACGCAGATGATGGAATCGATGATCAACGCGCCGATCCCCACGCGCGCCGAGGTGTCCGACGTCGCCAATGCGGTGCTCGACGGTACTGACGCAGTGATGCTGTCCGCGGAAACGGCCGCCGGCAAGTATCCGGTGGAGACCGTGGATACGATGGCGCAGATCTGCATCGAGGCGGAGAAATCCGACACCGTCGAACTCGACCGCGATTTTCTCAATCGCACGTTCACGCGCGTGGATCAGTCGATTGCGATGGCTACGCTGTTCACCGCGTATCACCTCAAGGTCAAGGCCATCGCGTCGCTGACCGATTCCGGGTCGACCGCGCTGTGGATGTCGCGGCACAACTGCGGCTGCCCGATCTACGCACTCACGCCCAAGGTCGACTCGCAGCGCAAGATGGCGCTGTATCGCAACGTGCGGCCGCTGTTCCTCGAGCAAAGCGCCGACCGCGACGCGGTGCTGCGCGCGGCGGAAGACCTGCTGGTAGCCAAAGGGCAGGTCAAGGACGGCGACCTCATCGTGCTTACGATCGGTGAGCCGATGGGCAAGTCGGGTGGCACCAACACAATGAAGATCGTGCGCGTCGGAGAACACCGCTCGTAGCAGCGGTTGACACTCGCGGGCGGCCGCGCCCGGTCAGTTCGCGTCGCGCCCGTGGCACTGCTTGAACTTGCGCCCGCTGCCGCAGGGGCACGGATCGTTGCGGCCGACTTTCGGCTGCGCGCGCACGATCGGCGCGCGCGGACGGGTGATGTCGGCGATGTCCATCACGGCATCGACCACCGCTTCGATCGCGTGGTCGAGATCCTCAAGCGGACGTTCGCGGTCGAGTTGTTCCCGCTCCTCGCGCATCGCCCGGTTGTCCTCGCTGTCGTCGTCGGGATCGAGTGGCAGATGCCGCAGGATATCGACGAGCAATTCGCTGAGTTCGGCGTCCTCATCGGCCAGTTCGAACACGGCCGGGAACGTGCGCATCGCCGCCAGGAAACCCGCCGCCCACGACCAGAGCGCTGCGAGCTCCTGCTGCCGGGCAGGAGGCGCCCCATCGTCCCGCGTAATGTCGTAGACAATCGGGTCGAAGGGCTCGCGGGCGAGGATATGCGCCGCCAGGGTGTTGTACCGACGCATGACCAGGTCGATCACCCGTTGTACCTGCGCTTCGTCGCCGGGAATCATCGGCTCGCCGTCCGGTGCCGCGAAGACCGGCGGCAACCAGTCCGACGGCATCACGGCGTGGGGCTGCACCAGCAGGCCAACCAGATAGCCCTCGAGCATCGCGACATCGAACGATTCACGTTGCTCGGGCAATGCGGCCAGCGCCGCGTCGAGTTCGTCGATCTCACGATCGGTCAGGGGGCGCGCGATCTGGGCGCCAGTGGGAGAACCGGCCATGGAACCCGTATGGTAGCGGAGTGTGCGCGGCGTATTCAGATGCTGGTACCTACTACTGGCCCTTGCCTGACCTTCCCAGTACAGTGCACATACCAATCCATGTCCCCGGGCTCGAGGTCCCGACCGCGTGCACGAACCATCGGCAGTCACCACCTACCTGTTCACCGACATCGAAGGCAGCACCGGGCACTGGGAGCGCGAGCCGGAGCGCATGCGTGCGGCGCTGATCCGGCACGATGAACTCTGCCGCGCGTGCGTACTGGCCCACCGCGGAACTGTCGTGAAGACGACCGGAGACGGCATATTGGCCGTTTTCAGCGATCCACTCGAGGGTGTGCAAGCAGCGGTGGCACTGCAACTCGAGCTGACAGACGCAGGCACTGCCAGCAACCTCCCGCTGCGCGTTCGCTGCGGACTGCACGCGGGCGTGGACACGCAACGCGACAACGACTACTTCGGCAACGCGGTCAATCGCGCGGCGCGCGTGATGAGCGCGGCGCACGGCGGCCAGATCCTGGTATCAAAGGTCGTTGCCGATCTCGTGGCCAACCGGCTGCCACAGGACCAGAGGTTTCTCGACCTGGGCACGGTACGGCTGCGGGGCCTCGCCGATCCGGAGCAGGTGCGCCAGGTCGTGCATCCCGCGCTGCAGCGTCAGTTTCCGGCATTGCGTTCGCTGGAGGCGACACCGAACAACCTGCCGCAGCAGCTCACATCGTTCGTCGCCCCGCGAGCGCGAACTCGCCGAAGTGACGAAGCAGCTCGGCGAGACACGCCTGCTGACGCTGGTTGGCGGCGGAGGATTCGGCAAGACGCGTCTGTCCCTGCAGGTGGCGGCGGCGGTGCTCGACGACTATGCGGACGGCGTATGGCTGGTCGAACTCGCGTCCACCGGCGATGCGCGGATGGTGCCGCAGGCGGTCGCGTCGGCGCTCGGCGTGAAGGAAGATCCGGGGTATCCCGTTCTGGATGCGCTGTTGAGGTTCGCGCGCGAGCGGCGTTTCCTGCTCGTGCTCGACAATTGCGAACACGTCGTCAACGCGTGCGCCGAACTCGCGCGGCGACTGCTGGAAGCGGCATCCGGCGTGACGATCCTTGCGTCGAGCCGCGAACCATTGAACATTCGCGGCGAAAGCATATACCCGCTGGCACCGCTGGCGGCGCCCACGCCGGCGCCAACGTCGCGCGCGGACGCGATCAACCCCTACGCGGCCGTGCAGCTCTTCACCGATCGTGCCACCGCCGCGCAGCCCTTGTTCAGGATCACCGACGACAACGCCGCCGCGGTTGCCGCAATCTGCCATCGGCTCGACGGCATCCCGCTTGCACTGGAGCTTGCCGCCGCGCGCCTGCGCGCGATGCCGGTCGAACGGATCGCGGAGCGCCTGTCCGACCGCTTTCGCTTGCTGACGAGTGGCGACCGCACGGCACTTCCGCGGCAGCAGACGCTGCGCGCGCTGATCGACTGGAGCCACGACCTGCTCGACGCGCACGAGCGCGCGCTGTTCCGCAGGCTGGCGGTATTTGCCGGGGGGTTCACGCTCGACGCCGCGGAAAAGGTCGGCACGGGCGGCGAGGTGGGTGAAGCCGACGGCATCGACCTGCTTGGACAACTGGTCGAAAAGTCTCTGGTCACGCTCGACGGAGCAGGCGAACGCTACCGCATGCTGGAGACGGTACGGGAGTACGCGCTGGAGCGGCTGGTCGCATCCTGCGAATTGAACCAGGTGCAAATGCGGCATCTCGCGTTCTACCTTGCCCTGACCGAGGCAGCAGGCCCCGAGTGGAACGGGCCGAAACAGGGCGCATGGTTGTCGCGCTTCGACACCGAGCGCGAGAACATCATCGCCGCGCATGCGTCGTGCGATCACGCCGAGGACGGCGGTCAACTTGGACTTCGCCTCACGCGCGCTGTCTACTTCTATTGCATGCACCGCGGGCTGCTTGCGCTTGGATTCACGGCGATCGTCGAGGCATTACAACGACCCGGCGCGGAGACGCGAAACGTCGCGCGCTGCCGGGCGTTGTCGGCTGCGGGCAATTTCGCCACCAACATGGGCCGGCATGACGAAGCATTGCAATACCTGAAGGACAGCCTCGCGATCGCGCGGGAACTGGGCGACCGCGAACGCATCGCAATCACGCTGCAACCGCTCGGAAGAACGTACATGGCCCTGGGCGCACTGGATATCGCCTGCACCCACCTCGAGGAGGCGCTGACACTGGCTGAGGCCAGCGGCCGCCAGCGCGAGATCGCCGCAGCGCTCAGTTGTCTCGTCCAATTGCGGCGCGCCGAAGGCAACCACGAGGCGGCGATGGCATTGTCCGTGCGATGCCTGGCCCTGGCCCGCACCATCGACGATCCGGAGAGCGTCGCGAGCAGCCTGCTCAACCTCGCCATGGTCGCGACAATGCGCGCTAAACTCGAAGATGCGAGGCAGGCGATCGGCGAAGCTATGCTCATCGTCGAGAGTGGAGGCTCGCGGCTCAACGGGCAAGGCCTCCTGACCGCGATCGCGGGATTGGCGGCGGCGACCGAGGATTGGAGTGGCGCGGCACGATTCTTTGGCGCCGCCGAAACCGAGGCCGTCATTTCCGGTCTGCAGCGGGATCGCGCGGACCAGGATTTTGTCAGTGGCCACATGGCACGGGTGCGCGCGCAACTCGGCGCTGCGACGTTCGACGCCACCACAGCCGCCGGCCGCGCATTGGACTACGCGCCCGCGCTGGTGGAAGCCCGCACATGGCTCGGACAGCAGGGCGTGCCTGCCGTGGCGGCACCCCCTCAATGAACCTCAGCCTGGCGCGCGTGCTACGCCGCGCGCCACCTCGTCAACAACGTGGCCTTCAGTTATCGTTCTGGATCGCCGGGTCGGTCGAATCGATGTAGTCCCTGGGCCCGCCGCCCTTCTTGAACACGCGCACCTGGTACTGGTACTTCGTCGAATTGGTGTTGGCGTTCTTGAGATGCACGGCCTTCCCGTTCCCGACGACGTTGGCGTTCGAAAACTGGTCGCGCAGGCCCGGCGCATTCTGGTCGGAGAACAGGATCGGGAGCGCGAACAGGGAGGACTCCTCGCGGAACTCCCACTTGCTGCTGTCCGGAAGCCACCAGCGCAGCTGCGCATCCTTGTTGCCCTTGGACATCTTGATGGTCTGCGTACCGACCATGACCTGACAGGCCTTGCCATCCCACTGGACGATGACCGGCGTCGGGCAGACACCGGTCGAGCATCCATTGACCTCGCCCTTGATGAAGGGAGGATCGGGACAGTCGTCCTTGGTGGTCGCGAGGCTGCCTGCCCCGGCGGTGCCGCCGCCCATCGCCACCGGCCTTGTCGTGCCGCATCCGGCAAGCGCGACCGCCACAAACACGATGCAAACCAGTTTTGTCGCATTCATCGTTCATTCCCCCTTGAAGGTGCCATTCGGAATGCGTTCGAAATTCGAGTACCGGCCGCTTTTGCCACCGGAGCTGTCGGCGTCGATCAGCCCTGCCGTCGATTCGCCGATCACGGCTCGTTCAGGATGGCCGGGTCGAGTGTGGATGGAGCTCCGGTCGACTTGCGGTACACCTTGACGTCGTAGTACAGCGTCGCCGCAGCGCTGTTCGAATTCTTCACCTTGTATTGCTTGTCGTTGCTGTTCTGGTACTGGAGCTGGGTATCCCACTCCGCCTGCGTCGTGGTCTGCTTGCCGTTGCCCGGCGCGCCCACGTGCGGCTTGATGCTGTCCGGGCGAAACTCGAAGTCGGGCGCGTTCTCGAGCTTCCACGTGATCATGACATTGCGCTGGCCCTTCTTCATCCTGAGCTGGTTGGCGCTGACACCGATGGTTGGCGACGCAGGGTTGCCCGTCACCGTCACGGTCACATCGCACGAAGCGCCCGGGCAATTGACCGTTTGCGCTTCGGCAGACCCAATTCCGGGACCTGCCAAGGCGCATCCCAGAACGATCGTCGCGGCGGCGATGGCGCGAAGGGTGGACTTATTCATCATCGACAGTTACTCCCCATTGAATCGAACCGGATTGGCCTGATCCTGCAACATCACCGCGTCGTTGCAGCGGAGGTCGTTGGCCGGGACACCCGGTGTTGATTGTTGTTGGCGCCCGATCAGGGCTCCTGCAGATTGTAGAACGGAACGCAATGACACCAAAGTGTCCTCTCGTCCGTGTCGGCGCCGGTTGAGGCAGGTGCGGGCTGCGACCCGATGCCGCATGCGACGTCGGGCAGGCGTCAGCGTCCAAGCCGCGGCGCCAGCAGCAGGTCGATCGCCGTCGGCGCCTCGCGCGCCACCAGTACCGACCTGCCATCCGGCGTCACTGCAATCGAAAGGCCCAGCGCCGTGGGCGCGAACGCGCTGCGCCAGGTCTCGCGGCGCATGGCAAGATCGTAGCGGATCAGTGCGCCGGGACGGGCGCCGCCGCGATACCACACGGCATCGCCGGTCAGCAGCCAGTCGAAGCGGTTGGATTCATCGATCGGAAGCGGCAGCGGACCACATCGCATCGTGGCAAGGTCGCACAGCGTCAGCCCGCCCAATTCGGGCTGGGCAAACGCAATGCGATTTCCCTGCACCTGGTATTCGCCGACCAGTGGCAACGGCAGGCGTTCCGGCACGCCATTTCCGACCTGTCGCAGCAAGCGCACCGCATTCCCGGCAATTTCTCCGACGATCAGCGCGCGACCGGCGTCCGCCTCCCGCACGTCGACCACGGCGTCGCCCAATCCTGTCAGCACCTCGACGGCGCCCGCTGGCCACGCAATGCGAATGCCCTGCTGCACCGCCGACGCGTCTTCGCGGCGCGTGACCCTGGTGGCGTAGATGAAGCGGCCATCCTGCGACCAGTGCGGACGCATGTAGAGATAGGCCTCGGCCAGCGGCACGCGAGTGGGTGCGCCATCCAGCGTTGCGACGAAGAGCCCGGACGCGCCGTCTCGATTGGAGGCGAAGACCACGCGCCCACCATCGGGCGAGACCTCGGCCTGGTTGGTGTAGCGCGTGGACGCCCACATGCCGCGTGGCGCGGCGTCCGCATTGGCCGTGTTGAGCAGAAACAGATTGGCGGAGTACACCGCGTTTTCGAACACGATGTTGCCGCGGCGGTCGACATCCGGCGCGCGCGCGCCGCGGGCGCCGACCATCACGGCGGCGCCCGTATCGAGGTCGAGGCGGTTCAGCGCGCGCAGACCGAACCAGTCGGCGGCCACCAGAACCGGGCCGCGCGGCCCCAGCCATGCGCCACCGTAGACCAGGCCGCGCGGCGACCCCACCGCGCGCGCGCTGGTGCCGTCGGCGGTAGCGACCAGCCACAGTTGCCGATGCGAAGCGGTGCCCCGAAAGAACAGGATGCGCGAGCCGTCGGGCGAGAAGCGCGGCAGGACGTCGTCGCCGTCACCGGGCTCGGGTGCGGTCAGCGTACGGTCGGCGCCGGTATCGAGGTCGCGCACGACCAACCCGGCGGGAAACTGCGGCCGTGTCACGGCGGCATATACCAGGTGGCGCCCGTCCGGCGCGAGATCGAACTGCACACGGAGATTGCGCGTGCAATCGAGCAATGGCCGGGTTGCGGTGCCGCGAAGATCCTGCACGACGATGCCGCACGATCCGTCCGGCGTCTGCCGGAAGTACGCTACCCGCGCGCCGTCGGGAAAGAACACCGGATTGAGGTTGAGGTCGGCGTGATTGCCGAGCGTCACGCGCTCTGGCGTTCCCACACCACGAATTTCGATGACTGCGTTCGCGCCTCCGCCCACTGCGAAGGCGACCATGCCCCCATCAGGCGAAAAGCGCGGCCCCACTTCAAGCTTCACATCGGACGCAAATGGCTCGGCCTGCGCCAATTGGCGTTCGAGCATTGCACGGTCCGGCGCTTCGGCAGGCGGCCTCGGAAAAACCGCCAGCCACACGGCAAGGGCTCCGCCGACCAGGACCGCCGCGATCCACCACCATCGGCGGCGCGACGATCCGGAGCCGGCATCGACGGCCATTGGCGGCGGCGCCCGCGCCGCATCCTTGGCTGGTGCGGCCAGCACCGTCGCTGCGTCCTTCGCAGCCGCGGCGACGGCCGATACGGGCAACGCGGACTCCGCTGTCGCGCCTGCCACGGACACAGCCTCGACCGGAGAGTGTGCTGCCGCATCCGCCAGCGCGACCACCGGCGCGATCAGCCGATACCCGACCTTGGGAATGGTTTCGATGAAGCGTGCCTCGCGCGCGTCGTCGCCAAGGGCTGCGCGCAGGTCGGCGATGACCCGCGACAGCACTTCATCGTTGACCATGCGCCGCGGCCACACTTCGTCCAGCAGCGTTTCGCGCGTGACCACGCCTGTCCCCTCCGCCGCCAGCCGCAGCAGCACGTCCATCAACCGCGGTTTCACGCGCTTGGCACGGCCGCCGACGACGAGTTCGTTGGAAGCGGGCCGAACCTCGACGTCGAAAAGGCGGAACGGGCCGCGCGAACGCGGCACGGCGGGCAATGAACCGGTCAGCATCGTGTCCTGCAAATCAACGGGTTGGCATATCCGCGCGTCGGCGGAGAAAAAACGGAGACGAAACTCAGGACGAAGACACCGCCGATCACCGACGCTGACCGGGTGTTCAATTCCCTCTCAAGGAGTCGCCGCATGTTGCGCCTGATTGCCGTGTTGTCGATCCTGCTTGTCACCGCTGCCGCCTCGGCCCAAACGTCGCCCTGCCCGGCACGCCTCTTCGTCAGCGGCTATTTCAGCACCGTTCACATCTTCGACGCCTGCACGGGCGCCTACGTGCGGGACCTCGACCCGACCGGCCGCATCCGGGGTGCGCAGGCCGTGAAGCTCGGTCCGGACGGGCTGATCTACGTCACCAGCGAAATGTCGCAGCAGATTCTAAGGTACCGCAACGATACGCTGGCCTTCGTCGACGTCTTTGCCACGGTCGATGGCGCGGATCCGACCGGCTTCGCATTCGGCCCCGATGGCAACGTCTATGTCGCCGCATTTCGCACCAACGATGTGCGGCGCCTTTCGGGAACGGGCGTCGCGATCGATGTGCCCGTGCCCAAGGGCACGGCCGGGCTCAACGGCCCCGACAATGGCATCACGTTCGGTCCTGATGGCAATCTCTACATCCCCGGCTACAACTCCAGTAACCTGATTCGCTTCGATCCGCGAACCGGGCTGACCAGCGTGGCCGTGGCCCGGAGCGCGATGGGTCTCAATTCGACCCGCGGCATCCTGGCCGAGCGCGATGGCAGCGGCCTCCTGATCACCGGCGAAGGTTCAGGGCAACTGTTGCGCCTGGACCTCGCTTCCGGTGCCGTCAGTGTCCGCGCCACAGGGTTCACCCGGCCGACCGGGCTCGACTTCGCGCCCAACGGCGACCTGCTGGTCGTCGATGGCAATACCGTGGTCCGCCGCGATCCGGTCACCGGGGCGTCACGCGGCACCATGGTCGCCAGCGGTGTCGGTGGGGTCGAGGGCGGCACCTACGTGGCGGTGATTCCGTTTGTGGCGAGCCCACCCACGCCGGTGCCAGTCGTCGAGTACTACCACCCCGGCCTCGACCACTATTTCATCAGCGGGCTGCCTGCCGACATCGCCGCCCTCGATTCAGGGGCGTTGAAAGGCTGGACGCGTACCGGCAAGGTGTTCAACGCATACGCCGAACCGGTGAGCGGCGCCAATCCTGTCTGCCGGTTCTACCTGCCGCCGGGCAATGGCGACTCACACTTCTATTCGGCGTCCCCCGCTGAGTGCCTGGAAGTGCGCGCGAAATTTGCGTCATTCGTGTTCGAAGCCCCGGATGTGATGTACGTGGGCCTGCCCGACGTCGTGACGGGGGCGTGCAAGACCGGTGAGGTCACCGTGTTCCGGCTCTGGAACAACCGGGCGGACTCCAATCACCGCTACACCACCGACGTCGTGGTCAAGGCGGCGATGCTCGTGAAAGGCTATATCGCGGAGGGCTACGGACCCGACGCCTCGATCATGTGCGCACCAGCGTAGGCAATCCAGGACAATTCACTGGGCTGCGGCGTTCGGAGTTCATTGCGGCGCAGCACACACTCGCATGGCCGTCCACAGACACGCGGCACGGCAGGTAGCGGAGTCACGCGCCGAGCCCGGCCGACCAGGCTCGAAGCGCGCCGTTGGCAGCCAATCATCGCTGTCGGACTACCGAAGCCAACAATAAACGTTTAACCTCGCAGCCTGACTTCGTCCCTGCAACGGGAACGTCAATCGGGGCAGGACAGTGGTCGCCTGCGTAAGTTGCAATCTGGAGGCACTTTCGCAGTGGACCGTTCGGCATGAGCAAGGACGCAGAGGTGGTGCGCCCTGATGACGGCTCGCCTTCGGGCAGCGGCACAGGTGGCGCGCTCCCGACCCGGCACCGACTACTCCGAGCCGGTCACCATGGCATCAAGGATACCGTAGCGGGCCTGCTGGCATCGGTGGTCCTGATTGCCAACATCGTCTCGTTTGCGGCGCTGATGTTTCCGGGGAACATGAGCCCCGGCATTTCCACCGCGATCTGGGCGATGCTGATCGGCAGCAGCATCGGCGGCGTGTGGATTGCGCTGACAACCTCGCTACCGCCGCTCGCGACGGGCATCGATTCACCCACCGGGGCCGTCCTGGTGCTATTGAGCCTCGCAGCGGGGTCCAACGTCATGGCCGCGGGCGGCAGCCCGCAAGCCGCGGTCGAGACCGTGATGCTGATCTTTACCGCCGCGACCTTCCTGACCGGAGCGTTGCTGTTTGGACTGGGCGCATGCCGGTGGGGATCGTACTTCCGTTTCGTGCCCAGTTTCGTCAACGGCGGTTTTCTGGGCGCCACCGGCGTGTTGCTGATTGCCGGTGGTGTGCGGATGACGACCGGCCAAACGCTTACGCTCAGCAGCCTGGGCCCATCCTGGCCCATGATGGCGAACCCGAAGCTCGCCGCTGCCGTGGCCGCCCTGCTGGTGCTGCTGGCGGTGCGCCGTTGGAGCAAATTTTCGATGGCGCTGCCGGTCGCGCTTCTCGTGATGTGGTTGACGGGCGCCATGGTGCTTCGAACCCTTGGGCTTACCGGACTGGAGCACGGCTGGTACTTGCCCTCGCTGGGGTCCCTGACCACATGGTCGCCATGGACGGTTGCTGGCTCGACGCAACTGACATGGCCCACGATCATCGGGCTCGTTCCGGAGCTCCTCACCGTGTCGATCGTGGCACTCATCTCGATGGTGACCAAGCTATCGATCATCGAGGTCTCGAGGCGCGAGTCCGGGGATCTCGATCGCGAGTTTCGCGGGCATGGCATCGCCAACCTGGTTGCGGCGCCATGCGGCGGACTCATCTGCTGCTTTCAGGCCGCCACCAGCCGCTTGTTGGAGCACGCCGGCGCCGCGACACGGATGAGTGGGGTTGTCGCTGCGGTGACCCTCGGCGCCATCGCGATTGCGGATTTCGATTTGCCGGCACTGGTGCCCATCCCCATCATTGCCGGGCTTGTCCTCTACCTTGGCTACACGTTCATCGTCGACGCGCTGGGGACCCCACTCGCTCGGCGCGTCTGGCTTGAATTGTTGCTGGTGCTGTTCATGACGGTCGTGTGCATCGCGTATGGCTATCTGGTTGGGGTAGTCGTTGGCCTGCTGTGCGCCTGCGTGCTGTTTGCCATCAACTACGCGCGCCTGGGTGCCGTGCGCCGCCACCTGACGCGGGCCATGTTCTCGAGCAATGTCGACCGCTCGGAGGAAGCATCCCATCACTTGCGCCAGTCCGGTGACGCCATCCACCTCTATTGGCTTTCCGGTTACGTCTTCTTTGGTTCCTCCGAGCGTGTGTTCGAGCGTATCTGCGAAGAGATCGAGTCACAGAAACCTCGTCGGGTCGATTACGTGATACTCGACTTCAGCATGGTGAAGGGCTTTGACTCCTCCGCGGTCGCCAGCTTCGCCAAGCTTCGAAATCATTGCAACAAGCATGGCATAACGCTCGTCTACAGCGCGCTGTCGCCCGCCAATCGCAAGGCCCTCGAATTCGGCGGCAAGTTCGGCGGCAAGGGCCAACACCAGACCCTTGCCGACGTGAACCATGCGCTGGCCTGGTGCGAGGATCAACTGCTTGCCGAGGCAAAACTCGATTCGGGGACAGAAGTCGCCGGCTTCGAGACCTGGGTCCAGCAGCAACTCGGCCCGCACGTCAGTGCCGCCGAATTCGTTGTGTATCTCGAGCGCAAGCATACCGATGGACCCCAGATCCTGTACCGCCAGGGCGAGCCCGCCGACACGATCGACCTGGTCGCTGCGGGCAGTCTCGCCGTCGACGTCACGAAGCCGGATGGCGAAAGCCTGCGCGTGCGACGCATGAACACCCACACGGTGCTGGGCGAGATGGGCTTTTACCGGCGTATCGCGCGCTCTGCCACCGTTTCAACGACCGGCCCGGCCACGATTTTCACATTGAGCCGCGAAAACTTCGAGCGCATGCGACGCGAGCGCCCCGATCTGGCTTCCGCGTTCGACAGTTTCATTGTTCGAGTTCTCGCCGAACGCGTGGATGACACAAATCGAGCGATTGTTGCCCTGAGTGCCTGAGTCCGCGCGGGGGACACAGTCTCCTCACTGGCGGTTTGACCGCCGCCGGCAAGTACTCGGACTACCCCCGGCACGCCGGCTGAGGCTCATCAGTCGCGCCGTGCGACTTGGCTGTGCCATGGACGCTCCCGGACCCTTTGGGCAGCGACGCTGTGCGGCTGCTTGTGGCCGAAAGTTGACATCTCCGACTGACCGCTGTCGACCCTGAGCAGCCGATCGGCCTGCGACAAGCAGCCGTTCAACGTGGCGCTCACCAGCGCGCGTAAGGTCTATCGCGCGTCCGCGTGCAGCGCCGGGTCAGACGCCTGGTTCGACAGCATGCAACTCCCATTCGTCCTGGAGTCCTTTGAGCGCGCGTCGGCCGCGACTCGCGAAGTGCAAGCCCGAGCCCGCGACCAGGTCCTTTACCGTGCTCGAAGCGAGAATCTCACCGATCTGCGCCGTTGCGGCGATGCGAGCACCGATGTGAACGGCGATTCCGGCTAGCTTGTCACCGACGACCTCGCACTCGCCGGTATGCAGGCCAGCGCGAAGCTTGAGTCCGATGCCGTCCACACGCTCGCGCAGCGCCATCGCACAGCGAACGGCGCGTGCAGGACCGTCGAAACTGGCAAATACCCCGTCCCCCGCCGTGTCGATCAATCGTCCGCGAAAGCGTTCGATCTCCTGACGTGCGTGCTGATGAAAGAGGCCAAGAACATCGCGCCAGCGCGAATCTCCGACGGATACGGCATGCTCGGTAGACCCGACGACGTCCACAAACAACACCGTCGACAGGACTCTTTCAACCGATGCAACGGGGCGCACCCCTGTCAGAAACTCCTCGATCTCGGCGAGAACGGTTTCGGAATCGCCGAACCACGGAAGATGATCGACCCCTTTCAGCTCGACGTACCTTGCGCCAGGGATGCGGGTTGCCATGTATCTGGAATTCTCAACGTTGATCAGCCGATCGCCCTCGCGATGGAGGAGGAGCGTGGGCACATGAATAGAGGAAAGAACGCTGCGAATATCAATTTCAATGTTCATGCGATAAAGCGCGATACCGGAGGTCGGGCTTGCGCCCAGGCGGAGGTTGCGCGCCCACCAATTCCTGCACTGCTCATCGTTTGCAACGCTCGGCGCGACGATCTTGAAACCAATTGGCGTCCCCCAGTTTCGTTCGTAGGCAAGAAATGCCGCCTCATGATCCTCCCGCGTCGGCGCCCAGGGATAGTCCGCGTCCCTGATCCACTTGGGATAACAACCGGACATGACCAATGCGGAAGCTCGCTCGGGGTATGTTGCCGCGAACAACGCACACATCGACCCCCCTTCTGAAATACCCAGGAGCGCGGCTTTGGACGACCCGACCGCGTCGAGGACCGCATGCACGTCCTCCATCCGCATTTCCAGGGTGGGAAGGTTTTCTGCCGCGACCGGATCAGACAGCCCGGTTCCGCGCTTGTCGAACAGTATCAGTCGGCTGAATGACGCGAGGCGCTCGGCAAACCGCCATACCACCGGATCGTCCCAATGGGCTTCAAGATGTGTCACCCAACCGGGTACCACTACCAGGTCAATGGGGCCGTTCCCCACCGTTCGATAGGCGATATGCACCTTTCCGTTCTTCGCGTACTTGACTGGAGTGGTCACGGGACAGTTGCCAGCGTCAACGAAGAACAGGGAACCTGAACGAAGGAGGACAAAGCGCCAATCGCCCGATTGCCGGACACCCAGCGCAGGCCAATCGCCGCAGGATCAATGTCCGAGGCTTCATCATTGCTGCGTAGAGCCAATGTGAAATGGATCATTTGTCAACGATGGGGAATCCAAGCCATCGAAAATCATTCCGGTTCAGGTTATCACGGGTTGACGCTACCGGCCCGACGGAGAGATGGTGTGGGCGGGCGTCGCTGTTGGCCGTCCGCTTCGGAGGACAAGGCGCTACGGCTGCTTGTGGCCGGTCTGCGACCGTCGAGTCTGAACGCGAGCGACTTGAACGTCGATGGTCGCTGATCGACCCTGAGCCGCCCGACGATGTTCCTGAAAGCTGACTGAGAATTTGAGGGAAGCTGACGTCCACCGCCACCGCTACTTCGGCGTGCTTGCCCCCAACTCCCCTCCGCGCACGGCCGTCACCGCTCTCGCGCCCACCGCGATCACCCCGCCGCCGGCACGCGACCCGCAACCCGCTGCCGAACCGGCCTACCGCCGTGCCGCCCGCTATGCCTGGGCGCTGTTGCTCGCCCGCATCTACGAAGTCCTCCCGCTCGTGTGTCCCAACTGTGGCGGCGCGATGCGCATCATCGCCTTCATCACCGACGGCCCGACCGTGCGCGACATCCTCGTTCACCTCGGTGAGCCGATCGCGCCACCCACCGTAGCGCCGGCCCGGGGCCCGCCATTTTGGGAACGGCCGCCGGCAGGGAAGCGGGAGATCGATCCCCAGGCCTAGCCGGCACCGGCCTACGAGTTCGATCAGCGCGTCGCCTGGTAGTCAACCAACGACCGTCCGTCGTCTTGGCGCGGCGACGCGCCGGCTCGCGCCTGCGGCCGTCATGCACAGCCGGCGCGCACGTCGGCGGACGCGAGCCACCCGCGCAACGCGGGAAAACACCCCCACGGCGACGCCCAACTACTCCATCTCCCCGTCGGCCCGCCCGCGTCAACCCGTGATACGCTGCCTCAGCAGGCACCTCGTGCGGTTGAACTTCCGTTTAACAGATCGGATTGGAGGACTCGCCGCAACTTAGACGACGGCGCCTTGCTTTCGCAGTCGCTCTCGAATCGTCGCCACCGGCGCTTCCCGTGGCATGCAGTTGCTGGCCGCGCACATCGCCGCGGCGGTGCCGGCGGCCTGGC
>JANNKR010000301.1:0-6368 GCA_031396395.1 Betaproteobacteria bacterium
ACGCCGACCCCGTTGGCCCTGGGGGCCGTAGGCGAGGCTTCAGCCTCGCATGCACGCGAGGCTGATGCCTCGCCTACGGTTCGATTGCAGAACCCTTGGCCGAGGTCAGCGTCGATCGGCCAATACTGCCTGCGCGGCCGCGATGCCGCTGCGCACGGCGGCCTCCAGCGTGGCCGGGAACTCGGCGTCGACGTAGTCGCCCGCCAGGTAGAGTCCCGGGGCGAGTCGCGGCGCAGCGGGTCGGGGCCGATCTGGCGTGCAGGCATAGGTGGCGCGCTTCTCGACGATCACCTGCGACCACACGCACGCCGGCCAGCCGGGACGCAGGCGCCTCAACTGCGCGTCGATAGCGCGTGCCAGGTCGGCATGCGGCAACTGCAGGTGCGGCCCATCGGTGCTGATGATCGCGGCCAGCATCTGGGCGATGGCGGGACGCGCGGGATCGGGTGTCGCGCGCGCCAGCACGTCGGGCCGGTCCACCAGCCACTGCCCCGGCGTGTCGTCGAGGCGGACGATGGGTGCTGCCAGTGGCATGTACTGGTCGTAGCCGAGCCATACCGTCGTGATGGATTCATAGCGCAGCAGGTGCAGCACGTCGATCGCGGCCGCCAGTGCGGGCGCGCCAGCCACGAACTCGGGCGCCAGCGCCTGTGCGATCTGGTGCGGCCCGACGGCAACGATCACCGCGGTCGCCTCGACCGCGCGCTCGCCGCTGGCCAGCATCGCGCGGCCCGAACTCGCCGCCAGCACCTGGGCGCGGCGCCCGAGCGATACCGTGCCTCCCGCCGCAACGATCGCGCGCTGCGCGGCTTCGGGAAAGAGCGCGGACAGGTCGTCGGCGGCCAGCACGAAGTCGCTGGCATCGGTGGCGCCGCCTAACGATGCCCGCAGCACGTTGGCAAAGACCTGCGCCGAGGCCGTGGCGGCCGGCGTGTTCAGCGCCGCGACGCACAGCGGCTCCCATAACTGCGCCGCCACCCGCCGCGGCAGCGGCCGCAGCATCGTGGCCACGGTTTCCGTTGCGGGGCGCACGAAACCCTGGCGTTGCAGTGTTGCGAACCAGCGCAGGTTGTCGATGCGCTCGCGCCAGGACAGTCCACGCGCGGCGAGCAGGCCCACCAGCAATCCGAGCCGTCCGGGCGCCGTCCGCGCGATCAGGGTCATTGCGTCGGGCTGCGTGGGGGCGAACGGCACCAGCGTCAACGGTCGGCGGATGAGCCGGCGGCGCAGGTCGGCACGGCCATGCACGCGCTCGAGCAGCGCCAGCGTCTGCGCATACGCGCCCAGCAGCAAGTGCTGCCCATTGTCGAGCGGCAGGCCGTCGCGCTCCACCCGGCGGGCGCGGCCGCCCAGTACCGGCCCGGCCTCGTGCAGCGTTACCGCCACGCCGGCATCGGCCAGCGTCAGCGCCGCGGCACAGCCGGCCCAACCGCCACCGATCACCGCGACCGGCAGGGTCACGCGGCCCGGGACGTCTTCCATGCGATGTAGAGTTTGCGCAGCGGAGTGAGCGACGTGCGCCGGTCGAGTACGCGATAGCCGTCGCGCGCGATTTCGGTGAGCAATGTCTGGTAGATGCCGGCCATGATGAGGCCGGTGCGCTGCGCGCGCCGGTCGGCTGCGGGCAACTGGGCCAATGCCCGCGCATACCATTCGCGCGCGCGGTCGACCTCAAAGGCCATCAATTGTGCAAACGCCTCCCCGTACTCGGCGCGCAGCAACGATGAGGACGCGACCCCGAAGCGCGTCAGGTCTTCCTGTGGCAGATAGATGCGGCCGCGGCGCGCGTCTTCCCCGACGTCGCGACAGATGTTGGTGAGCTGGAACGCGATGCCGAGGTCGCGCGCATAGCCCAGTGTGGCCGGGTCCGTGTAGCCGAAGATCGAGGCCGACATGAGGCCCACGACGCCGGCCACCCGATGGCAATAGCGCTCGAGCGTGGCAAAGTCGAGATAGCGCGTGTTCTCGAGATCCATCGCCATGCCATCGATCACGGTCTGCAGGTGCGGTTCGGGAAGCTCGAAGTCGCGCACCACCGGAACCAGCGCCTGCGCCACCGGATGCTGCGGCTTGCCGGCATGGATCTGTGCAACCTCCTGGCGCCACCACGCGAGCTTGGCGCGGGCGACCGCGGGATCGGCCACCTCGTCGACGACGTCGTCCACCTCGCGGCAGAACGCGTAAAGCGCCGTGATGGCGCGTCGCCGCGGCGGGGGCAGGAACAGAAAGCTGTAATAGAAGCTCGACCCGCTCTGCGCGGCTTTCTGCTGGCAGTACTCGTCGGGCGTCATGCGGCGCGGGAGCGGGACGGCAGCAGGGCGTGGTACGCGACCACGCACCAGTCGCGCGTAGCGAGCTGCGGGCGATGCGCGAACACATCGCCATGCACGCCATCGATGCGGTCGAGGATACGAAGGCCGCCCGCGATCACCGCGGACAATTCGAGACCGAGTCGCCAGGGCAGGGTGCGCGTGAGCGGCCGCCCCGACACGAGCAGCGCGCGCGCCCGTGCGGTCTGGAACGCCAGCAGCGTGCGCCAGCGGTCGTCGACGCGCCCGGCGGCGATCTGCGCCTGCGGCACCTCGAAGCGAGCGAGGTCTTCCTGCGGCAGGTAGACGCGATCCTTGCGCCAATCAACCGCGATGTCCTGCCAGAAATTGGTGAGCTGCAGGCCGGTGCAGATCGCATCGCTTTGCTGCAGATTGACGGGCGATTCGGCGCGGTAGAGCGCGAGCAGCAGGCGCCCGACCGGATTGGCCGAGCGGCGGCAATAGTCATCGAGGTCGGCGAAGGTGGCATACCGGCCAACGGTAACGTCCTGCGTGAACGCGGACAACAGGTCGTGGAACGGTGCGATCGGCAATGCGTGCTCGCGGATCGCGGCGGCCAGCGCGGGGAAGGGTGGTTCCGCAGGCGTTTCACCCGCCGCGATGCGGTCGAGCGCGTGATCGAAGGCCGCCAGCGCGGCGATGCGTTGCGCCGGTGGCGCATCACCCTCGTCGGCCAGGTCGTCGGCCGCGCGCGCAAAGCGATAGATGGCCACCACGGCCGGACGCAGGGCCGCTGGCACCAGTCGCGACGCGACGGGAAAATTCTCGTAATGGCCGACGGACAATCGAATCTCGCCAAACGGGGGATAAGGGCAAGCCAGCGTCATGTCCCGGAGCGGTTGCGCGCAGCGTTGGCTGGCATGAATCGGGCCGATCCGCTATACTAACCCGTTGCGCGAAAGCGGCGTTCCCGACCTGCCGGATACCTGCCACGCGGAGCGCGGCAACGTTTCGAGGCATGGCGCCATCAATGCCCTCGCGGCCGGCGAAAGTGGCGGAATTGGTAGACGCACCAGCCTTAGGAGCTGGCGGGGCAGCCCGTGGGGGTTCGAGTCCCCCCTTTCGCACCATCCTGGCAGGTCCAACCACGGCATCAAGGATTCATACGAGCATGCAAAGCACGCTGGAAACACTGGGTCAACTCGAACGCCGGCTGTCGGTTGCCGTGCCCGTGCAATCGATCGAAGGCGAGGTCGAAAAGCGCCTCGCGCGCCTCGCCAAGACGGTGAAGGTGCCGGGTTTTCGTCCCGGCAAGGTGCCGCTCCGGATGGTGGCGCAACAATACGGGCCGCAGGTGCGCTCGGATGTCATCTCCGATGCCGTGCAGTCGAGCTTCAACGACGCCGTGCGCGAGCAGAACATCCGTGTGGCCGGCTATCCGCGCATCGAGCCCAAGACCAGTGGGGCCGCCGACGGCAGCCTCGAGTTCTCCGCGGTCTTCGAGGTCTATCCCGAAGTCACGGTCGGTGATGTGAGCAGCGTCACCATCGAGCGCCCCACGGCGGAAGTCACCGCAGCGGATCTCGACCGCACGCTGGATGTGCTGCGCAAGCAGCGCGCCGTGTTCGCAGCCGTCACGCGTCCCGCGCAGGCGGGCGACCGCGTCACGGTCGACTTCAGCGGCTCGATCGAGGGTGTGGAATTTCCCGGCGGACAAGCCAAGGATTTTGCCATTGCCCTGGGTGAAGGCCGGATGCTGCCGGAGTTCGAGGCGGCGGTCATGGGTGCCAGCGCCGGGGAAAGCAAGTCATTCCCGCTTACGTTTCCGGCGGACTATCACGGCAAGGAAGTGGCCGGCAAGCTGGCCACGTTCGCGCTCACGATCAAGGAAGTTGCGCAGCCCAACATCCCCGCGCTGGATGCCAGCTTCGCCACCGCCTTCGGCATCAAGAGCGGCAAGGTCGAGGACCTTCGCAACGAAGTCGAAGCCAACCTCAAGCTCGAGCTGAAGCGCAAGCTCGAAGGTTTGCTTAAGGATCAGGCGATGAAGGGCCTGCGTGAAAAGACGCAGCTCACGTTGCCCAAGTCGCTGGTCGACCTCGAGGCCGTCCAGTTGATGCGCCGGATGGGGGCCAATCTGGAGCAGCAAGGCATGAAAGCCGAGGACATCAAGCTGACGCCCGATCTGTTCCGCCCGCAGGCGGAAGAGCGCGTGGCGCTTGGCCTGATCCTGGGCGAGCTGGTGCGCACCGAAGGTCTGCAGGCGAAGCCGGAACAGGTCATGTCGATGGTGAAGGAAGTGGCGCAAACGTACGAGCAGCCCGAGGCCGTGATCCGCTGGCATTTCGAGAAGCCGGAGCGTCTCGCCGACTTCGAGGGCCTGGCGGTGGAGCGCAACGTGGTGGACTGGGTGCTGGGTAAAGCGCAGGTCAAGGACGTGCCGTCGACCTTCGAGGCGCTGATGGCGCCGGCGCAGCAGGCCTGACCTCCGCTTGTGCTCCTGCTGGACGTTTGTCGGCGCCGCTTGACGTGCGCGCTGTCCGGACCCATCTTGACGGTTCAGGGCGCGTCATTGTCAGGTTTCTTGTAACCCACAACTGCACCATTGCGCGTCGACGGTCGTTGCAGCGCCCGCGCAAGCTGCAGGCATTCACCAGGATCCCATCGTGATTTTCCACCCCGAAGTGCAAGCCAACCCGACCATCGAACCGCAGGCGCTGGGACTGGTGCCCATGGTCATCGAGCAGAGCGGCCGGGGTGAGCGCGCGTACGATATCTATTCGCGGTTGCTGAAGGAGCGGGTCGTGTTCCTCGTCGGCCCGGTCAACGATTCAACCGCCAACCTGATCGTCGCGCAGATGCTGTTCCTCGAGTCCGAAAATCCGGACAAAGAAATCTACTTCTACATCAATTCCCCGGGCGGGTCGGTGTCGGCCGGGATGGCTATCTACGACACGATGCAGTTCATCAAGCCGGACGTGTCCACGCTGTGCGTGGGCATGGCCGCCAGCATGGGCGCCTTCCTGCTGGCCGCGGGCGCCCCGGGCAAGCGCTTTGCGCTGCCCAACTCGACGGTGATGATCCATCAGCCGTCAGGCGGCTTCCAGGGCCAGGTTTCCGACATCGAGCGGCATGCGCAGTACGCCATCGAGTTGAAGCGCCGATTCGTCGGACTGATGGCAAAATTCACCGGACGCGCGGTCGAACAGGTCGAACTTGACCATGATCGGGACCGTTTCCTGTGGGCGGAAGAGGCCCTGGAGTACGGTTTGATCGACAAAGTCTTGCAAAACCGCATCCCGAGCGCGTAAAGTTGACCGAGATATTTCAACAGGTTACCAAGGCAGGTCGTTGAATGGCCGATAAATCTTCTGGCGACAAGCTGCTGTACTGCTCGTTCTGCGGCAAGAGCCAGCACGAGGTGCGCAAGCTCATTGCGGGCCCGTCGGTGTTCATCTGCGACGAGTGCATCGAGCTGTGCAACGACATCATCCGCGAGGAAGGTGCCGGCAGCGAGGCTGCGCGCTCCGATCGCAGCAAGCTGCCCACGCCCCACGAGATCCGGCAGAGCCTCGATCAGTATGTGATCGGGCAGGAGCCGGCCAAGAAGATCCTGTCGGTGGCGGTCTACAACCACTACAAGCGGCTCGAGGCCGGCAACAAGGACGACGAGGTCGAACTCGCCAAGTCCAATATCCTGCTGATCGGTCCCACCGGCTCCGGCAAGACGCTGCTCGCGCAGACGCTCGCGCGACTGCTGGACGTGCCCTTCGTCATCGCTGACGCCACCACGCTGACCGAGGCTGGCTACGTCGGCGAGGACGTCGAGAACATCATCCAGAAGCTGCTGCAGAAGTGCGACTACGACATCGAGAAGGCGCAGCGCGGCATCGTCTACATCGACGAGATCGACAAGATCTCGCGCAAGAGCGACAACCCGTCGATCACGCGCGACGTCTCGGGCGAGGGCGTGCAGCAGGCGCTGCTCAAGCTGATCGAGGGCACGATCTCGAGCGTCCCGCCGCAGGGCGGCCGCAAGCACCCGAACCAGGAATTCGTCCAGGTCGACACGACCAACATCCTGTTCGTCTGCGGCGG
>JANNKR010000303.1:0-6459 GCA_031396395.1 Betaproteobacteria bacterium
CACGCACCTGACCGGCCTGCGCCAGGCCATGACGCGCACGCTGAACAACTACATCGAGAAGGAAGAGATCGCCAAAAGGGCCAAGGTCGAGACCACCGGCGACGACATGCGCGAAGGTTTGGCCTGCGTGCTGTCGGTGAAAGTGCCCGAGCCCAAGTTCAGCTCGCAGACCAAGGACAAGCTGGTCTCGTCCGAAGTGCAGCCCATCGTGCAGGAAGTGGTATCGGCCAAGCTCGCCGAGTTCCTGCTCGAGAATCCCATCGACGCCAAGATCATCTGCGGCAAGATCGTCGACGCCGCGCGGGCGCGCGAGGCTGCACGCAAGGCGCGCGAGTTGACGCGACGCAAGGGCGTGCTGGACGGCATGGGCCTGCCCGGCAAGCTGGCGGACTGCCAGGAGCGCGATCCGTCATTGTGCGAGCTGTACCTGGTCGAGGGCGATTCCGCCGGCGGCTCCGCCAAGCAGGGCCGCGACCGCAAGTTCCAGGCCATCCTGCCGCTGCGCGGCAAGATCCTGAACGTCGAGCGCGCGCGGGTGGAAAAGGTGCTGGGCTCGCAGGAAATCGTCACGCTGATCACCGCGCTGGGCGCCGGCTTCGGCCGCCCCTCCGAGGACAAGGAAGACAAGGACGCCTTCAACCCGGACAAGCTGCGCTATCACCGCATCATCATCATGACCGACGCCGACGTCGACGGCTCCCACATCCGCACGCTGCTGCTCACGTTCTTCTATCGCCAGATGCCGGTGCTGATGGAGAAGGGCTACATCTACATCGCGCAGCCGCCGCTGTACAAGGCCAAGCAGGGCAAGGAAGAGGTCTACCTGAAGGACGACCACGAACTGAAGCAGCATCTGCTCAAGTTCGCACTGAAGGGCGCCGAGCTGATCCCCGGTGCCGGCAAGTCAGCACTGGTGCCGGAAACCTTCGCCAGCATCGCGCGTGAATTCCTGCTGGCCGAAGCGGTGATCGAGCGCCTGTCGCGCGTGATCGACTCCGCGGCCTTGCACGCGATGCTGAACGGCGCGCGCGTCGATCTTTCGGACGAGGCCGCCGCGCTGACCAGCGCGCGCGCGCTCGAAACCGCCATCCGCAATCCGGAGGTCACGGTCGAGGCCCGCTACGACGCCACGACGGAGAGCCGCCGCCTCGTGGTCAAGCGCGTGCATCACGGCACGCCGCACGTCACCGGCATCGACAGCGATTTCCTCACCAGCGGTGATGCGACGCAGATTCGCGCCGCCGCCGAGGTGTTGCAGGGCATCATCCAGCCAGGCGCCGTGATCAAGCGCGGCGAGAAGCAGCTGGCCATCAAGACCTTCAAGGATGCGCTTGACTGGTTGCTGAACGAAGCCCGCAACAGCACCACCATCCAGCGCTACAAGGGCCTGGGCGAAATGAATCCGGGGCAGTTGTGGGAAACCACGATGGACCCGAAGGTGCGGCGTTTGCTGCGGGTGCAGATCGAGGACGCGATTGCGGCCGAGGATATCTTCTCGAAGCTGATGGGCGAGGATGTCGAGCCGCGCCGGCATTTCATCGAGAGCAATGCGCTGGGCGTGCGGAATCTCGACGTCTAGGCGAAGGGTTCCAGCGTGAGTGTTCGGCGCCGGTGCCTGATATCTCCTGCCTCCCGATTGCGAGGAGCCCTCCGGGTTGCGTTTGCAGCCTGCCTGCTGCCGGCGACGGCAATTTCTGCGCCATTTGAGTTTGCGGAGCCGTTCGTCACGCAAGGCACGGGCGTCGCGCTTTCCGTGCCGCGTATCGTCGGTGCCCTGGAGCACAAGAAGCACCTACCCAAGTCGATCGCCGCGGGCGACAGCATTTCTCCGATCTTTCAGGATGTGTTTCCGTGCACGTCATTGTTCTGCCGCCGATCGGATGCGGGGACCCTGATGGTGCTTGTGCATCGACTGCAGACACCTGTGGTCGACGTCAGCGGCAACGACTCGAAGGTTTTGCGTCGGCGTGCCGAAGAAATGCTGGCCGCGGGCTTGAGGCAGCAGGAAAGGTCGTCGCTCGCCGACAAGTCGAAGAAAATATCCGACGCGTTCGAGAGATCGCTCAGGATTGTCCGGATGGACAATGGACTCTGGGCTTACATGCAGGACCTTGACGCCCGCGACAACAGCAAAGTAACCGCATACTGGCGGGTCCTGAGCGACAACTACACGCTGACCGTTTCACTTGTCACGTACGACCACATGCTTCCACGCGACGTCACCATCAAGGAACTCGACCTGGCCCTGTCGGAGTTCGTCGCGCGCATGGTAGTCACTCCGTTGCCTGCCACGCCGTAGCCTTGCTGCTCAAGGTCTTCACGGTGGCGCCCACGCGCGCCCCTTTGTTGGCTGACCATGTTCATCGGTCGGCTACCTTCAAGTGGACTCGGGAGACACAACGTCAATAATGCGTTGTCCACCACGCCCCGCCCATTTGCGCTTGCAGCCATTCGATGAACCTGTTCACTTTCGCGGGGACCATGCGGGGCGACGGGTAAACGGCATGCACTTCCTGCGGGGGCAATGTCCAGTCGCTCAATAGCGTCACCAACGAACCGCTCTCGATGGCCTGGTGCGCCACATAGGTTGGCAGCACGGCAATGCCCAAGCCGGCCTGGGCCGCCGTCAGCAGCGCAGACTTGTTGTTGGAACGCAGCGGTCCGTTCACCTGAACCGTCACCGCCTCACCCTTGGCGCCAATGAAGTGCCAGCGCGAATCACTTTGTACCGAGCTGCAGATCAGTGCGTCGTGCGACGCGAGATCGCTGGGAGTCTTGGGCTTGCTGCGGCGGGCCAGGTAGTCTGGCGCGGCAACGAGGGACCAGGGGTTAAGACCAAGATAGCTTGCGCCCAAGGTGGAATCCGCCAGACGCCCCATCCGAATGGCGACGTCAATGCCTTGCTCCACCATGTCCACAACGTGGTCGTCAAAAAGCAGTTCAACCTGAAGCTTTGGATTGGCCTGAAGAAAGCGCAACACCAGCGGCGTCAGAACGCGCCTGCCGAAATCCATCGTGATGCTGATGCGCAGACCGCCTTGCACTTGCGACTGCATCAACGCGGCAACGGTCTGCGCTTCCTCGATATGGTGCGCAATCAGCTTGCACTTTTCGTAGAACAGGGCGCCAATCTCCGTGGGCGAGACGCCGTGCGTGCTTCGGTGCAACAAACGCGAACCCAGCCGCTGTTCCAGCTGTGCCACAAGTTTTGTGGCCGCCGGTTGTCGTATGCCGATATCGGCTGCCGCCTTGCTGAATGAGCCCAGATCGACGACGCGAATAAAGAGCTTCGTTGCTTGAAAGCGATCCACGGTCAAAGTAGACCACGAGCTTTGGTGGATCGCAATATTCCAGAAAAGAATAACCGTAATTCCCGGCACGCTACTTCCTCGTAGCCACCGCGTTGCCGGAAGATTGGCAAGCGTTTCGGGCAGGCTTGCCAATGGACTGCGATAAGGGGTGGACGTCGAATCCCCCCGATCCTTGCAGACGAACAGGAGACCATAGATGACTTACCTTCGCCCCCACCTGATGGCCTTGGCCATTCTCGCCGCGACATTGCCGGGACTTGCGGTCGCGCAGGACTACCCCAGCAAGCCGGTGCGTCTGGTGGTGCCCTTCGCCCCGGGCGGCACCACCGACCTGCTGGCCCGGGTCATATCGGTGAAGATGGGCGCCGCATTGGGGCAGCCCGTTGTTGTGGAAAACAAGGCCGGGGCCGGCGGCGCAATCGGTGCGGCTGAAGTCGCCAAAGCGGCGCCTGACGGCTACACGCTGCTCATGTCTTCGGTCTCGACGATGGCAACCAACCCGGCGATCAATCCCAAGACGCCTTATGACCCGGTCTCCGACTTTGCGCACATCATCAATGTTGCTTCAACGCCAATGGTCGTCGCGGTCAATCCGTCATTTGCAGCCAAGGACTACAAGAGCTTCGCCAGTCTGCTGCAAAAGGAACCCGGCAAGTACAGCTACGGCAGTGCCGGACCGGGCACCGTGGGTCACCTGGTGGCCGAGTTGTACAAGAGCGAGGCGAAGGTCGACATCATCCACATTGCGTATCGCGGCTCCGGTCCGGCCTTGAACGACGTCGTGGGAGGGCAGGTGCCCATCATTGTCGACAACCTGCCCTCGGCCCTGCCCTTCATCAAGGACAAGCGCCTGGTTGCCATTGTCGTGTCGGCCCCGAAGCGACTCGCGAGCTTGCCAGACGTACCGACTTTTGCCGAAGTGGGGCTGGGCTCTGTCAACCGAACGTCTTTTCTAGGTGTGTCTGCCCCCAAGGGAACGCCCAAGGCCGTGGTTGATAAATTGAACGCGGCCGTGAAGGTCGCCTTGGCCGACCCCGGTGTGAGAGAGCGCATTGAAGCCACTGGCGCCATCGTCGTGGGCAACACCGCCGCCGAGTACCAAACGCAGGTTCAGGACGAGTTGGCGATATACCAGCGCGTGGTGCAGCAGCAAGGTATCAAAGTGGACTGACTCGGGTCTGCACTGACCACGCAGGAACCGAAGAGAAAGCCATGCCGAACTTCGCTGCCAATTTGACCATGCTGTTTACCGAATGGCCCTTTTTGGAGCGATTTGAAGCTGCTGCCAAAGCGGACTTCAAGGCGGTGGAATTCCTGTTTCCCTACGCCTTTGCCATCGAGGACATTCAACAAAGACTTGATACCCACGGGCTCAAACTGGTGCTGCACAACCTGCCTGCGGGGGACTGGGACGCCGGTGAGCGCGGCATTGCCTGCTTGCCTGACCGTGTGCAGGAGTTCCGCGCGGGTGTCGCTTCCGCCATGCGCTATGCCCAGGCCTTGGGGGTGAAGCAGCTCAACTGCCTTGCGGGCAAAGCGCCTGCAGGCGTTGCCAGCGACATACTCCACCAGACCTTCGTGAGCAACCTGCGCTATGCGGCCACAGAGCTGGGTGCGGCGGGCATCAGATTGCTGATCGAGCCCATCAACACCTATGACATTCCGAACTTTTACCTGAATCGCACACAGCAGGCATTGGGGGTCCTGGACGAGGTTGGCGCGGACAACGCCTTTTTGCAGTACGACATCTACCACGCCCAGCGAATGGAAGGCGAATTGGGCGCCACCATCAAGACGCATCTGGAGCGCATCGCTCATATCCAGCTGGCGGACAACCCCGGTCGCAATGAACCCGGCACCGGCGAGATCAACTACGCGTGGTTGTTCAGACACCTGGACGCGCTCGGCTATCGCGGTTGGGTCGGTTGCGAGTACAAGCCCGCCACGTCCACCCTCGCGGGCCTGGGCTGGCGCCAGCAACTCACCGCATGAACCACGAACTCCACGCTTCGCTTACCGGCATCCAGCACAGGAATTGAAATGAGTTCACAACCTCAGAAAATCGGATTCATCGGGCTGGGCACCATGGGCTCGCCCATGGCGCAGCACCTTGTCAAGGCGGGCCACGAACTGTTCGTGCACACCCGCGGGCGCATGCCGGACGCCATCGGCAACAGCACGGCAACCCGATGCGATACAGCACGGGGGGTGGCACAGTGTGCGGACATCGTCTTCATCATGGTGCCCGACACTGGGGATGTCGAAGCGGTCCTGTTTGCGGTAGAAGGCGTTGCGGCGGGGCTCACAACGGGCAAGACCGTGGTGGACATGAGTTCCATTTCCCCCATTGCGACCAAAGAATTCGCAAGGAAGATCAACGCCCTGGCCTGCGACTACCTGGACGCTCCTGTGTCTGGCGGAGAAGTCGGCGCGAAAAACGCCACGCTTTCCATCATGGTCGGGGGCACCGAGGAAGTATTTGCCAAAGTGAGGCCTCTGTTTGAACTGATGGGCAAGAACATAACGTTGGTGGGGGGCAATGGTGACGGCCAGACGGCCAAAGTAGCCAACCAGATCATTGTGGCGCTGACCATTGAAGCAGTGGCCGAGGCGCTGCTGTTTGCCGCGAAGGCGGGCGCTGATCCAGCGCGGGTGCGCCAGGCGTTGATGGGTGGGTTTGCATCTTCCAGGATCCTGGAAGTGCATGGCGAGCGCATGGTCAAGCGTTCATTCGACCCGGGCTTTCGCATCGAGCTGCACCAGAAGGACCTGAACCTGGCGTTGTCAAGCGCGCGCGCCCTGGGGGTGGCGCTGCCCAATACCGCCACCGCGCAGGAGCTTTTCAACGCCTGCGTGGCGCATGGCGGCAAGGCATGGGACCACTCGGCCATGGTGCGTGCTTTGGAGCGGATGGCCAATTTTGAAATTGGGCAACCAGCGGCATGAACCCATCACTGGAGTTCCGGCGACATTTGGTGGAAATGCACCGCGCCGGGCGATCCCCGGCGGAGCTCGCGCGGGCCGGGACCGCAGTGTCCCGAGAGCGTGCTCTCGATACCCGAGCAGTACCGGCAGCACAACCTGAACTTTGACCGGAGGTACGACGATGAAGCGCAATCTCTGGAAAGACCTGTTCGTGGCATTCGTG
>JANNKR010000314.1:0-4958 GCA_031396395.1 Betaproteobacteria bacterium
ACGGTTGATGCCGGCCCGCGCCCGGCTGTTCATCGATGCGTTGGCGGAGGAATTTTCAGGACCGCGATGCCGCGCTGCCGAGGCTCGGCTCAAAAAGTCGGTGGTGGCAGCATCGACTCAACGCGCAGCCGCCGGCGCATAAGCGTTGTACAACTCGTCGCCCCCGGGTTTACCGGGCACCATGCGCCTCGACCCACCTTCATCAGGCCAACCGGCATGAGTCTCCTTGCCCAGACCGCCATCCTGCTTGCCACCGCGGTCATCGTCGTACCGATCTTCCGCCGCCTCAAGCTGGGCGCAGTACTGGGCTACCTCGCGGCCGGTGCGCTGATCGGCCCGTGGGGCTTCGGCCTCATCCCTGCGTCCGAAGGCACGATGCACTTCGCCGAGATGGGCGTGGTCCTGCTGCTGTTCCTGGTCGGGCTGGAACTGGAGCCATTGCGCCTATGGGCACTGCGCCACTCCGTTTTCGGCTGGGGCAGCGCGCAGGTCCTGCTATCCGCCGCGGCCATCATGGGAATCACCACCGCGTTCGGCATGGCCTGGCAGGCGTCGGTGATCGTCGGCTTCGGCCTTGCCATGTCATCAACCGCCATCGTGCTGGCGTGGCTGGGCGAGCGCGGGCAGTTGAGCAGTCCGGCCGGGCGCCAGGCCTTTTCCATACTGTTGTTCCAGGACCTCGCGGTGATTCCGCTCATCGCCCTGCTGCCGCTCCTGTCCCCGGAGGGCGGCGGCACCACCAGCGGCTGGGTGCTGGCGGTGAAAGGCGTCGCGGCCATCGCCGGCGTGATCATCGGCAGCCGGCTGTTGGTGCGGCCGGCGTTGAAGGCGGTGGCCAGCTATGGCGGCCGGGAAGTGTTCACCGCTGCCGCGCTGCTGGTGGTGATCGGCGCCGCGCTGCTGATGGAAAGCATCGGCCTCTCGATGGCGCTGGGCGCCTTCCTGGCCGGCGTGCTGCTGGCGGACTCCGAGTTCAGGCACGAACTGGAAGCCGACGTGGAGCCGTTCAAGGGCCTGTTGCTCGGCCTCTTCTTCATGGTCGTCGGCATGAACGCCAATCTGACCATCCTCGCCGCGCAGCCGTTCGTCATGCTGGGCTGCGCACTGGGGCTGCTCGCCGTCAAGGCGCTGGTGATGTACGGCGTGGCCCGGGCCTTCGGTACCCGCAACGCGGATGCCCAGCGCATCGCGGTGCTGCTGGCGCAGGGGGGCGAGTTTGCCTTCGTGCTATTCGCCGCCGCCGGCGCCGAGCGGATCCTGCCGCGGGAAACCGCCCAGTTCCTGGTGCTGGTCGTCACGCTGTCGATGCTGCTGGCGCCGGTGTCCTTCGCGCTGCATGAGCGCCTGCTGGAAAAGTGGCTGGAGCGCCGGAAGCCCCCCGAGTTCGACACCATCGACGGCCCCGGCAACCCGGTGATCATCGCGGGCTACGGCCGCTATGGCCAGATCGTTTCGCGCGTGCTGCGGATGGCCGGGATTGCTTCCACGGCCATCGATGCCAACTACCAGCAGGTCGACTTCGTTCGCCGGTTCGGCAACAAGGTCTACTACGGCGACGCCTCGCGGCTGGAGGTGCTGCAGTCCGCCAAGGCCGGGGACGCCAAGCTCTTCGTGCTGGCCATCGACGACGTGGAGGCATCGGTCAAAACCGCGGCCCTGGTGCGCAAGCACTTTCCCGACCTGCCGATCCTCGCCCGTGCCCGCAACCGGGTCCACGTCTTCCGGCTGCGCGACCTGGACATCGACGCCATCGAGCGCGAAACAGTGCGGTCCAGCCTCGAAACCGCCCGGCAGGCACTGGTGACTGCCGGGGTCGACCCGGTTCAGGCGACCCGGGCCGTGGACATCTTTCTCGAGCACGACACCAACCTGCTGGACGTCCAGTACGCGATCCGCCAGGACGAGCAGCAGTTCATCCAGACCACCGCGCAGGCCGCGGCGCAGCTCCAGGAACTGTTCGAGGCCGACGTCAAGGTCGCCGCCACGACCCCGCCCGTGGTCAAGATGCCGGGGTAGGGCCAAACGGGCCGCCGGTCGGGCTTAAGCTGGCGCAGTTTCGGGTTCTGGTATACTTGCCGCCGGCTTATCGCTTCAACCCATTGATTTAACGTACAACACATAACAGCAACCACCACGTTCCAACGGGAGACAGCGCAAGCGAATCGCAAAGCAACATGACCTCGGCTTACCTGGCAGCGGCAACGCAGCCTGGTTGGAGGCAGCCGGGATAGACATGAGGAGTGTTTGCAATGTACGCACAGCTTTCATCCATTCACGACGCGCCGCCGGCGAAAGCCAGGCGTGTCACCGGTCGATGTCGGCCCACCACGGCCATCATGATCGCGTTCGCCGCTGCCTTGGCCCTGTCCGCATCGGCGTCCTACCGGCCCGGCCACCTGATCCCCGAACTGGCCATCATCCAGCCGGCCGAACCCGTCGAGGTCGCGCCCGTCAGCGTGGCGCCTTCCCGCGCCACGGTCGTGCGGCGACAGCAGATCGAAGCGCTGGCTGGCCTCTTTGCCAAGAAGTACCGTGTTTCCGCGGAAGCTACCCGCGAATACCTGGTCCACGCCTACCATGAAGCCGACCGGATGGGCCTCGACCCGCTGCTGCTGGTGGCCGTCATTTCGGTGGAGTCGAACTTCAACCCGATCGCCGAAAGCCCGGCGGGCGCCGTCGGCCTGATGCAGGTCATCCCGCGCTTTCATACGGACAAGTTCGTCCCGGAGCAGGAGTCGGTGCTGACCCCCCACACCAATATCCGGATCGGCGCCCTGGCCCTGAAGCAGTACATTCGACGCGCCGGTGGCCTCGTGGAGGGCTTGCAGCTCTACAACGGTGCCGCCGAGGACGAGACCACGGCCTACGCCAACAAGGTGCTGGGAGAAAAACAGCGCCTGCTCGCGGCAATGAAGTCGATCGGGACGGGCGCCTAGCCCAGGTCGTCGTCCACGCCGGGCCACCTTGATGCACCTTGACCAGGGTCAAGGCCGCCCTTTCCCGCCGTTCTAGAATGACCCGTCCATAGAGAAAGGCGGGTTCCATTGAAGGCGATGTCCATCATCCGCGAGGAGCATCAGGCCATGGCGGCCATGCTCCACGCGCTCCTGTCGCTGACCCGCGGCATCCGCGAACACCGGCTGAGGCCCAATTTCGACCTGCTGGGCGCGATGATCTATTACGTCGACACCTTCCCGGAACGGCTGCATCACCCGAAGGAAGACCAGTGGTTGTTCCGGCTGCTGGAGCTGCGCCATCCGCCGGCGCGCGCGTTGCTCGACCGGCTGCGCTCCGAGCACCGGCAGGGGGCCACCCGCATCCGAGCGCTCGAGCAGACGCTGGCCCGGTACAGCCAGGGCGGGGAAACCGAATTCCCTGCCTTCGCCGCCGCCGTGGAGGAGTATGTGGAACTCGAACGCAGCCACATGCGCTGCGAAGAGACCGAGGTTTTCCCACTGGCGCAGGCCCACCTGCGGGCAGAGGATTGGGCCGAGATCGATGCCGCGTTCGCGACCAACGCCGATCCGCTCGTCGGGGTGTCCAGCCAGGACCAATTTAACGAGCTGTTCACCCGGATCGTCAATCTGGCGCCCGCCCCGATCGGCGTCGGACCCGCGTCGGGTTGATCAGGCGCAAAGGCGCCGGGCGTCCTTTCCTGCACCATGTCCACCATGGACGACTCTGTAACGCTACCCGTGCCGGCGCTCGCCTTCGACGCCGGCCTCGTCACCAAGTACGACGGGTTCGGTCCCCGGTACACGTCGTATCCGACCGCTGACCGCTTTCACGACGGCTTTGCCGCCGCGCAGTACATGGAGGCGCTGGCCGCGCGCAACCATGATCGCGCCGACCAGCCGCTGTCGCTGTACGTCCACCTGCCGTTCTGCAACTCGATCTGCTACTACTGCGCGTGCAACAAGGTCCTGACCAAGGATCACGGCCGGTCGGCCAAGTACCTGCGCTACCTCGAGCGCGAGATCGCGCTGGTTGGCGGGCTGATCGAGGGCGCGCCCAAGGTCACGCAGCTGCATTGGGGTGGCGGCACGCCGACGTTCCTTGCCCATGACGAGATGAGCACGCTGATGACGTCGCTGCGGGCGCATTTCGACTTTGCCGGCGATGCCGAGATTTCCATCGAGGTCGATCCGCGCAAGGTGGGCGCCGAGACGATCCGGTTCCTGGCCGGGCTGGGCTTCAACCGCATCTCGGTGGGGATCCAGGACTTCGATCCGGAGGTGCAGAAGGCCGTCAATCGCGTCCAGAGCGAGTCCGAGACCCTGACGGTGATCGACACCGCGCGCGCCACGGGATTCGTCTCCGTCAACGCCGACCTGATCTACGGGCTGCCGCGGCAGACCGTCGCCGGTTTCGCCACGACGCTCGACCGGGTGGTCGCGGCGTCGCCCGACCGCATCGCGCTCTACAGCTATGCGCATGTGCCGCACCTCTTCAAGCCGCAGCGGCGGATCGCGCTCAATGACCTGCCGTCCCCGACCGACAAACTCGCCATCCTGGCGCTGGCCATCGAGAAGCTGACTACGGCCGGCTATCTGTATGTGGGCATGGATCACTTCGCCAAGCCGGGCGACGAGCTGGCGGTGGCGCAGCGCGAGCGGCAGCTCCACCGCAACTTCCAGGGCTATTCCACGCAACCCGATCGCGACCTGATCGCGTTCGGTATCTCGGCGATCGGCAAGGTCGGCACCGCGTACACGCAGAACGTGAAGACGCTGGACGAGTACTACGAGAGGCTCGACGCAGCGGTGCTGCCGGTGCTGCGCGGCGTCGAACTCGACGCCGACGACGAACTGCGCCGTGACGTCATCCAGAAGCTGATGTGCAATTTCGACCTCGACTTCGCCGAGATCGAACGCGCGCACGGCATTGCTTTCAGATCGACGTTCGCGCCCGAACTCGAGGCGCTGGCGCCGCTCGCCGCCGACGGGCTGGTCGAAATC
>JANNKR010000335.1:0-7331 GCA_031396395.1 Betaproteobacteria bacterium
CCGCCGATGTCGAACCCAGGCGCGATGGCCCCGAAAGCCGCCAAACCGATGAATATGGGCAGTGCGATGGCGCAGATGGACGAACACATGCAGCTGATGAAGGCGTTGCACGAAAGGGTGGCGAGCGCGACCACACCCGAGGCACGCAAGATCCTGATGGACAGGCAGCGGGAGGAAATGCAGAGCTGCATGGCCATGATGAATCAGATGCACGGCGGCGGAATGATGGGAGGTATGGGCGGCGGGATGATGGCGCAGAAGGGCGCGCCGGTCGACCAGAAGGGTCAGATGCAGATGATGGAAAAGCGCATGGGCATGATGGAGATGATGATGCAGACCATGATGGACCAGCAGGGAATGATGGCTGGCCCCCAAGGCGGTATGCCCAAGTAATCGCGAGTCGAGATGCGTGGAATGCGGCGACGACGTCGCTGCTTCCACTGGTCAACGGGCTGCTGCTGACGGCAAAGTGAAGGAGCGATCATGGAACATTCACACGCGCACCATCATCAGCACGACCACCCGGGCGACACTGCGGACGCCGTGCCGGCAGTCGCAAAGATCGCGCAGCGGAGCGTAGTAGCGAAGCCCGGGGAGGTCATCTACACCTGCCCCATGCACCCGCAGATTCGCCAGGTGGGGCCGGGCAATTGCCCTATCTGCGGCATGACATTGGATCCGGTCGCGCCGACGGCAGTCAGCACCGAAAACCCGGAGTTGCTCGACATGACCCGGCGTTTCTGGGTCGCACTGGCCAGGACTGCAATCAGCCGCGAATACGTTAAAGCACGCCGCCTGAGTCGTGCGTTGGCAAGTCTGCCAGTTTGGCTTTGCTGGATGGGTCGGAGCAATGCAGCGACGCGACTGCAACGCAGGTCCGTCGCATTGGTGCGACGCATCGCCGCGCCGACGTGAGCAAGTCCGCAACTTGCGGTAGCATCTCGACAACCCATTCCCCTTGCCGAGGAGGTCCCGTGAACCCATCGCGCGCCGTATTCGCACCCGTCCCAACCTTGACTGCCATCGGGCTGGTCCTTGTCATGGCGACCACCGCCGCGCTGGCGCAGCCCGGAATGGGCCAGCAGGCGAAGACCTTCAAGATCGGCGGCCCGGACGAACTGTGGGACGTCACGATGAAGATGGAAATGCCCGGCATGCCGATGGCGATGCCGGCGCAAACTCACCAGATGTGTCTCAAGAAGGACCGCAAGAGCGAGGACGCCATTCCCCAACAGGAAAATTGTCGGACCACCGACGTCAGGACGGTCGGCAACAAGGTGACGTTCGCCGTGGAGTGCACGGGCAAGGACCCGATGACCGGCCGCGGTGAGATCACGTCGACGCCCACGGCCTACGACGGCAGGATGCAGATCAAGTCGACGCGCCGTGGCCAGGAAATGGAGATGACGCAGACGTTCTCCGGCAAGAAGGTGGGCGCGTGTACCGACCAGACGCAGCAAATCGTGGCATCGGCCCAGGCCTCCGGTGCCGCCGAGGTCGCGAAGGTATGCCTCGAAATGACCGAGAAGCTCTACTACCAGGCCTTTTTCGAAAAAGGCGCCGTCTGTGAATCGCGGCGCAAGACGTTCTGCGACAGCGTGGGCGGACTCGCGCGCGACATGCGTGAACCTGCCGCGTTCAAGACCGTGGTGGCCAAGTCGAGCCTGGATGCAGTGCAGGGCTCGTTCCGCGGGTGCAACGCCAACTACGCGGAGACGGCGAAGGCGGCCTGCGGCAAGGCGACGTCGACCCGGGACTGGGCGTTTGTCGGCAACGGGGCCTGCGATGACGATGTGCGCGCGGCCGGGCCGACGTACTGCAAGGGGCGCGACTATTACCTCGTGGATCGTTCGTTGACGTCGCTGTGCAACCGCTATGCGCGTCTGACGCGCGGCCCGGGCGCGGTCGCGGGCGGAGACGATGCGAGTGCTCCCGGCGGGAGTTCCACCGCGGGCCGGACCGGCACGGCGCCGACGCCAACGCCGACGGCGCAACCGGCCCCGCAGCCGAAAGCGGATCCGGTCCAGCAGGGTGTGGAAACGTTGCGCAAGCTGTTGCCGTTCTAGTGGCCTGTAACCGAGCAAGCCAGACACTGCCGCTTGCTCTGTTACAGGCACTAGTCACCGTCGCGACGCCGCGCGGCAACTTGCTCGTCGCGGCGGGGCTCGCTGTCGCTGTCGCTGTCGCGGTATCGGTATCGCCGGCCGCGCGTGCCGCCGAGCCGTCGAATCCGTGGCCCGATGCGGCGGCGGCCTACCTTGTGACCATCGATGGCGTGGAGCGCTGGTCCGCCCATGCGTCCACGCGGCAGAGGCCCGCGAGCCTTACCAAGATCCTGACGGCATTGCTGGTGCTCGAGGCAGCGCCCGTTGCCGCCGAGGTCGTGGTGAGTGCGCGCGCGGCGCGGGCTGGTGGCGCCCGCATCGGACTCGCCGCGGGGATGCGCCTTACCGTCGGCGACCTGCTGACGGCGATGCTGCTGCGCTCGGCCAATGATGCGTGCGTGGCACTCGCCGAGCATGTGGCGGTATCCGAAGCCGGGTTCGTCAAACGGATGAATGCGCGCGTGCTGGCGATGGGGCTGGTGGATTCGCACTTCGCCAATGCCTGTGGTTTCGACGCGCCCGACCATTACGCATCGGCGCGCGATCTGGCCCGGATCGCCGATGCCGCGCAGGCCTATCCCGCCTTCGCCACGATCGTCGCCAGCGACAAGGGCACGGCACGCACGCGCGATGGTCGCGTGTTCCGCTTCGACTCCACCAACGTGCTGATAGGCCGGGTCGAGGGCACCCGTGGCGTCAAGACGGGCTGGACGCGCGCGGCAGGACGGTGCCTGGTCGGGCTGGCCCAGCGCGGCTCGACCCGCGTGCTGGTGGTGCTGCTGGGCGCGCCGGATCGCTGGTGGGATGCGGTGGCGATGATCGAGACGGCGTTCGACGAGCCGCGCGGCAACCGCCTGCCGATGCCGCCCTCTGCCCCGCTGGTCCCCCGGTGACGCTGCGCGTCGCGGTTACGCTGGTCGTGCTGGCGGCGTTGGCGGCCTATGCGGCGGCCCCGTGGACGACCTTCCAGTACGACGATTTTCGCGTCGTCGTCATCGACCGCGACGTGCAATCGTGGTCGGGATTCGTGTCGTCGATGCCGGGTCTGCGCCCGCTCACCAAGGCCACCTATCTCGCCAACTGGTCGGTGTCGCAGCAGCCGGCAGGATTTGCGCTCGTCGGCGTGGCCCTGCATGTCGCCGCATCCATTTTCGTCCTCCTGCTGGCGCGGCGGTGGGTGCCTGCGATGGCGCCGGCGTGCTCCCGACCAGCGTTCGCTGCACTGGTATGTGCGTTGCTGTTTGCATTGCATCCCGCGCAAACCGAGGCCGTGGTCTACATCGCCGGGCGCTCGTCCGTGCTGTCTGGCCTGGCTACGCTGGCAGGGCTGTATGCGTGGGAGCGCGCGCGCGATGGTGCGGCGCGCGCCTGGACGGCCGGCGTGATCCTGTGCCTGTTCATTGCACTAGCCGCGCGGGAGGCCGCGTGGACGTTGCCTTTCGCGCTGGTGCTGGTCGAGTGCGCACGCGGCGCGCGGCTGCGCGACGCGCTGCGCCGGACCGCGCCGGTGTGGATCGCCTTCGCGGTACTTGTCGGCGTCGTACTGGCGATCGCGGCCAATCGCCGTCTGGTCGCCAGCAGCCTCGAACTCCGCGGGCCGCTCGACAACCTGATCGCGCAGGTGGACGCGGTGGCGTACCTCGTGACCCATCCGCTGCTCACGCTGCGCGTGAATTTCGATCCGGACCTCGTGCCACGAACCACGCTCGATACCCCAGGTCTTGCGTGGCTCGCCGCCATGGTGGTCGCGCTGCTGCTCGGCGTAGTGCAGGTTCGTCGCCGCCCGTGGCTGGGCTTCGGCATCCTGTGGTTCGCGCTCGCGCTGCTGCCCACCCACGGGCCCCTGGCGCGTCTTGAGCTTGCCAACGATCGCCAGCTCTACCTCGCCATCGTCGGCCCCGGACTGGTCCTTGGGGTGATGCTGGGGACGTGGTCGCGGCAGGGTGCGGCTGCCGTGGTGGCCGGGTTGCTCGCACTGTTGCTGGGCGCGGCCACCTTCTTGCGGGTGACCGATTACGCGAGCGAATCGCGGTTGTGGGGCGCGACGGTGCGCGCAGCGCCGGGCAATCCCCGCGCGTGGAACAATCTCGGCCACGCGCTTGAGCAGGCGGGTGACCGCGCGGGTGCGCGCGCCGCCTACGAACGTGCCTTGGCACTCGATCCCGCGCACCGCAAGGCGCGGGGCAACCTCGATGCGCTGCCGCCGTAAGGTTGAAGATCCGCAGCCGAGTTGGGGAAAGCTGGCCGGGAGCTTCGGGTAAGCCGAGGCCGGTGTCCGGGGACCATGTTCGGCGTCGCTTCGCCGCTTCGGGTATCCTTCTGGAGTCCTTCTGCCGCAGCGCCCGTTCAGGCACCCACCGCGGCTTTCGGCGCCACGCCGCCTCCCCCATGACGCATATCGCTGCCATTAAACAACTCAAGCGAACGATCGTTGATCGTTACGCCAGGCAGAACAACGCCCGCGGGTTGTTGGCCGTGGCGACGACACTGCTGCCGCTGGCGGCGCTCTGGTATGCCGCCGTGCTGGGTGCGGAGGTGTCGTATTGGCTGATCCCGGGCGTGATTGCGCTGATGAGCCTCTTCCTGGTGCGGGTGTTCGTGCTGATGCACGAATGCGGACACGGCAGCCTGTTTCGCGACGCCCGCCTCAACAAGGGGTTCGGGTTCGTGTTCGGCGTGCTGGCGGCCATGCCGCAGTATGTGTGGTCCAGGCACCACCTGTTCCATCATTCCACCAATGGCAACTGGGAGCAGTACCGCGGGCCGCTGGACATCGCGACCGTGGGCGCCTATGCCGCCATGACCGGCAAGCAGCAGCGCCGGTATCGTCATGCGCGCAGCATCTGGCTCGCGCCGCTTGGAGGGTTCGTCTATCTGCTCGTGAACCCGCGCCTGACGTGGCTGTGGGGCAGCATGGGCCTGTTGGCCCATATCGCCAGGAACAAGGTCGCGCAGCCAGCGGTGTCGATGCGGGAGCACGCGCTTTCGTTCAAGACGCCGTACTGGGCGTCGGCGGCGGAGTACTGGCACATGTTCTGGAACAACGTGGTGCTGTTCTGCCTCTGGGCCCTGATGGCGTGGCTGGTGGGCCCGGCCCTGTTTTTCGTCTGCTACGTCGCCAGCATCTCGCTTGCCGGCGGCGCCGGGATCGTGCTCTTCGCGGTTCAGCACAATTTTGAACATTCGTACGCCAGCGCGGACGAGGGCTGGAATTCCGATACCGCCGCGATCGAAGGGACGAGTTTCCTGGTGTTGCCGCGGTGGTTGCGCTGGTTCACTGCCAACATCGGCTTTCACCACATTCACCATCTGTCGGCGCGAATTCCGTACTATCGCCTCGTGGCCTGCCACGCCGAATACCAGCATCTTTTTAGCGACGTGACGCGCATCGGGATAGCGCAGATCCCATCCGCGCTCAAAAGCATACTGTGGGACGCGCAGGTACGCCGCATCATCTCGGTAGCCGAATACGAGCGACGATCGGCACCATACGTGGCAGCCTAGCGCTGAAATCGTGGATAGCCTCGACTGGGCTCGGCCGATCGGGCGGGTAGTTGCTTGCCTGTGTTTCTGCGGGAATGATGGTTCCGGTGGGTGATTCGCCGCCGCGACCGGGCTGCACCGTTTAAACTCTGCCCCGCGGTCAACGAAACTTCCACCCGCGGAGGCCCATGTACACCGAAGAAGAACTGACGTCGGCCGTCGAGGCCGGCATCCTGACCGACGCAACGGCGGAGGCATTCCGCGCCCACGTCGCGAGCATGCAAAATGGCTCGGCGGTGGATGACGAGCGATTTCGCCTGGTCACCGGCTTCAACGACATCTTCGTCGTGATTGCATGCGCGCTTCTGCTCGCGTCGGTGGCCACCATCGGCGCGACGATCGCGCCCTGGCTAGGCGCCGCAGCTGCGGTCGTGGCGGCCTGGGGCCTGGCGGAATTCTTCGTGCGCAAGCGCCACATGGCGCTGCCGGCGATCGTGCTGGCAATCGTCTTCATCGGCGGCCTGGTCTCGCTGGGCGTGGGCTATATCGACCACGCCGGTGCGGGATGGGTCGTTGGCAGCGTGGCTGCGTTGATCGGCGCGTGGCTGCACTGGTGGCGTTTCCGGGTGCCCATCACGGTAGCGCTCGGCGTGGCCGCCGCGGTCGCTGTAGTGGTGACGCTATTGCTGGCTATCGTGCCGGAGGCGCTGAACTGGACTACGCCGATCGCGCTGGTGGCGGGCCTGGTCGTGTTCGTGTTCGCCTTGCGCTGGGACGCCGCCGATCCCGCGCGCCTGACCCGAAAGTCCGATGTGGCTTTCTGGCTCCATCTGCTCGCGGCGCCGTTGCTGGTGCGCGCCGTGTTCGGCGCGTTGGGCGTATCCGAAGGCGGGACGACCCTGGGTAACGCGCTCGCGGTCGTGGCGCTCTATGCGGTGATCGCCCTGGTGTCCCTGTCGATCGATCGGCGGGCGCTGTTGGTGGCCGCTTTGGGCTATGTGTTGTACACGTTCAGCGCCCTGCTGAATCAGCATGGCGTGGTGAGCTTGAGTTTTGCGATCACCGCGCTGGCCACGGGCTCGGCGCTGCTGCTGCTGTCGGCGTTCTGGCACCGCTGCCGCGCCCTGGTGTTGCAGTGCCTGCCGGCTGCGGTGCAGGCTCGCCTGGCGCGACCGCAGTAAAAGGGCCGTTGAGCGGTGATGGAAAATTGCATGGAAGCGTCATAGGGAGTATTCCATCATGACCAGCCGACGCGCCGTCATCAAGTCTGCCCTGGCTCTGGGCATGGTGCCGCTGAACGCCGCAACCGCACAGACGCCACCGGCCGACGTGCCGGCGGAGCGCCCGGAAACGTCGTTGTTCGCGGTGGAACTGCGCACGGGACCGAGTTGGGATCCTGCGAAGCAGGCGCACGAGCAAGCGCACTTCCGCGAACACTCGTCCAACCTGCGACGTCTGCGCGAGCAGCAAAGCCTCGTTCTTGGCGCCCGCTATTCCGACAAGGGCTTGATCGTGCTCGCCGCGGCCAACGAGCAGGAGGCGCGCAAGCTGATGGAGCAGGATCCGGCCATCCAGAATCAGGTTTTCGCCTATACGTTGAGTCCCTTCGCGGTGTTCTACGCGGGGTGCGTGCAGGTTCCGAAGCGTCGGAGCTAGCCCGACGATGGCACGGGCGGCCCTGGGCGCATGATTCGGGTCTCGAGGTAGATTCAGCTCTTCGGCCGCGCGCCGCCGAGTCAAATG
>JANNKR010000361.1:0-3202 GCA_031396395.1 Betaproteobacteria bacterium
TACGGGTGCCTGGTGCCCGGACACTTCGAGGCCGGGATGAAGGGCAAGGTCGTGGTCACCGCAAGCAAATGATCGAGAGGACCAGCACATGAAACGACGAACTCTGCTGAAAGCTGCCCTGTCGAGCCTGGCCTTGGGCAACAGTCCATTCGCGTGGAGCCAGGCAAAGATGACCCTCGAAGTTTGGAAAGATCCCAATTGCGGCTGTTGCAAGGACTGGATCACGCACGTCGAGGCGAACGGCTTCGATGTGCGGACGTTCGACACCGGCAATGCCGCTGCCCGGTCTCGCTTCGGCATGCCTGCGACGTATGGTTCTTGTCATACGGTACGCGCCGGAAGTTACGTCATCGAAGGCCACGTTCCGGCGCGCGAAATCCATCGTCTGCTGAAAGAAAAGCCAACCGGCATCGGTTTGGCCGTGCCGGGCATGCCGGTGGGCTCGCCTGGCATGGACGGTCCCGCCTATGGCAATCGGCGGGACCCCTATGACGTCCTGCTGATTCTGGCGGACGGCAGCAGCCGCGTATTCGAATCCTATCGTTGAAAGGAAATTCGCATGAACGCAATGATCATCGTTGCAATCGCCGCTCTATCCGCCGCTATCGGAACAGCCTTGCCGGCGTCTGCACAGACAGTACCAAGCTCCAGCATGCCGCCTGGAATGCCGATGGGGGCATCACCCGCCGAATCGATGGTGGATGGCGAGGTGCGCAAGGTGGACAAGGACACCAAGAAGATCACGCTTAAGCACGCCGAGATCCCGAGCCTGGAAATGCCCGGGATGACCATGGTGTTTCAAGTGAAGGATCCGGCCATGCTCGACATGGTGAAGGCTGGCGACAAGGTCAAGTTCAAGGCGCAGAAGTCTGGCGGGGCTTTTGTGATCACTGAGCTGCAGGCGGCGAAGTAAATCCCACGACCCGGGCCACATCCAACGGAACCTTTAGCTGCCACTACCGCCGGAAGCACAGCAAACAACGGATTCGAAATCCGCACTGATCGGGGGAATCTAGGCTGACGCATTGCCAATGTCCGTACGGCAGCGCACATCAGCCTACTGCGCGGACTTACCGCTCCCGGGGACGGCCGCCCCTTCCTTCGCAGGCGTTACGGCGACCGGCGTTGCCGTGGGCTTGGGCTTGGCATTCTTCACGCCGTGAGGTTTTTCGTCGTGGCGACCACCGGCGGAGGATTGCGCCTCCGGCTTTACTGCGCCTTTGCTCGCGGCTTCCACCTTGGCCTTGTCGTAGCCGTGCGGCTTCTCGTCATGGCGCCCCTGGGCCAGCACCGAACCAGCGATGCCAAGGGCGAGTACCAGTGCGATTGCGGTAACGTTTTTGCGTTTCATCTCTTGGTCTCCAGTGAGTATTGGAACGACGGGCAGCGCGATGAACCTCAACGCCGGCGGAAAGGCTCGGGCATTGCGATAAACAAACCCGCAAACCCCCTCAGTTCAATGCATGTTGCCTCTCTCGCGACCACAATACGTGCGCGCGCCCGCCACGCCGATGACGCCAGCATTACAAATCGGAAATCATGGCGGTCTGGCTGCCACGAGGCGCACCTCCAGGGAAAGCGTGCGCGCTGTCCCGGCAAGGCGCCAGCGCCGCACGCGCCGGCAAGAGCAGACACTCAGGCAGTCTCCCGGGCGGGAAACCGAATTTCAAATCGCGTCAGTCCGCCCACAGACGTGGCGCGCACCGTTCCCTTGTGGGCACCCATGATGGACTTGACGATAGCCAAGCCGAGGCCCGCGCCATCGGTCGACCTCTGCCGCGATGGATCCACTCGATAGAATCGCTCGAACAGGCGCGGCAGGTGTTCCGCCGCAATGCCCTCACCAGGGTTTTCCACCGCACATACCGTGCTCCCATCGCTTTCCTGCTCGATGAGGACGTTCACACATCCACCCCGCGGGGAGTGGTTGATGGCATTCGCCAACAAATTGCTGATGGCGCGACGGATCATCAGTCGTTCTCCGTCGACGGAACCGGCTCCCGAAAGCTCAAGGCTGACCCCTTGGTCCTCGGCCAACGCGTCATAGAACTCGCACAATTCCCGCACCTCCACAGCCAGATCGACCGGCTCGCTTCTTGGAACAATCAGGCCATTGTCGGATTTGGCCAGGAACAGCATATCGGCGATCATGCGCGCAAGGCGCTCGTATTCCTCCGAGTTTGAATACAGTACCTCCCGGTATTCGTCGGCGGATCGAGTCCGCGACAGCGCCACCTGCGTTTGCGTCATCAAGCTGCCGACCGGCGTCCGCAGCTCGTGTGCCAGGTCCGACGAAAAATCGGACAGGCGGCGAAACGATTCCCCCAGGCGGGACAGCATGCCGTTGAACGCCGCACCCAGGTCGACGAGTTCCATTGGCAACGCGGTCGTCGGCAGGCGATCGTGCAGTCGGCTGGCCGTGACGCTCTGGGCAACGTGAGTCATCTCGCGGATAGGCGCCAAGCCTTGCCTTGCCGCGAGCCACCCGAACAATCCCGTGGCGACGATTCCTGCAGCGATCGCAAGCCAGAGCATTTCGTAAAAAGCCTTCATGAACGCGTCGTGTGCAGCAAAGTCGAGCGCCACCGCAACCGCCGCATATGGAAGCCCTGCAACATCGGTTGGAACCTTGGTAGCAAAGCCATGATATGTCCGCCCATCGCGTTGCCACGAGACCAGCACGGGCCAATCCACCAACTTTCCTTTGGAGGCGCCCGCGATGAGTTGCTCCGGGAAAGTAGCGCCCGCGGTCAAAAATATCGACCTTTCATCGGGTCCGAAAATGCCGACGGTAAGGCTCTCATGGCCAGTGAATGCGTCACCCATTCGCTCGGGCAGGGCATCGATGTCAGCCGGAGAGTGCATCTTCTCCAGCACGTGTCGGACAAGCTGCATCTTTCCATGGAGCTCGGCGCGGTCCAGATCGAGAAAGTGCCTCTCCACGAAAGCGCCTACCACGACTCCGATGACGAGTAACACTACAGTTGAAGCACTTCCAAAATAGAGCGCGAGCCGAAATGTAATCGACTTGCGCCACATCAGATGGACTCCGGTGTCTCGAGGACATAGCCCATACCCCTGACCGTTTGGATCAGCTTGGGTTCAAAACCATCGTCAATTTTTGCGCGCAATCGACGAACAGCAACCTCGATCACGTTGGTATCGCTGTCGAAATTCATGTCCCAGACCTGGGAAGCGATCA
>JANNKR010000031.1:0-3727 GCA_031396395.1 Betaproteobacteria bacterium
TGAGCGACGCATGGGCGCGATCCAGCGCCGTGCGGTCCGGTGGCGGCAGGATCACGATGGCCGGAACGATGACCGGCACGGCGCCAAGCGCGGCAAGGGTCTGCGCCACCCCGGCGGCCTGTCGTGCGGGGCGGGTGACGATCACCCGAATGCCCTCGAGCGGCACGGCGGCACGCGGGGCAGGCGTCAGCGGGTAGACACTCATCGCTCGCGCATGTTCATGCAGCGATGAGACGCGCGCCGCCGCGCCTGAGAAAATCGTCCGCCAGACTGCGTCCCAGCCGCTCAGCCGCGTCATGATCGGGCACACTGGCCGTTGCTTCTCCACGCATGACATCCGCACCGGTCTGGCTTGCCAGCAGTCCGCGCAGCCACAGCTGACCGGCCTTCCACTGCGCGTATCCGGCAAGCGGCGTGTGGCAACTGCCACCCAGCGCGCGGGAGAAGGCGCGCTCCGCCGACGTGGCCAGCGATGTCTCGCGATCGGCGAGGAGATCGAGGACCGTGACGAGGTCGGGCCGGTCGCTGCGACACTCCAGCGCCAAAGCCCCCTGCCCGGGCGCCGGCAGGCTTATCTCCGGTTCCAGCAGCGAGGTGATGCGTTGGCCGAAGCCCAATCGCTTCAACCCGGCCGCCGCCAGGATGATCGCGTCGTACTGGCCTTCATCGAGCTTGCGCAGGCGCGTGTTCACGTTGCCACGCAACGGTTTGATCCGGATCGCCGGATAGCGTTCCCGCAGCTGCGCCTCGCGCCGCAGGCTGGACGTGCCGACCACCGCGCCGGCCGGCAGCGCCTGCATCGACGCGAACCGGTTGGACACGAACGCGTCACGCGGATCCTCGCGCGCGGTGATGCCCGCCAGCGCGAAGCCCTCGGGCATCTCCATCGGCACGTCCTTCAGCGAATGGACGGCGAAGTCGGCGCGGCCCTCGGCCATCGCGACCTCGAGCTCCTTGATGAAAAGACCCTTACCACCGATATCCGTGAGCGGCTGGTCGAGAATCTGGTCACCCTTGGTGGTCATGCCCAGCAAGTCGACCGTCGTTGCCGGATAGAGGACCGCGAGACGCGCCTTGATGTGCTCAGCCTGCCACAGCGCCAGCGCGGATTCTCGCGTGGCAATGATCAACCGACGTGGCGATGCGATGTTCATGCGGCCGCGGCGTCCATCTGCATCATGCCGAAGAGGTTGCCCTCGGTGTCGGCGCCATAGGCCAGCCAGCCCATGGTCGGGATGGGCATCTTGGGCACGGTGATCGTGCCGCCCACCTCCGTCACCTTGGCGATCATCGCGTCGATGTTTTCGACGCCCACCGTGCAGACGAACGCGTTGACGGCCGCCATCGGCACCGGACCGCCGCCAACTCGCGGCATCAGCCCGCCGTTGATGCCTGGTTCGGGCGCCTCGCCGGTCGTGACCAGCCAGTATGCTTCCTTGCCCCATTGCGCGAATTTCCAGCCGAAGAGCTGTGTGTAGAACTTCATCGCCCGCTCGGGGTTCTCCGCGTGAATTTCGAAATGAATGGGTCTTGGCATGGCCCGGCTCCTCGAAAGCTCGTGAAAGGGCGATTATCATAGCGCCATCCCCACACCGGCAGAAACTCCATGCGAATCGTGATCACCGGCGGCGCCGGCTTCCTTGGCACTCGTCTCGCCCACAAGATTCTCGACCGCGGCACGTTGACCGATGCCAGCGGCCGCGTACGCGAAATTGCGGCAGTGACACTCCTCGACGTGGCAGCGCCCGCGACGTTCGCCGATCCGCGTATCCACGTGGTCACCGGGGATCTCGCCGACCCCGCAGTGATCGCGCGTGCCGTGACCGCCGACACCGATACGGTGTTCCATCTGGCCGCCGCGGTCAGCGGGCAGGCGGAGGCGGACTTCGACATCGGCATGCGGGTCAACCTCGACGCCACGCGCACGCTGCTCGAACGATGCCGTACATTGAAGCAGCCGCCCAAGTTCGTATTCACCAGTTCGCTGGCCGTATTCGGCGGGATGCTGCCAGACCCCGTGCCCGACCATGCGCCCGTCACGCCGCAGGCGTCATACGGCACGCAAAAGGCGATCGGCGAGTTCCTCGTCTACGACATGTCGCGCAAGGGTTTCATCGACGGCCGCAGCTTGCGGCTGCCCACGGTCACCGTACGGCCCGGCAAGCCCAACAAGGCGGCGTCCTCGTTTGCCAGCGGCATCGTGCGCGAACCGCTCGCCGGCGTTGATGCCATTTGTCCCGTGGCCCCCACGACCAGGATGTGGGTGCAGTCCCCGCGCGCCGTGATCGACAATCTGGTGCTCGGCCACGAAACGCCAGCAAGCGCATTCCGCACCAGCCGCTCGATCAACGTGCCGGGCTTGTGCATAGGCGTGGGCGCGATGGTGGATGCGCTGCGCGAGGTGGCCGGCGACGCCGTTGCCGCGCGCGTGCGGTGGCAACTCGATCCCGCAATCGACAAGATCGTCGCCACGTGGCCGGCCAACTTCGCGCCCGCCTTCGGTCTGTCGCTCGGGATGCGGGCGGATGCCGATTTCGCGGGCATCGTTCGCGCGTACATGGCCGACGACATGCCTGCCGCCTGACGCGGCGCGTCTTTCTCCCATCATGCCGGCGCCAATGCACCCGCTGTTGATCGCCCAGATCGTCGCCCGCAACATCGTGCCGGTCGCGGGCATCCTGCTGTTCGGCTGGTCCGCGGCCAATGTGCTGGTGCTGTATTTCATCGACACGTTGCTGTCGATGGGCGTAATCGCGACGGGCGTGGCGCGATTCATGCTGCCTCCTGCGACCGACGAAGGTTTGGCGGCGCGCATCAACGCCGAGGCCGGCTATATCGGCGCAGGCCTGATGATCATCGCGGTGGTTGCCGTTCCGCTTGGCGTGCCGCTGATCTTCATGCTCGCCCCCGGTGGCGCGGATTGGCGCGAGATGCTCGCCGATCGCGGCCTGCACATCGGTATCGCGCTGCAGGTGGCGGCGGCATGCTGGTCCGGCTTCGGGCTCTATCGCGCACTGCGCACACAAACGCCGGACCAATTGCGGCTAAAGCGCCGCTTCGCCCTCGTGTTCCTGCGCTGGATCGTGGTCCTGATGGTCACTTACACCGGATTCTTCGTGTTCCTCGGGCACTACAGCGCGCTGTTTTACGTCGTGCTGTTCGTCGCCACGTCGATTTTCATCGAAATTGCGCCGGACCGGTTCCTGCGCGCGATGCCAGGTGGCGCGGAAGACGCCGATCCTGACGTGCCAGCCGCAACAACAGGCAAGCCTGCATCCCCTCCCTCACCAGGACATCCACCCGCCACTTCGCGCAAGCACGACCGGCGGCGCCGCTGACCCGACGCGTGCAGCACGAGTGGCCTTTAACAGGCGACTAATCCACGTCCGCCAGCGCCGGCTCCACTTCCAGCAGCGCTTCGAGCAGCAGTGCCGAGGTTGCACCGCGCAGGCGCGCGGCATCCGACAGGATCTGGCGGAAGCGGCGCCCGCCCGGCATGCCGTGATAAAGCCCCAGCATGTGCCGGGCGATGGCACGCAGCGGCACGCCGCGTGCACGCTGCGCGTCGACATAGGGAACCATCGCGCGCAGGATTTTTTCTCGCGTGGGCGGCTGCGTTTCCACACCGAACAACCGCCAGTCGACCAGCGCCAGCACCATCGGGTCGTGATACGCAGTGCGTCCGAGCATCACGCCGTCGACCGCGGCCAGTTCGCGTTCGATCGCC
>JANNKR010000033.1:0-8158 GCA_031396395.1 Betaproteobacteria bacterium
TTGCCCAAGGCCAGGCTCGACAGGGCAGCTTTCAGCAGAGTTCGTCGTTTCATGTGCTGGTCCTCTCGATCATTTGCTTGCGGTGACCACGACCTTGCCCTTCATCCCGGCCTCGAAGTGTCCGGGCACCAGGCACCCGTAAAGGAAGGTACCGGGGTTCGTGAACTTCCACGTCATTTTTTCCGTACGCCCCGCCTTGACGTGGGCCATGTAGGGTTCGTCGTGTTCCATCCCTGGATTCTTGCGCATCAATTCTGCATGTTTCCTCAACTCGTCTTCCGTGCCGAAGACAAGTTCGTGCAGCAGCTTGCCCTTGTTGGTGATGACAAAGGTCACCGTCTCGCCTTGTGCAACACGGATCTCCTGCTGCGAGTACCGCATGGTGTCATCCATCGCCACCGCCACCGTTCGCGTCGCGTTCTTGGGGTCGCCTTCGACGCCGAAGGGGTGCTTGTCCGTGGAGATTGTCCTGGCAGCCTTGGCGTTCCCCGCATCGCCATGGGCCAGGGTGGCGATGGGAAACGCGGCAATCGCTGTGGCAACAGTGACGGACAACACGAAGCTGGCAATGTTTTTCATGGGGATGTCTCCGGATGATGAAGCGTGGAATCAGTGATGGCGGGTGCCATGACCCGTGTTGGCGGGAGTAGCGGGCGTTGACGACCCGACGGGGCCATATCCTCGCAGTTCGGTGTACTTCCGCGTCTGCTCGGCGTTGAACAGTGCACGTTGCGCAAGATGCGTCTTCAAGTGCTCCGCGCGCAGACTTGCCTGCAGCAGGCCCACGTCGCGAGCCGAGGTCTCCACCGTGTCGACGGTGGCTTGCTGGGTTGCAAACAGCTCGTCAAGCGCACGTTCCGCCGCTACGAGTCGCGCGCCCAATTCCTTTGCCCGCGACCTGTGTTGATCCATCAGCACCCGCGTCTGCTCGACCTGGTTGGCATCGAGGGCCAGCGCGGCCGCCAGCTCAAGCGCGTGAACAGGACCGGGATAGCCATTGAGCTCGGCGGCCTTTGCATACCCGGCACCTTCGCCGGCGAGCAGCGACGCGACGTCGGCAGCAGCCAGCGACTTGATGACGCGCGTTTCCTGTCCCGCATATGCGCTGGTCTTGGCCGCGGTGCCGGACTGCGGGGGCTCGTTGCTCCAGGCGGGGGCGGCGAGGACGGTGAACAGAACCGCTGCGGTTAGTGTCTTCCTGATTTTCATACAGGTTCCTCTCGAAATTGACGCAAACAGGGAAGGCAGGAGAGCGCGTTCAGTGATGCCCGGAATGCTTGTCGGGCTTCCGTACCTGAATCTCCATGGGCGCCTTTTTGCTGGAAGCCACGGGTTGCGCCGGCGCAGTTGGTGCAGCTCCGGTGTCTCCTTTCCATTCGTACGACTGGGTGCCTGGCGGCTGCTTGAACCAACCGGGATCCTTGTAGTCACCGGCGGGCTGGTCCTTGCGCACTTTCAGCACGGTGAACATGCCGCCCATTTCGAGAGCGCCGTAAGGCCCCGTCCCGGTCATCATCGGCACGGTGTTGTCGGGCAGCTGCATCTCCATCTCGCCCATGTCGGCCATGCCGCGCTCGCCCATCACCATGTAGTCGGGAATCAGCTGGATGATCTTGGCGGCCGTGCCGCGGTGATCGACGCCGATCATCGTGGGAACGTCGTGGCCCATGGCGTTCATCGTGTGGTGGCTCTTGTGGCAGTGAAAGGCCCAGTCGCCTTCCTCGTCAGCCAGGAAATCGATCTGCCGCATCTGGCCGACCGCGATATCCGCGGTCACTTCCGGCCAACGGCTTCCCTTCGGGGTCGGACCACCATCGGTGCCGGTGACTTCGAACTCGTGGCCATGCAGGTGGATCGGATGGTTCGTCATGGTCAGGTTGCCGATGCGAATGCGTACCTTGTCGTTCTTGCGCACGACGAGAGGGTCGATGCCCGGAAAGAGCCGGCTATTCCAGGTCCACAGGTTGAAATCGAGCATCGTCATGATCTTGGGCGTGAATGCACCGGGATCAATGTCATAGGCATTCAGCAGGAAGCAGAAATCGCGATCCACATTATCGATGAGTGGATGCTTCGCTTTGGGATGCGTGACCCAGAAGCCCATCATCCCCATGGCCATCTGCACCATTTCGTCCGCATGCGGGTGGTACATGAAAGTACCCGGCCGCCGGGCCACAAATTCGTAGACAAAGGTCTTGCCGACCGGGATCTGCGGTTGGTTGAGTCCCCCGACGCCGTCCATGCCATTGGGCAGGCGCTGGCCATGCCAGTGGATCGTCGTGTGCTCAGGTAGTTTGTTGGTGACGAAGATCCGGACGCGATCGCCTTCCACCACCTCGATCGTGGGGCCGGGACTCTGCCCGTTGTAGCCCCAAAGGTGCGCCTTCATGCCCGGCGCCATCTCGCGCACCACCGGCTCGGCGATCAGGTGGAATTCCTTCACGCCGTTGTTCATTCGCCAAGGCAGCGTCCAGCCGTTGAGGGTGACCACCGGGTTGTAGGGGCGGCCATTGGGCGGCTGCAGCGGGGCCTGGGTACTGGCGCTGGTCATCTGCGGCGCTTCCGGGAGGGCGGCAACGGCCGCCTTGGAGACCGCAGCGGCACTGAGCAGCGTGGCGCCGCCAGCGAGGAAATTGCGTCGATTCATATTGGCATCCATGGTGGTCAGTGGCCTCCGGGCGCCGCGGCGCCCTTCATCATGGCGGCAGGCACCGACATGCCGCCTGCGGGCGAGGTACCGCTCAGGCTCAATTGCAGATCGGCCTCGGCGATCCAGAAATCGCGCAGTGCATCGATGGACGCGTTGACGCTGGCGATCTGCTCGCGCGCGTCGGCCAGCAACTCGAACACGCCGATCAGCATGCCGTTGTAGCGCAGCACGTTTTCGTCGGCGATGCGCTTGCGCAGCGGCACGACTTCGTCGCGATAGTGGCGCGCGAGGTCAAAGGTGGTGCGATAGGTGTAGTAGTTCGACCGCACTTCCGATTGGGCGGCAAGCGCCGCCGCCTGCAGCCGATACACGCTTTGCATGTAGGTCGCCTCGGCCCGCGCGAGCCTGGCGTCGCCCCAGTCGAACAGCGGAATCTCGATCTCGATCTCGTAGCCGTTCTGGCGCTTCTCGCCGGTGCTGCTCTCGTTGGTGTAGCCGACCTCGAGGACATTGATGAAACGCGTGGCTTGGGTCAGTCCGAGGTTCGCGGCCATTGCCTCGTTGCCGCGCTTGGCCATCAGCACGTCGAGGCGGCGCTCCATCGCGGTCTGTTCGGCATCCACCGGCTCGATGGCAGCGGCCGGCAACGCCGGCAGGCGCTCGGGCAAGCGATAGGCGAGATCCGCGCCGGCCAGGCCCAGCAAGCGCGTCAGCCGTTCGCGCTCGACGACCACCGCCAGCCGGGCGCGCGCCAACTGGCTGGTGGCATCGGCGTAGAACACCTGTTCCCGCATCTGCGCCAGCTTGCTGAAGTTGCCGACCTTGGCCATGCGTGCGGCCAATTCGGCGGCGGCTTCGGCGGCCAGCTTGACCTGCTCGAAATACTTGACCGACTCCTGCGCGGCGACGGCGGCATACCAGGCGCGGCGTGTTGCACCCGCGTGCGCCACGATCTCGCCGGCAACCTGGAGTTTGGTGGCGTCGTACTGGCGGCCGGCGACTTCCTGCGCCAGCGGCAAAGTCAGCAGCGAGAGCACGTTGACCACCAGCAAGCGATCGATGGTCGTGACTTCGCTGTTGCGCTTGTTGCCGAATGCAAATCGCGGATTGGGAATCCGCCCGGCCTGTACCAGCTCGGCCTCGCTGATGCCGAGTTCGGCAAGACTGGCCCGGACGCCTGCATTGTTCAGCAGCGCGATCTGCACCGCATCGTCCACCGTGATCGGCTGGGCCAGCAGCGCTCGCGTCGCGCTGGTCAGGGTGGCGGGATCGGCATCGATCTTCGGCAGCGTGGCATCCTTGCCGACGCGATCGCGCACCAGCACCTGCATGTTGCCCACACCGCCGTCGGGCGACATCGTGGCGCAGCCGCCCACGCCGAGGAGCAGGATCAGCAGTCCCGCCGTGCGCAGGCGATCGGTGCAGGTGCGGTCGAGTGAACGGGGCGTCATCGCGGTTTCGCCTGCGGGTTGCCGGCAGCCCCGGGATTCGCCTGGCCCTGGGACGTGGCGCCGGGCCTCGCCACCGCACCGGGATGGGCATCGCGCGCCATTTGCCCCAACGGCCCGCCGATGGCGGCAGCCTCGTCGTTGGCCTTCTTCCAGGCAATGGGCTCGATGTCGACGTAGGCGCGAAAGCCGGCAAAGGCCGACTGGTATTGCAGCGCCGGGCGTGTGCTCGCCGGCGCGGCCGCGGCCGGCGCCTGGGCAAGCGCAGCCATGGGCAAGCCTGCAACCACGCAAGCCAACAGGCATGAAAACTTCATGATGAGTACCCCGAACATTGATCCAGACCGGACGCATCGAGCGTCCCTGCTGCCGCTGAGGGAGCGCGCCAACAGGCGCACGTGTCTCGGCGACGCGTCAGTACACAGCCGACCGGGGTCGGCTGACTAGACGCGGAGCGTTCGGGGAGGGCGGAAGAGCCCGTCGCCGGCGCGCGATATGAGGTCCGGATCGACGAGAATGGCCACGCGCAGGGGCGTGTCCGTGGGGAGGGCTACCGCAATGCCGGCGCCGGAAATGGGCGCGCCGGCGGAGCAGCATTCGCTGCAGACCTTGCACTTGTCCGCGGTGTCGGGCGCCGCCTGTGCACTCGCTTGCGGTGCCGCCGTCTGCACGGCATCGCTCGCTTGCGTCGAGTGCTCGTGGTGCACATTGGCGTCGTCGTGGACGTGCGGCGCCACTTGCCCGACCCGATGGTGATCGGACATGGTCGCGCACAGCATTCCGCCTGCGCCCCACGCCGCCTGGAAGGGCACCGTGAGCAGCAACAGCAGAAGAACCATGCGGCGAACAGCAATCATGCGCGGAGCCTAGCAGAAGTTTCCCGACCATGTCCATGACCCGTCCGGTGAACAAAAGTTCCCGGTGGCCCTCGCTTGCGAAATCTCAGTTCGGCAGTGGAATCGCCAACATCGCCAACCCGCTACTTCAATCCGAGCCACCGATCCATTGCCAGCGCGCCGCCACCGCGCCCGACCAGAAAAAGCAGCAGCACCGCCCACGACAGATGCGTCGGCCATGCGTCGGGATAGACGAACAGCTGGATCACGGCCGTCATGCCCAGCAGCGCCAAGGCCGACAGCCGCGTGCAGAGGCCCAGCACCAGCAGCAGCGGGAACAGGTGCTCCGCGTAGGCCGCCATGTGCGCGGCGAACTCCGGCGGCACCAGCGGCACCTTGTACTCGTTGCGGAACAGCGAGTACGTGCTGTCGGTGATGGTCAGCAAACCATCGACCTTCGTGCGTCCCGAGAGGAAGAAGATGCCGGCGATGCCGAACCGCGCGCCGAGCGCGAGAAGGGAGTCGCCGATCAGCAGCGTGAGGACATCGGCCCACCGGTTCCAGGTGGCGCGAAGTCCGCGGACAGGTGTCGCTGGCGCAGCAGGGGCAGTGGCGCTCATCGTGTGGACTCCATCGTGGATTCATCGTGAACGGCGAGATGCGCATACGCACCGGCTTCGAGCGTCGTCGCCATGACCAGCGCGAGGTCTGCGTGCGGGTCGACCGCAAGTGCCGCCGCCGCGGCATCGGCCAGCGTGCCGCTACGCGCGCAGGTATCGAGAAACGCGCAGCCGGCCGCGGGCAGCTGCACCCACTCGATCCTGCCATGGGGCCGCGTGAGCAGCAGGCCCTCCGCCTGCCATTCGAACGCCGGCGGGTCATCATGCGCATCGGTGAGCGTCGATGTGAACTCGCGATTGCGCGCCCAGATCGTCGCGATCGGATGGGTGTCGAACCACGCCCAGCGCGCGGCGGGATGCGGCTGCAGCACGGCAGCGGCAAGCCGTGCCGGTGCCAGGCGCGCCACCGCTTCCGCGGCAAGCGGCGCGGCATCGGCCGCGACGTGCGCTTCGGACCAGAAGCGGTCGAGGCGCGCAACGCCGGCCAGATAGGGAAGCTCGCCGGCGGGTTCGAAAGTCGCGATGAAATCCGCGAACCTGTCGCCGTAGCAGAGCAGTGACGGCTGCGCGGGCAGGTGGCTCCTGACGTAGATCGCCGCAGCCGCGCGGAACCACTCGTCGCCAACCAGTCGCACCACCGCCGGGTAGTTGGCCTGCAACGCGTCGATGCAGCCCTTCATCACCGTGTTCCGGTAAACGGCAAACCCGGGTTGCGCCACCAGCGGTGCGAGCAACGTCGATGCGGACGCCGTGCCGGCGGGCGCCAGCAGGGCGTCGGCGAAGCCGTCCTGGTAGGCGCGCAATCCGATGGCGCCGGCTTGGATGGTTCGCATCAGGCAGCCTGACGCGCCGTGGAGCGGAGGACGGACTCGGCCCGCTGCCGCTCGGCAAGCAGTACGCCGAATGCGGGCATTTTGTCATCGCGCTCGACCAGCGTCGGCCGCGGCCCGATGCGCGCAATCAGGCGTTCGTAGAGCCGCCACACTTCCGGCGCAACCGGCGCATCGTGCGAATCGATCAGCAGCGCCTCGCCCAGCGTCGGGTCCGCCGAATGCCCGGCGAGGTGAATCTCGTCGACGTGTTCGCCGGGAAACGCGTCGATGTAGGCATCGGCGTCGAAACCCAGGTTGCGCGCGCTGACATGGACATTGTTGACATCGAGCAGCAGGCCGCAGCCACTGCGCCTGGCGAGCGCCGTCAGGAACGCGATCTCGTCATCAGCGTGGCCGTCGATGCGCAGGTAGTGCGACGGGTTCTCGATGGCCACCCGCCGCCGCACTGCAAGCTGCATGCGTTCGACGTTGTCGACCAGGCGGTCGAGGGCCTCCGACGTACGCGGGAAGGGCAGCAGGTCGGGGTGATACGCGCCACGCCAGCCCGACCACGCGAGGTGTTCGGAGACGATGGCAGGCTCCACGCGCGCAACCAGTGCCGCCAGCCGCTGCAGGTGTGCGGCATCGGGTTTCGCATCCGCGGCCAGCGACATGCCCACGCCATGCAGCGCAATCTCATGCCGCGCGCGCAGGGTGTCGAGCCATGCCAGCCGCGGCCCGCCGTCCACCATGTAGTTCTCCGGGTGAACCTCGAGCCACAGGCCGTCCGCGGGGGCGGCCGCCGCCTCGTCGTAGTGCTGAGGCTTCAGGCTCACCCCCGCGGAGCGGACCTCGATCACGGCTTTTGTCCCGCGGTGGTCCTGCGCTCAGGCCTTGATCGGCGTGAGCGAGCCCGTGCCCTTGGGTGTCTTCATCGTGGCGCACGTGCCCTTGGCGACCTGCTTCCACGCGTTGCCCTGATAGTCGGTCTTCGATGTGCCGGCGCAAGTGGTGCCGGGGCCGGCGGCGCAATCGTTCTTGCCGGCGAGCGAGACACCGTAGCATTTCTCCATTTCGGCGGCGCCCATCTTCTTGTCGCCCTTCATCTTGTCATCGGCCGCCATGGCGGCACCGGAGGCGAGGGCGGAAAGGGCAAAGGCCGCGACGGCAAAGGCATTGCGATTCATGGTGATGGCTCCTGAAAGGGTTCTGGATTGACCGTGGGTGCCGACCCGACACATTGGACACGGTATGCGTGCTTAATCGGCCCACAGGGTCGAAATCTTACAATGACCACGTCGCGCGCCGGGAGCGCGCGCAGTCTGGCCCGGCGAGGTATTGGCCATGAACCCGCGGTTCGGCGCATTCGGACTGCCAGGCCCCCGGGATCCCGGCACGCGTCGGTCGTGGTCCTGCCGTATTGTATTGTGTCTCGTGTCGACCTCCGCGCGCCCGGTTTTCCCATTGGCGCGTCCCCTGACCCAGCGCTGGCGCCTCCCATGAATATCGAAAGCTTTGACGACCTTCTGCGTGCCGCCCGGACCCAGCCGCAGCCCCAGCGGCTGCTCTTCGTGTTCACCGGTGCCGAGCTGCCCGACGACAGCAGCGCCGAGCAACGCGCGCAATTTGCGGCGGGCGCCGGTGGCGCGCTGGTCCCGCTGATGTGCGTGGACAAGGCGCCGGAGGCACTGACTACGTTTGCGGCATTGGTGGATGAATCACGCGCGGCAGGACCGGAATGGGTGTTGGTATTCGTCGCCGCCCTGGCTGGCACCGGCGCCCGCCCGCCGAC
>JANNKR010000102.1:0-3859 GCA_031396395.1 Betaproteobacteria bacterium
CCATGGCTCGCGCGCGCTGACTTGCGCGCGAGTGCCGCGTTATTGCTGCTCGAACAGGCCGCACTGCGCCGCCAGGAACTGCTGGCGCGCGATGACATCAAGCGACGCGTCCTTGGGCGCGACGCGGACCGGCGCGCGGACGGCGCGGAAGCGCTCGTCGCCGTGCAGGACGTGTTGCGCCTGGAGGGCTTCCTCATCCGCCCGGCAGCGCTGCTGCCGGATACCGGCTACGGCCTGCCGCAAGTCGAAGAGCGCGAGGCGCTAACCCAGGAAAGCAATCGTCATGCAGCGCAATGGCGACAGCAGAGTGAGCAGCTCCGCAGTGAGGCTCGCCGATGGCTGCCGCCACAACGGCAAGTCGCGCTGGATGCGACCGAGGCCAATGTCGATGCGCTGGGCAAGCAGTTGCGTCGCTTGCATCAGGAACAAGGGGGTTTGCAGCTGCCGATGTGACTCGCCCCTATCCCGTCGCCGAGCCCTTGGGGTCGATGTTCGCGTTCAGCCGGAAGAGATTGGTCGGGTCGTACTTGCGCTTGAGCGATAGCAGGCGTTCGTAGTTGCCGCCGTAAGCCTCGCCCACCCGAGCGGTTGGAATCTCCGACAGGTTCGTATTCGCATAGAAGCCGCTGGTGAACTTTTCCAGCTCCGGCCATTGCGATCGGGCCCATGCCATGTTTCCCGCATCTTCAGCGGCCTCTTCGCCGCTCGTCTGGAGTATCACGATATAGAGTGAGCCGCGATGCCAGAACGCCGTGGCGTCGCGCGCGACGCGGTTGACGGCGGCGCCTTTCGGCGGCACGGCCAGGCGCGCTCGTGGAACCTGCGCATTGCCGATGACCTCCACCATCGTGTCGATGAGGTCGTCACTGATCTGTTCCGCGAACCCCGACTTCGTGTAGTACCGCCCGCCGATGCGCGCGCGCTCGTCGTCCTGCGTCTGCAACTGCCCGTAGTGCACCGGCCCGACGGTGTCTTTGAGCGGCTTTCCGAGCCGCCGATAGGGGGCCAGGACGGCGTCCGCCGATTTCAGGCCGTCCGACATGCAGACATCCAGGACCAGGGCACGCGCCCCGCCCGGCATCGTCGTCAGGATCGGCTCGATCCACAGGCCGTCCGGAGCGCGATCGAACAGCTCTGCGAAACCGCGCAGCGCCGGCCGTGCCTGTTCGAGCGGATACACCAGATGACCGCCGACGGCTCGCCCGTCGAAGAGATGAAGTCGGTACTCGAACGAGGTTGCGATGCCGAAGTTGCCGCCCCCGCCTCGCAGGGCCCAGAACAGATCGGGATTCTCGGTAAGGCTTGCTTGCAGAAGCTGTCCGTCGGCGGTAACGATGTCGACCGAGGTCAGCTGGTCGCAGGTCAGGCCGTAGCGGCGCGCCAGGCGCCCGAATCCGCCGCCCAGCGTCAGGCCGCCGGCGCCGGTATGCGAGACCGTGCCGGTGGTGGTAACGAGGCCGAATGGCAGAGTCTCGCGATCGAGATCTCCGAGGAGCGCTCCGCCCGCGGCGCGCGCAAGCCGCTCGGTCGGCTCGACGCGCACGCCGCGCATCAAGGACAGGTCGATCATGAGCCCGTCGTCGCACACGGATTGGCCGGAGAGGCTGTGACCGCCGCCGCGCACGGCCACGAGCAGCTCATGCGCGCCCGCGAAGCGAACGGCGCGCACGACGTCCGCGGCGCCGAGGCAGCGGGCGATCATCGCGGGGCGGCGATCGAACATGCCGTTGAAAATCTTGCGCGCGTCATCGTATCCGGCGACGTCCGGCAGCAGCAGCTGGCCGCGCAAGCCGGCGCGGAAGTCCTCCACGTCTGCAGCGCGCAGCACGAACTTTTTGCCGGCGCCGGTGACCGCTGTAACGTCGGAAGTAACTGTCGAGACAGCTGCGAACGCACGCCCAAATGGGAATGCCGCGGCGCCGATCGCAGCCGCGGCGGAAGCACAGAAGGCTCTTCTCTGCATGGGCCATCCTCCGACGGCGTTACTCTGCGCGGGTTTGGAGGCAGTAGGCAAGCAGAATCGTGACTCGCGGATGGTCTTATGATGCCCCAGCCACCTTGTCGCTATCGGAGGCGTCCATGAATCCGGTTCCGCAAATCGTGCTCGCGTTTCTCGCGATTTCGGGTGCTGCGCACGCCCGTGACCTGTCGCAACTTGGACCGCTGCGCGCGAGTGCCGGGCAAGCGGTATCCGGGTACCTCGAAGTTCCTGCGTTGAACGACGGCGGTGCACGCATTCCGGTATCGCTCGTTCGCGGCTCCAGCGACGGGCCGGTACTGGCGCTGATTGCCGGAACGCACGGCTATGAATACCCGGGTATCACCGCGCTGCAGCGATTGCGCCAGTCGATCGATCCGAACACGCTGCGCGGCACGCTCATCCTGGTGCACATCGCCAATCCGCCGTCGTTCTACGGCCGCACGATCTATACCAGCCCTGCCGACGGCAAGAACCTCAATCGCGTATTTCCCGGCCGACCCGATGGCACGCTGAGCGAACGCATTGCTCACGAAATCACGACACGGGTCATCGCGAATGCGGATTTCCTCGTCGACCTGCACGCCGGCGATGCCAACGAGGCACTGCGGCCTTACGTCTACATGCCGGTTACCGGCGACGCGCGGCTCGACGCCGCCACCCGTGGAATGGCGCTCGCCTTCGGCCTCGACCACATCGTGATAGACGCCGTCCGAATGGCGCCGCCCGACGCGACGAAGTTCGTCGACCAGACCGCACTGGCACGCGGCATCCCGGCAATGACCACCGAGACCGGCCAGCTCGGCCAGAACGATGAGCACTCAATCGCGCTGGCGGAGCACGGCATCCGAAACCTGATGCGTCACCTCGGAATGCTGGACGGAACGGTGGAGCCGAACCCCGGCGTGGTGTGGCTCACGGACTACCAGGTGATCACCAGCCCCGTGACTGGCGTGTTCCGTGCGACGGTCCGCGATGGCTACGCGGTTGCCGAGGGTGGCCTGCTCGGCGAACTGTACGATGCCTTCGGCGCCAGGATCGGTGATGTGCGCGCGCCGTTCGCGGGCATCGTCAACTATGTCATCGGCACCCCGCCCGCGGTCAAAGGTCAGCCTCTGGCGATGGTGAGCCGCATCGCCGCGCCGCCACAATAGCGCACGTGACGGTCCGATCAGTCGACGCTGACGCGCCAATCGGCCATCACACCTTCGAAATTAGGCTTCCGGCCCGAACCTCTCCTTCAGGAACTCCAGGAGGGCCTGCAGCTTCGGCAGCAGGTGGCGTCGGGTTTCATAGACCGCGTTGATCGAGAGTTCCGGCGGCGGACAGTCGGAGATCGCCTGCACCAGCTTGCCGCTCTCGAACTCCTCATTACAGCTCTGCGATTGTCACCTACTTGCTAGCCGCCCTTCCGCAGCTTCCTGAGCTTCTCAATCGCCTTCAACTGCGTTATCGACCTGGCCAGTTCCGCCAGCGCCTCCGCCTCGCTGATCGTACCAACCCGATCGCGTAGCGCTTCTTCTGCTTTCTGCTTTGCAGCCAGTGCCGCGGCTTCATCCAGGTCCTTCGCCCGCGCCGCGGTGTCCGCCAGGATCGTCACCTTGTGCGGCTGCACTTCGATGCCGCCGCCGCCGACCCAGAACAGTAACTCTTCTCCGCCTGGCGTCTGCACCCGAACTTCGCCGGGCTTCAGCGCCGTGAGGAGCGGCGCGTGCCGCGGCGCGATGCCGATCTCGCCGCCCGCGGCAGGCGCGAAAACCATGGTGGCTTCGCCGGCGTAGACCTCGCCTTCGGCGCTGACGATATCGATGTGGATCGTGTTCGCCATGATCAGGTGAGCGTCTTCGCCTTCTCCACCGCTTCTTCGATGCCGCCGACCAT
>JANNKR010000117.1:0-6309 GCA_031396395.1 Betaproteobacteria bacterium
AAGTAATTGCCCGCCAAATCAGAGTTTCCCTAGTGTTTATCGAACGGCTGGTGGACGAGAATTCAGCGAGGGTGCGATGACAACGAAAACATCGGCGTTGGCAGCAGTGGGCATGGCCTGGCTGGCCGGAGACGTGGGCGCGCAGGCGCAGTTGCCGGGATACGGCCATGCGGCCTCGGGAATGGCAGGCGCCTCGATCGCGTTCCCGTACGATTCCATTGCCACCGCGAACAATCCGGCCGGCATGGCCTTTGTCGGCTCTCGCGTGGATGTCCTGCTTACCCCGATCTTTACCGAGGCCGCTACCACCCTGGGTCCATTTGACTACAACGCATCGGACGTCGGATTCGGGCCAAGCGCAGGATTCAACCGGGACCTGCAGAATGGCTGGACCCTCGGAATGTCCATCTTCGGATTCGGTTCGAGCTTCGACTATGGGAAACCGTTTCCGGGCAGCACCACCAATACGGTTTCATCGGTGACCCAGGTCGTCGTCGCGCCGACCACGACGTTTCGCGTGGCGCCGGACCACGCCGTCGGACTTGCGCTTTTGCTCGCTGGGCAAAAGATTGAGATCAGTGGTTTGCAGGGATTCGGGTTCGCCGACGCCGGGTCGGACACTTCCTCCGGCGTTGGAGCCTCCATCGGCTATCTCGGCAGGCTCGCGCCCGGAATCATGGTTGGGTTGACCTACTCGAGCAAAGTCGACATGGGGCGGCTCGACAAATACCGCGATCTACTTGCCGACGGCGGCAATCTGGATATCCCACAGCAGGCCGGCATCGGATTGTCGTGGCAGGTGACGCCCGAACTGGCCGTGGCATTCGACTATCTGTGGATCAACTGGTCGAGCAGCAAACCCCTTGGCAATCCCTATCCCGGCAGCGGCCCTCCGGGCAGCGTGGACGGGCCGGGTTTCGGATGGCAGAACCAAAACGTCTATCGACTGGGAACTGCCTGGGATGCGAGCGATCAATGGACATTGCGGGCTGGGGCCGCCTATAAATCGAAGCTCATCGTTCCCGAGTCGGTAACACTCAGCACGCTCGGCCCGATCACTCCGCAGGTCACGCTGACTTTGGGAGCCACTTATCGCCTCAACGAACGGCAGATCGTGACCGGTGCCTTTGCATCCAACCTCGAGCGATCCGTCACGGGGACCCGGGCCAGCGAGGGCGTCGCGATCACCGCGAGCGCCAATTTCTTCACACTCGGATGGGGCTATCGCTACTGATCCCCGTGCTCGAAGCGCTGCTGTTCGGGTTCCTCGTAAACGTCCTCGACCGGATCGCCAGGTTGCAGTGGTCGTAGTTGTTCGCACCGGAGCGTGGGCAATCCCGCAGTCGAAACCTGGCCGATCCACGTTTCAGCAACGTTTAAGGCACGCTTCAGGACTTAAGGGGTGTTTCAGGCGGACATTGGCATCGTCGTCCCCGCCACCCCACCAGGAGAACTGCCATGAATGCTTCGAACCGCGTCCGCATCGCCGCCGCCGTCCTGTCCGTCGTGATCGCCGCCCTTCTGATGGGCGCCGTCGACCGCAACCCGGCCACGCCGGCCGCCACGCCGGTGTCTGCTGCCCCGTCCCCAATCGTCGCTCCGATGGTCGGTGTGGCCACCGGGGAATTCCAGAACGGCCTCGCCGTCTACCGCCTGCCGACGGTCACCGTAACCGAAACCCGCAGCCTGGCGTTGGCGCGGATCGCCCGGGAAGAAGCGCTGGCGATGAAGTGAGCGGCCGGGTGAACCGCCCCTACTCGGGCGCTACTGCGTCAGAGATGCCGCCGCCTGGACGCTTTGGTGACGTATTGCTTGCTGGCGCGGGAACACCATGACCACCAGGCTGGTGTCGACCGGTGTGACGCCCACATTCGCAATCCCCACTACGGAAACACCTATGCAGGTCGCCTGCCAGTTCTGGATCTGCACCTTGACCGTGTGGGCACCCGCCGTAACTCCGATCTTGAATTGGCTCTGAGTCGCCACGACGTAACCCACGGCCGGGAGCTGAACCGGCGCTGCCCAATTCAACTGAGCGCCGTCGACTATTACGCGCGTCACCGGAACGCAGTCGTTTTCGCCAGAGTTGTATCGAAGCGGCAACGTGTAGGCAACGCTGATGTCACTCAGCGACGACGGCGAGTTGAAGGTGATTGACGGTCCCAGAACGTCCCGGACCGAGTCGCACCCGGCGCGGACCCTTCGGCGACATACTGCACGCCTGCGACCCCGCGGCCGCCCATGCGCTGGAACGATCGCAAGGCGGGCGCGCGGAGTACATCAAGGCGTGATTTAGTACCTCATTTCGAGTGAATTGTTGAATGTGATCGTGCCGGGATTCAGGATCAGGCGCCGGGCCTTGAGCGAACCCGAGTTCGTGGTTATGCATGAGCCATTGGGCTGACGGCGTGACGGGAAAGACTGCTGCACCGTGGACTGTGTAAAGTCTGGTGTGTACACGTCGAGGACGAGGTTGGCCTTGTAGGTGAAGGTGCCAGAACTTGCCGCTACGATGTCGCTGTCGATCGAATACGGCGCATCGGCCGAGTAGGGATCGCCTGTACAACCGGTCGCCGTCCAGTAGATATCGCCGCCGAGCGAAACGATGAACCAGTTGAGCTTGTGCGTTACCGGATCCGGCGTGGTGCTAAGGCCGACTCTCGTTGCGAATCTTCCCGGCGACGTGGCTATCCACCAGAAGTTGATCTGGTCGAGGTAGCCGAATTCCGGTGCTGCCGTACCGTCCGGGTACACACTGAAGCGCGCAGGACCAGCTGGTCCCACGGGGCCTTGCGGTCCTTGGGCACCTTGCGCACCCGTTGCGCCGGTCAGACCTTGGGCGCCCGTCGCGCCAGGCGCTCCCGCTATGCCTGGTGCACCGGTCGCGCCTGTAGCACCCCCCGGACCTTGTGCTCCAGTTGCCCCCGTCGCGCCAGTCACACCGTCTGCGCCATTGGTTCCGGCAGGACCCACAAGCGAGACACCCGTTGCCGGCCACGCGCCGAGCGCCTTCGGGCCGAACAGGACACTCGCAGACGTGTTGACGTAGAAATCGCCGTCCACGCCGTCGGTTGGCGAAGGTGCGGTTGCGCCGTTCAGGATCGTTTTGCCATCCGTGCCCGCAGCACCCGAGACCCCGATTGCTCCCTGCGGCCCGGCGGGTCCGACGGGACCTATGGCGCCTGACGCACCGCTAGCTCCCGTGGCACCGGTCGCGCCCGCCACACCCGACGCACCCATCGGGCCGATCGCACCCGCGGGACCCATAGCACCCACCGCGCCGGTGGCACCTGTCGCACCTGGCGCGCCCGGCGTACCGGCTGCACCGACGGCGCCTGCCGGAACGGTGAACGTCAGCAGCGCCGCGGAGGAAGTCCCACTGTTGGTCACCGTTGCGGCTGTCCCCGCAGCCCCGGTCACCGTTGCACCAACTGCAATGGTGGCAGCGGCTCCTGCAGGTCCGGCCGCGCCGGTGTTGAGCAACGTGATGTCAAGGGTCGCGGGAATGCCAACGTTCTCTTTGCTGTCCAGACGCAGGGACGCAAATGGGGCGGCGAGGGAGGTCTTCAGCTGAAGCCCATGATTGGAGCCAGGGTTATCAAGCCATGACCGCACTTGCGCGGTGACATCGATGGCCAGGTATTGGGCCTCCATCGCTGTCGTCACGGGCACCGTGGCGATCGGCGCCCCCAACCCCGGCTGCAGGTTATACGTGACCGACGACTCGGCCCAGGGGGAGGTGATGGCGTACACGGTGACATTGCCCGCGGTCGTAACGTTGTTCACCCACAGGAGCACGGTGGCCTTCTCCACGTCCAATCCGATCGTCCCGGCCGGAAGGGTGGCGAGATCGAATTTCACCAACGTGCTCGTGGTCGTGCTTACCTGGAGATTGTTTGCGGTCCCGTACTTGGTGCCCGGGCTCGCACTGTTGATGTACGTGTCGCCTTGATTGGGCGCGAGCGTGGCTGTGGCATTCAGCGTCAATCCCATTCCCAGGAGGAGCAGTGCAGGCTGGTACATCGTTGCTGCGTTCCTCCAGGTTTTTCTACGCCAGACAGGCTCCTGGCCGAACACCGGTTGTGCGCGCGCGTCGGCGCTCATCGGTTGCTTCGCTTTCGACGATGTAATGGTCTGCATGGTCAGCTCCGTAGTGTGTTTCGCGCAAGCCGCAATGTGTTGGAGGAGGGATCGAGCGCCGTTCGGCGAGATGCGTCCTCCGCGGTTCCCCACTCCCCAAGTGCGGGGAGAGGGCTTGCTACAAGTCAGCGGCACGGCAACGCGGCGACGATATTTGCAATCAGTCGCCGTGCCCGCCGATTCGCTTCAATGAGCACGACAGCACACCACCGGAATTGACGGGCAAGCCGCTGAGTTCGTCGCCACCGCTGGCGATGACATACGTGATGTCCAGCGTACCTGCCGGCGCGCCGCCAAGCGTATGCGAGTAGGAAATGAAGCCGGTGCAGTTCGCATTGTTGCTCGCTTGGCCCTGTAGCGAATGCGGAATGATCGGTCCTCCCAGATTCACATTGCCTTCGCAGGTCCAATACGCTGATTTGCTTGCGGTGCAGGTACCCAGCATGCGCGTGGGCGTCGGCGACGGAGTAGGCAATGTTCCTTCGCACGTATAGGCCCAAGCACCGCGCGTGGTCTGTTGGTTGCATGGCGCTGCCGCGAGCGCCGATGACGTGCCGACGCCCAGAATCACCGCGATGAACAGTCGATTGCTCATGACTTCTCCTCTTCGATTGTTGAGTCGATTCAGCCACGCCATTCCGTGCGCGCCCGACCTCGCCCGGCGAAATAGCTCCAGCATCGACGACGAATCGCCAAGTGATGGAAACGACGCCGGCGAGGCGTATCCAATGTGCCCCCAAAGTCCTGGTGGCGTCTCACCAAACGGCCTTAAACGTTCTGAATCCTGAAAGGCATGCAGGGATGCCCTATGGACCTGCAAGTGGCCATTCCGCGACAATCCATGCATGCTGGGGGCTATGCATCTGAAACGCTGCGCGTCGCGACGTGTGAAGGAGAGACCTGCATGAACGTCCTCGTGGTGGGTGCTACGGGCGTGCTGGGAAAGCAGACGGTGCGACGGCTCCTCGCGGATGGTGTGGGCGTACGCGCGATGACGCGCTCAGCCGAGCGAGGTCGCGAGCTCGCGCGGTTGGGCGCGGAAGTGGTCATCGGCGATCTCGTCGACAGCGGCTCGCTTGCCCGCGCCTGCCAGGGCGTCGAGCAGGTCTTCGCCGCAGCACACTCGATGCTCGGCCGTGGCCGGTACCGGTCAGAGGCCGTCGACGACATCGGACATCGTGCGCTGATCGACGCCGCCAAGGTCGCGGGTGTCGCGCGCTTCGTCTACACCTCCGCGCTCGGTGCTGCCCCCGATCACCCGGTTGACTTCTTCCGCACCAAGCATGCGGTCGAACAGTACTTGCAACGCAGCGGACTCAACTACGCGATCCTGCGGCCATCAGCGCTCATGGAGTGGCACGCGCATCTGTTCAATGGCAAGGCGCTTCTGGAGAAAGGGCGCACGGTGTTGCTCGGCAGCGGCAACAAGCGGCGAAATTTCGTCGCCGCCGCTGACGTTGCGCAATTCGCCGTCCTTGCGCTCGGCACGACGCCGATGCGAAGCCGCATCCTGGAAATTGGTGGACCGGGGAACTTCAGCAACAATGAAGTCGCGCAACTTTATGCGCGAATCGCCGGCATCGAACCGAGGATCGGCCACGTTCCGGCACACGTGGCAAAGGCCATCGGATGGGTCGCCCGGCCGCTGCATCCAGGCATCGGCCGCGTCATGCAACTCTCAAGCATGCCCGACGACAGTTTCTTGGAGACATTCGATCCGAGCAACCTGTTGCGCGACTATCCGGTCGCACTGACGTCGCTGGAGGCGTTCGTCCGGGAACGTGTCGCCGAGGCGCGCGTCAAGGTTCGTCGTTGATCGACACACCACCATCGATGGCAAAAGTCACGGCTTGGTCGAACGACATGGCCGCGCCCTGCGCCCATGCGGACTCGAAGCGCCGCTCGCCGAGTGCCTGTCGAACCTCGGCGAGTGCCGCGGTGTTGGCGTCGGCATCATCGGGCGGCAGGGTGCGTTCCTTGCCACTATAGAGCGACGCCGCGCCTGCAAGACGCGCGGCCCGCGCTGGACGATCCTGTTTCAGCTCGATGCGGGCGAGCAGGCGCAGCTGCAGCGCCGCGTCGCCGATACGGCCCTGCTCCCGGTTGAGGCTGAGGCTGGCGGACAGGTGGTGCCGCGCCTGCGCGAGATCATTCTCGGCGACGGCAATT
>JANNKR010000118.1:0-1842 GCA_031396395.1 Betaproteobacteria bacterium
GGAGTGCCGCGCTTGAGCTTTGCCGCGACCTCGGCCTCGACCAGCAGTTCGTGGGCGCCGCGCTTGAACACGGCAAGTTGTTGGGCCACATCGGTGGGCATTGCGGGTCGATCCTTGGTTGCTGGCGGCGGCGGGTTCGGCCGTGGCGTACTATTTGCTAGAATCCGGGACCCGCTGACCTGACCGGCCATGCCGTTGCCCGAGAACCAATCTTCGATTTTAGCGCACCCGTCGACTGCCTCCCGGCCGTCGGTGCTGGCGCGTATCGGTCGCGGGCTTGACGCCTGGCAATGGGCGGCGCTGGCCGTGCTGAGCCTGACCGGGGCGGCCGCCTTCGGACTGGCACCCGGCACTACGCTCGAAACCGTGCCAACGCGGGCGGTAGAGCGTGCTCTTGCCCTGCCCGAGATCGCGCCTGCCGCAACGGAACCCGAGCTCTTCTGGCGCGAGGAGCGGGTGCAGCGGGGCGACACGATCGGCGCGCTGCTGGCCCGTGCCGGGGTCGATGATCCGGAAGCCATGCAGTTCCTGCGTACCCACGCCACGGCGCGTCCGCTCTACCAGCTGCGACCGGGCCGACCGGTGCGTGTGGCCACCGGGCAGGATGGCGAACTCATCGCGCTCAAGTTCCGGACCCAGACGGGTGCCTTGCTCGCGATCGAGCGCCAGGATGGCCGGCTCGCCGCGACGCAGACGGCGGCGGTCGAGGAGATCCGCACCACGCTGCGGTCGGGCGAAATTCGCACCTCGCTCTTCGGTGCCGCCGATGCCGCAGGCATTCCGGACGCGGTGACGATGGCGCTCGCCGATGTCTTCGCCGGCGACGTCGATTTCCACCACGATTTGCGGCGCGGCGACCGCTTCACCGTGATGTACGAGACGCGCTTCGTCGACGGCGAAGCGGTGGGTCCCGGGCGCATCCTGGCCGCCGAGTTCTCCAATCGCGGCACCACGCTGCGCGCCTACCTGTGGCAGGACGCCGATGGCACCGACGGTTGGTATAACGCGGATGGGCGCAGCACCCGCGGCGCGTTCCTGCGCGCGCCGATGGAATTTTCGCGCATCACCTCCGGATTTTCGCTGGCCCGCTTCCATCCGATCCTGCAGAAGTGGCGCGCGCACCAGGGTGTGGATTACGCCGCGCCCATGGGCACGCCGATCCGCGCCACCGCTGACGGTGTGGTCGCCTTCGCCGGCGTGCAGGGCGGCTACGGCAACGTCGTGTTCCTGCGGCATCATGGCGCGTACTCCACCGTCTACGGTCACCTGTCCCGCTTCGCGCCGCACGTGCGCAATGGCGCGCGCGTCCGGCAGGGCGAGACCATCGGCTTTGTGGGCATGACCGGCTGGGCCACCGGTCCGCACCTGCACTACGAATTCCGCATCGCCGACGCGCCACGCAATCCGCTCAACGTCGCGATGCCGGCGGCTGAGCCGATCGCCGCCGACCGGATGGCCGCGTTCAAGGATGCGACCCGCGCGGCGCAGGACGCGCTGGCATTGGCCCGGTCGCTGCCGCCGGCGGCGCTGGCCTCCTCCGAGTAGGACCACAAGCCTGCCCATGTCCGCCACGCCCCAGCTCTTCGCCGGCGTGATGTCCGGCACGAGCCTCGATGGCGTGGATGCCGTGGTTGCTGATTTCGCGCCCGGCGACGGCGGACTCTGCGCGCTGCGCGGAAGCACCCATCTTGCATTTGCGCCAACGCTGCGCGCCGAGCTCCTGGCGCTGCAGGCCTCCGGCCCGGATGACCTGGTGCGCGCAGCGCGTGCCGCCAATCAGCTTGCGGACCTCTATACGCAGGCCATCAGGGCCGCTTGCCGCGATGCCAATCTCGAACCGAC
>JANNKR010000127.1:0-1843 GCA_031396395.1 Betaproteobacteria bacterium
CCCGCCCGCGCCAGGAACGCCACGCGCTCGAACAGGTGCACATCCTGCTCGTTCTTCAGCAGCGCGCCGTGCAGCGGCGGGATGAACGCCTTCTTGTCCTGGCTGCGCAATGCCTCCGGTGAAATGTCCTCGGCCAGCAACAGCTTCAGCCAGTCGAGCAATTCGGATGTCGACGGCTTCTTCTTCAGTCCCGGCACCTCGCGCAGGTTGAAGAACACCTCCAGGGCCTCCTGCAGCAGCGCCTTCTTGAGCCCCGGATAATGCACGTCGACGATGCGCTCCATCGTCTCGCGGTCGGGAAAGCGGATGTAGTGGAAGAAGCAGCGCCGCAGGAACGCGTCGGGCAGCTCCTTTTCGTTGTTCGATGTGATCACCACCAGCGGGCGCTTGTGCGCGCGAATGGTCTGGTGCGTCTCGTAGACGTAGAACTCCATGCGGTCGAGTTCGCGCAGCAGGTCGTTGGGAAACTCAATGTCGGCCTTGTCGATCTCGTCGATCAGCACCACCGACGGCGTGTCGCTTTCGAACGCCTGCCACAGCACGCCGCGATTGATGTAGTTGCCGATGTCGGCCACGCGGGCGTCGCCCAGCTGCGAGTCGCGCAGCCGCGACACCGCGTCGTACTCGTAGAGCCCCTGCTGCGCCTTGGTGGTGGACTTGACGTGCCACTGGTGCAGCGGACGGCTTAAGGCCCGCGCCACCTCCTCGGCCAGCAGCGTCTTGCCGGTGCCGGGCTCGCCCTTGATCAGCAGGGGCCGCTCGAGCGCCAGCGCCGCGTTGACGGCCAGCATCAGGTCGGGGGTGGCGACGTAGGTATCGGTGCCTTCAAAACGCATGATGGATGCCTGGTTCGATTCGATCAGGAATGGTAGCGCAATTCATGCCCACGCCAACTGCAGCGCCCACAACGAGACCATGCCCACCGCGAGCGTCTTGAGCGTGCTGCGCGTGACGAAGGCGCAGGCGGCGGCCACCATGGTCGCGACCACCTTGGGCGTCGTGAAGTCGGTGTCCATGCCCTGCCAGTCGACGACCATCGGCAGGATCAGCGCGGTGAGCATCGCGGCCGGCACGTATTTCAGCGCCCGCGCGAGCAGGGGGGGCATGCTGCGCCGGGCGAACAACGCGATGAACGACAGCCGCGACAGGTAGTTGAGCGCGCCGACCACGACGATGACCACCCACAGCTTCAGCGTGGCGTCCATCGTTCCCTCGCCAGGTCAGCCAGCGTGCCGGCAACGATGCCCAGCAGTCCCGCCACGATCAGATTGAGGCGCATCGGCAGGTCGTTCAGCAGCAGCACGGCCACCCCCGCGGTGACGGCCGCGATGACCGACGGCGAATCGCGGAAGAGTGGCGCCACCAGCGCGATGAAGCACAGCGGCACGGCAAACTCCAGCGACCACGATGCCGGGATCAGGTTGCCGACCAGAAATCCCGTCATGCAGGTGATCTGCCAGACCGCCCACAGCGCCACGCCGCTGCCGAGGAAGTGCAGTCCGGCGCCATGGCGATCGTCACTGGAGTCGAAGCGGCGCACGGCGGCGGCGAAGGCCTGGTCGGTCAGCAGGAAGGCCAGTCCCATCTGCCAGCGCGCGGGCAGCGGTTTCAGGTACGGCGCCATCGCCGCGCTGTACATCAGGAAACGCAGGCCCAGCACGACGCACGTCAGCACGATGACCAGCAGCGGCGCGTCGGCCGCGACCAGCTGGGCGGCGAGGATCTGCGCCGCGCCGGAGAAGATGATGGCACTCATCCCGAGCGAGGCAAGCCAGTTCGCCCCGGCCGCGGCCGCGCCGACGCCGCAGACGAGCCCGAACGGCGTCAGCCCGATGCAGGCCGG
>JANNKR010000147.1:0-3900 GCA_031396395.1 Betaproteobacteria bacterium
CATCCAGATCGTCGCGCGCGAAAAGACCAACGACAAGGCCACCGACTTCAAGGCCATCCTGACCAAGATGAAGGGCAAGGCACCGGACGCCGTTTTCTACGGCGGCATGGACGCCACGGGCGGCCCGATGCTGAAGCAGGCCCGCGAACTGGGCATCAAGAGCGTGTTTGCGTTCGGCGACGGCGCGTGCACGACGGAAATGTCCAAGCTCGCCGGCCCTGCCGCCGAAGGCCTGGTCTGCTCGCAGGCCGGCCTGCCGGTTGAAGCGGCCAGCCCGGAATTCGTCAAGGCGTTCAACGCCAAGTTTGGCGAAATCAAGCAATACGCCCCGTTCACCTACGACGGCGCCAACCTGATCATCGCCTCGATGCAGAAGGCGGACTCGGCGGATCCGGCGAAGTACCTGCCCGAACTGGCGAAGATCAGCATGAAGGGTGCCACCGGCCCGATCGCCTTTGACGAGAAGGGTGACCGCAAGAATGCCGAGATCACGATCTTCACGCTGAAGGATGGCAAGGTCGTTCCGGTCGGCGTCGTGCAAGCCGGCAAGAGCTACTCGTTCAAGGACTTCATGGCGATGTCGGCGCCGGCACCCGCCGCCGCGCCGATGGCAGCCCCGGCACCGGCTCCGGCCACGCCGGCAGCTCCCGCACCCGCCGCACCGAAGAAGTAATTCAAAGGTCCTAGCAAGGCAAAGGCGGCGTCCCGCGAGGGGCGCCGTTTTTCTTTGTGCAAGCGGGGCCGGTGTCGAGCCTAGCGCCATTTGCACAAGCCTTGCCTACCGGTCGATGTACCGACACAATCCGGTCATCGTTGTGCGCAACACACGAGGTACGTTTGGACATCTTCCTGCAACAGCTCATCAACGGCCTGACGCTCGGCAGCGTTTACGCAGTCGTGGCGCTGGGCTACACGATGGTCTACGGGATCGTCCAGCTCATCAATTTCGCGCACGGCGAAGTGGTGATGATCGGGGCGATGGTGGCGTACACGGTGATCGTCACCCTGACCGGCGCCAATATCGGACTGCACCCGATGCTGATCGTCATCGCCGGCGTGCTCGTCGCCGTTCCGGCATGCATGGCGGTGGGCTACACGCTCGAGCGAACCGCCTACCGGCCACTGCGCCGCGCGCCGCGCCTGGCGCCGCTGATCACCGCGATCGGGCTGTCCATGATCCTGCAGAATCTGGCGCTGATCATCTGGAGCCGCAATCCGCTGCCCTTCCCGCAAATCATCGCCACCGTGCCGTACCACATCACCGGCAATCCCGACGGCGCCACCATCACCAACGTGCAGATCGCCATACTCGTCGCCTCCTTCGCGATGATGGCCGGGCTGCTGCTGCTGGTGTACCGCACACGGCTTGGCGTGGCGATGCGCGCCACGTCGCAGAACCAGCAGGTGGCGGGCCTGATGGGCATCGACATCAATCGCGTGATCTCGCTGACCTTCGTCATCGGCGCGGGGCTCGGCGCCGTCGCCGGCGTGATGATCGGCAGCTACTACGGCATCGCGCACTACCAGATGGGCTTCATCCTCGGCCTCAAGGCGTTTTCCGCCGCCGTGCTGGGTGGCATCGGCAACCTCGGTGGCGCGATGCTGGGCGGGCTGCTGCTGGGCGTGATCGAGGCGCTGGGTGCGGGTTACGTCGGCGACCTCACCAACCTGTGCCAGTTGGCCAACTGGTCCGATGCGCTCGCTCGCCGTTGCGCCGACGACGCCAATCTGACCCTGTTCGGCTCGAACTATCAGGACGTGTTCGCGTTTCTGGTACTGATCACGGTGCTGGTCTTCCGACCGTCCGGCCTCCTGGGCGAACGCGTCTCGGACCGCGCGTAGGAGACCCCGGATGCAAGCATTGTTCGATACCAGGAAGAATCCGTGGCTCGTCAAGGCTGGGGTCGCGCTGGTGATCGTGTGCCTGATCCTGTTGCCATGGGTGCTGGCATCGGTCGGCACCGCTTGGGTGCGCATCACCAACCTTGCGATCCTGTACGTCTTCCTGGCGCTCGGCCTCAACATCGTCGTGGGGTTTGCCGGGCTGCTCGACCTCGGCTACATCGCGTTCTACGCGGTGGGGGCCTATGTCTACGCGCTGCTGGCCAGCCCGCATTTCAACCTGCACCTGCCGTTCTGGATCATCCTGCCGATCGGCGCGGCAGTGGCCTGCATGTTCGGAATTCTGCTGGGCGCGCCCACGCTGAAACTGCGCGGCGATTACCTTGCCATTGTCACGCTGGGCTTCGGCGAGATCATCCGCATCTTCCTCAACAACCTGTCGCAGCCGGTCAACATCACCAACGGCCCGCAGGGGATTACGCTGATCGACCCATTCCGCATCGGCGACTTCAACTTTGCCAAGCGCGAAACGATCCTGGGGCTCGATTTCACCGGGCCCATCAAGTACTACTATTTCTTCCTGATCGTGCTGGCGGTGATCATCGTCATCAACATTCGCCTGCAGGACTCCAGGATCGGCCGCGCGTGGGAAGCGATCCGCGAGGATGAAATTGCGGCGCGCGCGATGGGCATCAACACGCGCAACATCAAGTTGCTGGCGTTTGCGATGGGCGCGTCCTTCGGCGGCATCGCTGGCGGCATGTTCTCCGCCACCCAGGGCTTCATCAGTCCGGAGAGCTTCGGCCTCACCGAGTCGGTGATGGTCCTGGCCATGGTGGTATTGGGCGGCATGGGCAACATCTGGGGCGTGATCATCGGGGCCCTGCTGCTCTCGTTCGTGCCCGAGATCCTGCGCTACACCGTCGAGCCCGTGCAGAAGGCGATCTTCGGGCACATGCTGCTCGAGCCCGAAGTCATCCGCATGCTGCTGTTCGGACTCGCGCTGGTGTTGATGATGCTCTATCGCCCCGCCGGCATCCTGCCCTCCGCGCTGCGCAAGCGCGAACTCGAGACTGCGGTCAAGGAATGAGCACGAAGGGCCGCCCCGAGGGCGAATACCGAAGCGCGCAGCGCGCAGGTAGTCCAAGGTGACCAAGCTCGCGCTGCTCGCGGCGACGGGCATCACCAAGCGTTTCGGCGGCGTGCAGGCGCTGTCCGAGGTCAGCTTCACGATCAATCACGGCGAAATCTACGGGCTGATCGGACCCAACGGCGCCGGCAAGACGTCGCTCTTCAACGTGCTGACAGGCATCTATGTGCCGGACGGTGGAACGTTCACTTTCGACGGCGAGCCGCTTGAGCACATGAAGCCCAACGACGTCGCCGCGCGAGGGATCGCGCGCACGTTCCAGAACATTCGACTTTTCGCCAACCTGTCCGCGCTCGAAAACGTGATGATCGGACGCCACGTCCGCACCCGGGCCGGCGTCTGGGGCGCGATTTCGCGCAACGCGGCCACCCGCGCGGAGGAAAAGGCCATCCACAAGCGAGCGTTCGAATTGCTGGAGTATGTCGGGGTCGACAAGCGTGCAGGGAGCCTCGCGCGGCACCTTGCCTACGGCGACCAGCGCCGCCTGGAGATTGCCCGCGCCATGGCCACCGAACCGAAGCTGCTGGCGCTCGACGAACCGGCCGCCGGCATGAATGCCACCGAGACCGCGTCGCTGCGCGCGTTGCTGGAGGACATCCGTCGCGACGGCACCACCATCCTGCTGATCGAGCACGACATGAAGCTGGTGATGAGCCTCTGCGATCGCGTGCTGGTGCTGGATTACGGCAAGAAGATCGCGGAAGGACCGGCGGCGGAAGTGCAGCAGGACGAGCGCGTGATCGCGGCGTACCTTGGCGGCGAAGTCACGCTGAACCTGAAGGGAACGGGATGACTGAAGCCGTCCCGTTGCTGGCATTGCAAAAGCTGGAAGTCGCGTACGGCGGCATCCATGCGGTCAAAGGTATCGACCTCGAAGTCGGCCAGGGTGAACTGGTGTGCCTGATCGG
>JANNKR010000172.1:0-9842 GCA_031396395.1 Betaproteobacteria bacterium
TCGCCGAGCACGTTGCGTGGCTGCGCCATCCGGCGCCAGTCCGGGCCAAGGGTCACGCCGCGATGGCGCAGTGCGTCCTCGGCTGCCGCAATGGCGTCGGCGCGATCGATCACCAGCGGTGGCGCATCGACGCGCCAGGTCGTGCATCCGACCCACGCGGCAAGTCCCAGCACGCCCAACGCCGGAAGCGCTCGTTGCCCCCAGCGTGAGCGCGCGATCGGCAAGGACGTCGGTGTGGTCGCAACTTCCTCGTGTGGCGTCACCGCGCCGCCATGCCATGCCCCGTTCTGCAGCATCGCCGGCAACTCGCGCCATTGACGGTGCTGCAGGCGGCGCAGTACCACGATGGCCACGGGCACGAATGCCGCCGCGATGACCAGGCCCTGCTGCACCATGGCGCCCGGCGCATCGATCAGGAACAATGGAATGGAGAACAGCACGAGGTCGAACAGGCTGTGCAGCAGGATGGTGGGCAGTAGGCCATAGCGCAGGAAGATCAGCGCCCAGAGCAGCGATGGCACCAGCAGCTCGACCACACGCGAATAGGCGGGAAGCCCGGGATAGTTGGCATGCGCGGCCCCGAAGATCACGGCCTGCAGCACGAAGGCGATGCCGATGCCCAGTCGACGGCGGCCGAAATGGGCGCCGACCAACGCCCCCAGCGCGAGCGGGATCGCGCGGAACAGGCATTCCTCCATGAAGCCTGCCTGCAACGACATCGCGATCGGCAACAACGCCGGCATGGCCGACGACAGAATGTTGGGATCGGTCAGTGCCTCCGATGGCTGCCACCAACCCAGCCAGCGATTGGTCGCGTAGTAAAACGCGGCGATCAGCGCCAGCTCGATGGGAACGAACAGGTATCCGCCGGCCGTGCGCCCCGCCACGCCCACGCTGCCACCGGCGTCCCGCGACCATAGCCGCCACAGCTGAGGCTGGCGCGGAAACGCGCGCCGGGTCAGCCCTTCGGCGGCCATGAACACCAGTGCCAGCCCAAGTCCGGCGCCCACCGCGGTGGCCAGCGCGCCGGCGACTTCGCGCAGCCAGAACGTCTCGGCATCGCGCGTGGTGGGGAAGACAAACCATGCGGCAGGATAATTGGCCAGCGTGGCCGCGCCGAGCAGCGCGCCGACCACGAGTCCTGCCACCAGCGCCGGTTTGACGAGCAACGCCCGCGTGCGCAGGAGCCACAGCGTGCCAAGGATGCACCCGACCAATCCGTACAAGAGCCCGGCCGCGATGCTGGCCACGGCTGCGATCGTGTCGTTGCTGCTGCGCAGTTCCCGGAAGCGGCGCTCAAAGCTCTCGGGCACGAAAAACGATGGTGAAACATCGACCAGTTCGTCGCCGGCGACGCCTAGCTCCAGCCGGATGCGACCGTCGCCGAAGCGTTCGTCGCGTTCGAAGACGAAGCGGTGGTCGACCCGTCCGCTGGCGCGCGTCTGCGCCGAGGATTCGATGAGGTGATAGGGTGCAAGATCGACCGCCCACATCCGCGTCGCCTCGGCGCGCCCGAGCGCCAGCGCCGCCTCGGCGGTCAGCGCCTTCGTCGCCGCATCGCGCACGTATGTCTCGGCCAGGCGGCGCGTGAAACCGTCTGGCGTGCCGTCGGGACGAAACCGCAGCACCGCCTCGTCGATGGTGCCGGGCCGGAACAGCCGCACCTCCCACCAGTAGGGCGCATAGAGGCCGCCGGAGACGAGTTGCGCAAACGCCGGCTTGCCACCGCCATCGAGCTCGACGTAACTCTGTGCGCCGTTGTCGTGGTTGAACACCGCAGCGACCCGCGCATCCGCAGGCGCCAACTGATGCGCGGCGGCGACCGCCTGTGCCTTCGCCAGCGCTGCTTCGCGCGAAAACGTGATGTCGAGGTTGACGAGCGGGATTGCCAGTGGAAACAGGCGCCACGCCACCCAGGCGCACGCCAGCGAGAACAGCGCGAAGGCGATCCAAAACCCGGGACGCCGATCGAGGGCGTTCAGCGCGGCCTCTTCTGCACGATGCCCGCCGCGGCTAGTCGTTCCAGCGTGGCGTCATCCAGCGCCAGCCGCTCGCGCAACACCGACTCGGTGTGCTCGGCCAGCAATGGCGGCGAGCGCTCCGGCACGAGCGGCGTGGCGGATAACTTGATCGGCGCGACGATCTGCGCCACCGTACCCGCCATCGGGTGTGGCATATCGATACGCAGTCCCCGCGCGATCACCTGCGGGTCCGCCATCACTGCATCCAGTCGATTGATCGGGCCACCGGGCACGCCGACAGCCTCGAGCGCGGCCAGCCAGTCGCGTTGCGTGCGGGTGCGTGCCACCTCCGCCACCAGTGGCACCAGCACGGCGCGATGGCGGACGCGATCGGCGTTCTTCGCAAAGCGCGGATCGAGCGCCCACTCCGGGTGGCCGGCGACATCGCAGAAGGCGCGGAACTGCCCGTCATTGCCCACCGCGAGGATGAAGTGGCCATCGGCACAGGCGAACACCTGGTATGGCACGATATTTTGATGTGCATTGCCGGCGCGATCGGGCGGCGTACCGCTGACGAGATAGTTCATGTTCATCACCGCCATCATCGCTACCGCCGAGTCGAACAGAGCGAGATCGATGTGCTGGCCGACGCCGGTACGGTCCACGTGTGCCAGCGCGGCCTGGATCGCCACGGCGCCATACATGCCGGTCATGAGGTCGGTGATGGCCACGCCCGCCTTCTGCGGACCGCCGCCCGGCAGATCGTCGCGCTCGCCGGTCACGCTCATGAAGCCGCTCATGCCCTGGATGATGAAGTCGTAACCCGCGCGCGACGCATACGGACCATCCTGCCCGAAGCCGGTGATCGACGCGTAGACGAGGCGCGGATTCAGCGGCGCCAGCGAGGCATAGTCGAGGCCGTACTTGGCCAGGCCTCCGACCTTGTAGTTCTCCACCAGCACGTCCGCCTGCGCGGCGAGCCCCGCCACCAGCGCGCGACCCTCCGGCTGCGTGAAGTCGATGGCCACGGACAGCTTGCCGCGATTGCAGCCGAGGTAATAGGCCGCGTCCGTGGTGTCGTGGCCCTGCGCGTCCCTGAGGAACGGCGGACCCCACGTGCGGGTATCGTCACCCGTGCCAGGCTTCTCGACCTTGATCACCGTGGCGCCCAGATCGGCGAGCAGCTGCGTGCACCACGGCCCCGCGAGGACGCGCGACAGGTCGAGGATGGTCAGGTGGGAGAGCGGACCGGGCATGGGAGTCATGAAAAAAGGCGCACCCGAAGGCACGCCTTACCCATTCTACGCACCGGCACTGCTGCCGGCGCAATTCGATGCCGGCGGGGTCGGTACGGATTCACTCCGCGCGGCTCGCGCCGGCCGCGAATGTAGCAACCGAATCAGGACTTCAGCGCCACCAGCACTTCGTCCAGCATCTTCTTGGCGTCACCGAAGAGCATGCGGTTGTTGTCCTTGTAGAAGAGCGGATTGTCGACGCCTGCATACCCGGACGCCATGCTGCGCTTCATCACTATCGAGTTCTTGGCCTTCCACACTTCCAGCACCGGCATGCCGGCGATCGGACTCGATGGGTCATCCTGCGCCCCCGGGTTCACGATGTCGTTGGCGCCGATGACCATCGCGACGTCGGTGTCCGGGAAGTCGTCGTTCAGCTCGTCCATCTCGAACACGATGTCGTAGGGCACCTTGGCCTCGGCCAGCAGCACGTTCATGTGGCCAGGCATGCGGCCGGCCACCGGGTGGATGCCGAAACGGACGTTGATGCCCTTGGCGCGAAGTACCTTGGTGATTTCGTTGACGGTGTGCTGGGCCTGCGCCACGGCCATGCCGTAGCCCGGAACGATGATCACGTTCTTGGCGTCCAGCAGGAGCTCGGCCGTCTCCGCGGCCAGGATGGGGTTCACCTCGCCCGCGGGTTGCGCGGCGCCGGCGGCAGCGGGTGCGCCACCGTCGGTGCCGAAGCCGCCTGCGATCACGGAAAGGAAATGGCGGTTCATCGCCGCGCACATGATGTATGACAGGATCGCGCCGCTCGAACCGACCAGCGCACCCACCACGATGAGCAGGTCGTTGTTGAGCATGAAGCCGGTGGCGGCGGCTGCCCAGCCGGAGTAACTGTTGAGCATCGACACCACGACGGGCATGTCGGCACCCCCGATGGCCATGACCATGTGCACGCCGAAGAGCAGCGCGACGATCGTCATCACGGTCATCGGTATCATCGCCTCGGACACGGTGTGCGCGTTGACGAACGCGTAGCCGCAGTAGACGACGACGAGCAGCCCGGCGAGATTGAGGAAATGCCGGCCCGGCAGCAGGACCGGCTTGCCGGTGATCCTGCCGGAGAGCTTGCCGAACGCAATCACCGACCCGGCGAAGGTCACCGCGCCGATCAGCACGCCGAGGTACATCTCGATCTCGTGAATGGCCTTCTCGGCCGGCGTCAGGTTCACCGACACGGCCGGATCGATGAAGTTGGCGTAACCGACGAGCATCGCGGCAAGACCCACGAGGCTGTGCATCAGCGCCACCAGCTCGGGCATCTGCGTCATCTGCACGACGCGCGCCGCGTAGAGTCCGATCGCCGCACCCACCGCCATCGCGCCGATGATGTAGGGAAGGCCGGCAGACGTCACCTGCACGCCGAAGATGGTGGCGACCACCGCGATCGTCATGCCGATGATGCCGTACAGGTTGCCGCGCCGCGCGGTTTCCTGATTGGAGAGGCCGCCGAGGCACAGGATGAAGAGGATCGTGGCCCCGATGTAGGAGACCGTGGAGAGGCTGGAGCTCATGTTCTCGGATCCTTACTTGCGGAACATTGCCAGCATGCGCTGGGTCACGGCGAAGCCGCCGAACATGTTGATCGTGGCCAGCGCGATGGCGCCCACCGACAGCCAGCGTATCCATTCGTCTGGGCGTGTGAGGTCGGCGGAGATCTTCGACAGGTCCGGGGCGATCTGCACCAGGGCGCCGATCGCAATGATGCTGCTGACCGCGTTGGTCACGCTCATCAGCGGCGTGTGCAGCGCAGGCTTCACGTTCCACACCACCATGTAGCCAACGAAGCAGGCCAGGATGAACACCGTGAAGTGGCCCAGGAAGGACGCTGGCGCGAAGCGACCGACGAGCAGGAACAGCAGCGCCCCGACACCGAAGATGACGGCGGTCTTCATGCCGGACATCGGGCCGCTTGCCCCTCCGTGGCCGTGCCCCTTGGCCTTGGGCACAACCGCTGGCTTGGCCGCGGCAGCGGGTGGCGCGGCCGAAAGCTTCGGCGGCGGCGGCGGCCAGGTGACCTCGCCCTGGTTGATCACCGTGGTGCCGCGCAGCACTTCGTCGGCCATGTCGACCTTGACTGCATCGCCTTCGATGCTCTTCGTCTTGATCATGTCTTCCATCAGGCGGAAGAGGTTGGTCGCATACAGCGTGGACGCCTGCTTCGCCAGCCGGCTCGGCAGGTCCTTGTAACCGACGATGGTGACGCCGTGCCTGACCACGACCTCACCGGGAACGGTCAACTCGCAGTTGCCGCCCTGCTCGGCGGCCATGTCGACGATGACGCTGCCCTGCTTCATCGACTTCACCATGTCTTCGGTGATCAGCTTGGGCGCCGGCTTGCCGGGAATGAGCGCCGTCGTGATGATGATGTCGACGTCCTTCGCCTGGCTTGCGAACACCTCGCGCTGGGCCTTCTGGAAGCCTTCGCTCATCACCTTGGCGTAGCCGCCGACCCCGCTGCCTTCTTCCACGTAGTCGACGGGCACGTACTCGCCGCCCAGCGACTTGATCTGGTCGGCGACTTCGGGCCGCGTGTCGTTGGCGCGCACGATGGCCCCCAGGCCGGACGCAGTGCCGATGGCCGCGAGACCCGCCACGCCCGCGCCGATGACGAAGACCTTGGCTGGCGGCACCTTGCCCGCCGCCGTGATCGAACCGGTGAAGAACCGGCCGAACTCATGCGCAGCCTCGATGACGGCGCGATAGCCGCCGATGTTGGCCATCGACGACAGCGCGTCGAGTTTCTGCGCCCGCGAGATGCGCGGCACACTGTCCATCGCCAGCACGGTCACCTTGCGGGCCGCGAGCTGCTGCATCAGCGCAGGGTTCTGCGCCGGCCAGATGAAGCTGACCAGCAACTGTCCTTCGCGCAGCAGCGCGACTTCCTCGTCGTTGGGCGCGCGCACCTTGAAGATGATGTCGGCCGTCGACCAGACTTTCTGCCGGTCGGCCACGAGTTCCGCGCCGGCGACACGGTACGCGTCATCGCTGATCTGCGCGGCATCGCCCGCGCCCGCTTCGACGGCCACCCGGAAGCCCTGCTTGATCAGCTTTACGACGACCTCGGGCACAGTGGCCACGCGCTTTTCGCCCGGAAAACTTTCCCGGGGCACTCCGATCAGCAACGACATTTCACTTCTCCCTGAATGCGACTACAGGCGGTACAGGCGCGCAAGCGGTGCGTCCGGAACTCTCGTGCAATTGGATCGTTACTTCAAATCTGCGCCGCGATCGCACGACCCAGGTCACCGGTGGTGGCGCGGCCTCCAAGGTCCGGGGTCTTCGGCGCATCCTTGTCCGAGAGCACGCGTTCGATTGCGGCGACGACGGCGTTCGCCGCAGCTGGATAGCCCAGGAAGTCTAGCATCAGCGCGCCGGACCAGATCTGGCCGATGGGATTGGCAATGCCCTTGCCCGCGATGTCGGGCGCGGAGCCGTGCACGGGCTCGAACAGCGACGGGAAGTTGCGCTCGGGATTCAGGTTGGCCGACGGGGCGATGCCGATCGTGCCGCACACCGCGGGACCGAGGTCCGACAGGATGTCGCCAAAGAGGTTGGAGCCGACCACGACGTCGAAGACCTGAGGCCGCGCGACGAAGTGGGCCGAGAGGATATCGATGTGGAACTGGTCGGCGCGGATGTCGGGATATTCGGCCGCAATGGCCTTGAAGCGCTCGTCCCAGTACGGCATCGTGATCGAGATGCCATTGGATTTCGTCGCCGATGTGACGTGCTTCTCGGGCCGCGTGCGCGCGAGCTCAAATGCAAACCGCATGATGCGATCGACGCCCTTGCGCGAGAAGACCGATTGCTGGAACACGATCTCGCGGTCCGTACCTTCGTACATGCGGCCACCCACCGACGAATATTCGCCTTCGGTGTTCTCGCGGACCACCACGAAGTCGATGTCGCCGGGTTTGCGGTTGGCGAGAGGCGACGGAATCCCCGGCATCAGCTTGCACGGCCGCAGATTGACGTACTGGTCGAACTGGCGCCGAAACAGGATCAGCGAACCCCACAGCGATACGTGATCGGGAACGGTGGCGGGCCAGCCGACGGCACCGTAGTAGATGGCCTCGAAGGGCCGCAGGATGTCGAACCAGTCCTCCGGCATCATGCGGCCATGCTTGGCGTAGTAGTCACAGCTCCAGTCAAAGGTTTCCCAGGCAAGCTCGATGCCGAATCGCGATGCCGCGGCATCGAGCACGCGCAGCCCCTCGGGCATGACTTCCTTGCCGATGCCATCGCCTGCCATCACTGCAATCCTGTGCGCCGCCATGCGTTGTCCTCCGTTTGCTCAAGACCCGAAGTGTACGGAAAAGATCGGCCGAACGTCGTATCGCGTGCCTTTGCCGAACTCGCTAATGTGTTCGCGTGGCAGGCGCTTGGTGTGCCGCAACGCAATGTCCCGGAGGTCATCCATGACAGCACGCAGCTACTGGATCGGCGTGGTTTCGCAGGACCATGTCGCCCTCGGCGTCGCCGGCGGCTTCGTCCAACTGAACCACGGCAAGGTCGGCCCGCTGGACCGCATGCACCCGGGCGATGGCTTCGTGTACTACTCCCCGCGCACGTTCTACCCCGATGGCGCGCCGGTACAGGCCTTCACGGCCATCGGCCAGGTGACAACCTCCGGGATCACGACCGTTCCAGGCCCCGACGGCAGCACCTTCCATCGCCGACCGGTGCAGTTCCTTCTCGCGCAACCCGCCCCCGTCAAGCCGCTGATCGAAGCGCTGGATTTCATCCGCAGCAAGCAGCACTGGGGAGCGGCGTTCCGTTTCGGCTTCGTGCGCGTCGGGCCCGAGGACTTCGCCCGCATTGCCGCCGCCATGGGCCGCGACTTTGCCATTGATTTTGCAATGCCCACCCCAGCCTAGCCACAGTACGAAGGCTGCGTTATTGTCGAAGTCCCAACAAGCGGCAGACGGAGAATGCAATGGGAGTCATGGTGATAGCTTCGTTTCGACCCAAGCCCGGGACGTCGGCGGCACTGGATGCATGTGTGCGCGATCACCTGCCCATCCTGCGGGCGCTGGGTCTCGCCACCGCCCGCGAGTCGCTGGTCCTGCGCGCCGGCGACGGCACGGTGCTCGAGATCTTCGAATGGGTGTCGGCGGCAGCCATCGATGCGGCGCATTCCAACCCCGCGGTGCTTGCGCTCTGGGACCGCTACGCCGCGTGTTGCGACTACGTCACCCTGGGCGACCTGCCCGAAGCGCGGACGATGTTTCCTTCGTTCACATTGGTCAGCGGATAAAGGTCCGGGCTGCCAAACGGTGACTGGTACGGGCTTCGATTGCCGTCCTTCACATTGGTACGGCGCGTAGAGGAATCGATTTCGATGTCACCCGAGGACGGAGCGGGACGTTCGGTTCGTCGGGGGACGGGGCTGCGTTGTCTGGTCGTCGGGGGACGAGGCTGCGTCTACTGTTCGTCTGGGGACGGGGCGGGCGAGCCGCCTGGCGCGGCGGCCGGGCAACGTAGCCAGCGATGAATGCGTCACCAAGCGAACAGGTTTCCACGGCTGTCAGGCCGCAGCCGGCCTGGGTTCGCTTCCTCGTTTGTCTGGTCGCGGCGGTTGCCCTGTTGTTGATCGGTCTCACGTTCGGGGGATTCTTCGCCCGCTACTGGTGGCGATTCGAGCAAGCCAGCCACTTTTGCGTTCAGTACTTGTGGTTGCTCACGCCACTGGCCGGCGTGCTTTGGCTGGCGCGGTGCTGGCGACTAGCCGCCGTTGCCACGGCTGCCACCCTCGTGAACCTGTCGCTTGTCGCGCCCATCTATTGGCCTGCGGCTCCGCCGCCCGTGGAGGGCGAATCGTTGCGGCTAATCTCATTCAACGTGCTCGCTGAAAATCGCCGCCACGCCGATGTGCTCGAATTCCTGCGCGGGCAACAGGCGGAGATCGTTCTCCTGATGGAAGTCGACTCAACCTGGTCGAGCAAACTGGCGGACCTGAGCGACATCTATCCGCACAGGCACGTCATTCCGCGCGAGGATCATTTCGGGATTGCCCTCCTGAGCCGCATTCCGCTGGAGGACGTGCAGACGATGGAGTTCGGAACAGCCGGTTTGCCCTCGGTCGTAGCGAAGTTCAGTCGCTCGGGGCGCGAGGTGCTGCTGTTGGGAACGCATCCTCTGCCGCCGGGCACGGCGCAGATGGCAGCGGAGCGGAATGAGCAACTTCAGGAGATTGCGGAATATGTTCGGCAGCAGAAAGCCGCCGTGATTCTGGCTGGCGACCTGAACGTCACGAGCTATTCGCCGTATTTCACGGATTTGCTGGATGACACGAACCTGCGCGATAGCCGGCAGGGTTTTGGCGTTCAGGCCAGTTGGGCGCCGCGGCTGCCGATCTTGCAGATTCCAATCGATCATTGTCTGGTGTCGCCTGAGATCGGAGTGCTGGATCGTCGAATCGGCCCGGACCTGGGTTCGGACCATCGGCCGGTGCTGGTCGAACTCAGGATCAGCGGCAAGGCCGACGTGTTGGAAACGGATCAGGTTCCATGAAGGCAGAATCGTTGCCAGTCGTCGGCCGCTTAGCCCCTTCGCCGACGGGGGCGCAGCATGTGGG
>JANNKR010000188.1:0-12110 GCA_031396395.1 Betaproteobacteria bacterium
GCTTCGGCACCGGCAAGACGGTGCTGCTGGAAGCATTGGCCAAGGGCTGCAACGCCGACGTGATCGTCTATCTCGGTTGCGGCGAGCGCGGCAATGAACTTGCCGGCGTGCTGGAGGAATTCCCGCTGCTGACCGACCCCAGGACCGGTCGACCGCTGATGGAACGTACGGTGATCATCGCCAACACCTCCAACATGCCGGTCGCGGCGCGTGAGGCCTCGATCTACTGCGCGGTCACCGTGGCCGAATATTTCCGCGATCAGGGCCTCGATGTCGCGCTGATGGCGGACTCGACCAGCCGTTGGGCCGAGGCGCTGCGCGAAGTATCGGGCCGCTTCGGCGAACTGCCCGGCGAGGGCGGCTATCCCGCCTATCTGTCGTCGCGGCTCGCCGATTTCTACGAGCGCGCCGCGACCGTCGACACGCTCGGCGGCGACCACGGTTCCGTGACGCTGATCGGCGCGATCAGCCCGCCGTCAGGCGATTTTTCCGAGCCGGTGACGAGCCACACCAAGCGCTACGTCAAGGCCTTCTGGGCGCTCGACGTCAAACGCGCGCAGGCCCGTTTCTACCCGGCCGTGCATCCATTGCAGTCGTATGCCGAGGACGCGCGCGATTTTTCGGCCTGGTGGGCGGCCAACGGCAATGGCGACTGGTGGAAGCTGCGCCGCCGCTTCCTCACGTTGCTGGACGAACAGGCGCACCTCGAACGCATGGCGCGGATCATCGGCAAGGACGCCTTGCCCGCGCGCCAGCAACTCACGCTGTTCTGCGCCGATCTCATCAATGACGCGTTCCTGCGGCAATCCGCGTTCTCGAGCATCGACCACGTGTGCAGTCCGCGGCGGCAGGCACTGATGATGCGGTTGATCGGCCGGTTCATCGAACTTGCCGAGGGTGCCCTCGCCGCCGGGGTGCATCCTGAGCGACTGGCCCACCTGCCGTCCCTGCGCCCGTTGCAGCGGATGGGCGAAGACATTGCAGACACGGACCTGGACCGCTTTGCGGCACTGGAGGCGAGCCTCGATCGCGAATTCGCCGAACTCATTCATGCCAGCGAGGCACGCGATGCGACTCACGGTTGAGGGCGCCGCCACGCGGCTGGAAGGCCCGCTCCTGTTCCTGCGGCGGACACTGGACGTCGGCCTCTACGACGCGGTCGAAGTGCGCGGCGGCGACGGCCGCACGCGCCTTGGACGTGTCGCGGCGATCGACGATGCGTTCATGACGATCGAAGTGCTGGAGTCGACGTCGGGACTGGGGCTGTCCGACACCGTGGTGCGCTTCTTCGGCGAGCCGCTGACCTTCGGCCTGGCCCCGTCGATCCTGGGCCGCGTCTTCAACGGCGTCGGACAGGTGATCGACGGCGGCCCGCCAATCGCGGCGCGGCAGACGAGTCGCATCGAGGGTTTGCCGATCAACCCGGTCGCGCGCGCCGGACCGCGCGACTTCATCGAGACCGGGGTCACCACGCTCGACCTGATGAACAGCCTGGTGCGCGGGCAGAAGCTGCCGATCTTTTCCGGCGGCGGCCTGCCGCATGATCGCCTCGCCGTCGAGATCGCAAGCCACGCGCGACTGCGCCATGGCCCCGGCGCCGCGGGTGGCGACTTCGCGATCGTGTTCGCGGGCATCGGCGTGCCTTACGACAGCGCGGAGTACTTCAGGCGCAGCCTCGAGCAATGCGGCGCGCTCGAGCGCACCGCGCTGTTCCTCAATCTCGCCAGCGATTCGTCGACGCAGCGGCTGCTGACGCCACGATTTGCGCTGACCGCCGCGGAGTACCTGGCCTTCGTCGAAGGCAAGCATGTCCTCGTGATCATGACCGACATGACGAACTATGCGGAAGCGCTGCGCGAAGTCTCGTCGTCGAAGGGCGAGATTCCGAGCCGCAAGGGCTTTCCCGGCTACATGTACTCGGACCTGGCCAGCCTGTTCGAGCGGGCCGGCTGCATCCACGGCGCCAAGGGCACCCTGACGCAGCTCTCCATCCTGACGATGCCCGCCGACGACATCGGCCATCCGATCCCCGACCTGACCGGGTACATCACCGAGGGCCAGATCGTGCTTTCGCGCGATCTCGACCGGCGCGCGATCTATCCGCCGATCAACGTGCTGCCGTCGCTGTCACGGCTGATGAAGGATGGCACCGGCGGCAAGTACACGCATCCGGATCATCCCGCCCTGTCGAGCCAGTTGTACGCCGCGTATGCGCGCGCGGTGCAGGCGCGCGTGCTGGCCAGCGTGGTCGGTGAGGAAGGCCTCGCCGCCACGGACCGGCAATACCTGGCGTTCGGCACCGCGTTCGAGGAAAACCTCGTCAGCCAGGCGTCGCCGCGCACGCTCGAACAGAGCATGGACGCAGGCTGGCGCCTGCTCGCACAATTGCCGGTGTCCGAGTTGTCGCGCTTGTCCGACGCCCAGATCGCTGCCAATCTTGGCACGCCGGCGTAGCGCGCATCCATGTTACCGCCCTCCCCGACCACGCGCCCTTTCCGTCAGGCAACCGCATGAGCGAGACCAGCCCCACCCGCGCCGTCGTGCTGGAATTGAAGGACGAGCAGCGGGCGATGCACGAGGGCCATGCGTTCCTCGACGAGAAGTGCCTGCTTCTGGCCGGCGAGATACTGCGCGAACTAGCGCGCCACGCGCTGCTCGACCGGGCCTTCCTGGACGCCCACGCGAAAGCCATTGCGTCGCTGCAGCGCGCGGTTGCGCGGCACGGGCTCCGGGATTTGCAGATCTACCCGGTGCCCGACCTCGCCAGCGCTACCATCGCCCGCAAAACACGATCGATCATGGGCGTACAGTTGCAGGACGCGTCATGGCAGGCCACCGGCGATGCGCCGCCGCCGTCGGTCGCACCCTCGCCGGAGGCGCCGGCCTGCCGCAGGGCGTTTGGCGAGCTGCTTGCGGCCTCGGTCGCGCTGGCCGCCGTGGGGGGCAACCTCGAGCGGCTGTCGTTCGAATATCGCCGGTCCGTGCGCCGCGCCCGTGCGCTGCAGGACGTCCTGCTGCCGGAGCTCGACGCCGAGGTGTACCGGATCGAGACGCGGCTGGAAGAACTCGAGCAGGAAGATGCGATCTCGATGCGACATCGCGCGTGAGCGGCGTGCCCACAGGAACGACATCGCCGTGAACCGGACTCCATCCACGCTCGATTCCATCGTCATCGGCGCCGGTATTTCCGGTCTCACCGTGGCCCATGGTCTCGCCAGGCGCGGTCGCTCCCATGCAGTGATCGAAAGCGGACCGCGCGCCGGCGGCGTGATCGGCAGCGGGCAACGCGATGGTTTCCTCTACGAACTGGGGCCAAACAGCACGCTCGACACAACCCCGCTCATCAACGAACTGCTGCAGGATCTTGGCATTGCGGGCGAGCGGATCGACGCCAGCGCAGTCGCGTCGACGCGGTACGTCGTGCGCGACGGGAAGCTGGTGGCATTGCCGGGGACGCCCGCCGCGTTCCTGACGACACCGGCGTTCACGCTCGGCGCCAAGCTGCGGCTGTTGCGGGAACCGTTCATCGCCTGCGCGCCCTCCGGCACCGAGGAGTCGATCGCGACGTTCGTGCGCCGCCGTCTCGGGGCCGAGTTCCTCGACTATGCCATCGACCCGTTCGTTGCCGGCATCTATGCCGGGGATCCCGAGCGCATTTCCGTCGCCGCCGCGTTCCCGCGGCTGCTGGCGCTGGAGCAGCGCTACGGCAGTCTCATCAAGGGCCAGGTCCTGGGTGCCCGCGCGCGCAGGAAGAGCAAGGAAGTGGCGAAGAACACGGCCGGAAGCTTCTCTTTCCGTGGCGGGATGCGCACGCTCGTCGATGCGCTGGCGCAGGCGCTGGCGCCACTCCACGTCGGCACCGTGGTGCGCCGGATCATGCGCGGCACCGACGGCACGTACACGGTTGAAGCCACGCGTGGCGACGAGCGCGTCCAGTATCGCGCGCGTTCGCTCGTGCTGGCCGTCCCTGCCTATACGGCTGGCACCATGATCGAGGACCTCGCCCCCGCGGCGGCGGCGGCGCTGGTCGACATCCACTACACGCCGATTGCCGTGGTCGCCAGTGCGTGGCGCCGCGCCGACGTTCTGCATTCGCTCGCCGGCTTCGGCTTTCTGGTGCCGAAGAAGGAGCATCGCTTTCTGCTGGGCTGTCTCTTTTCGAGCAGCATGTTCGAGGGCCGTGCCCCGGCAGGCAGCGTGCTGCTGACGGCATTTGCCGGCGGTCGCCGCAATCCCGAGGTGGCCATGGTGTCCGACGACAGCATCGCCGAGAGCGTGCGCGCCGAACTTGCCGAGCGGCTGGGGGCGCGGGCGGCGCCGCTGTGGCAGGAGACGACCCGGTGGGGGCATGCGATACCGCAATACGAAATGGGCCATCTCAATCGTCTGCGCCACGTGGATGCCGCGGAGGTGGCGCTGCCGGGTCTCTATTTCTGCGCCAACTATCGCGACGGCGTGGCCGTCGGCGATCGCATCCGGCTCGGCCACGCGATGGCCGCGCGCATCGACGCGTTTCTGGCCGAGCCTGCGGCGGTGCGGGCAACGTAGCCTCGAGTCAGGGCGCGACGAACGCGCGGTTGCCGCGCGCGAGCAACATCGCGCACGCCCAGGCCATGACCACGACGGCGATCACCCCCACGCCAACGACCACCTCGCGGCCATCGGCCCACGCCTCGACCTCCGGCAGCCAGCGCTTGGCCAGCGTGAAGGCGCCGATCGCGGCACTCAGGACCCCGACCGCCACCGCCATGGTCCTTGACGCGATCGCCGCCCGCCGGTCGGCGCGGCGCAGCAGGCGCGCAATCCAGAGCCCGTTGATGCCATCCACGGCCATCATGCCTGCGACGAAGATGCCCGCGAGCGCCAGCGCAGCGCCGACGCCGCCATGCTTGCCGGCCGCGAGCGCGAACAACGCCGCCTGCGAGACCGTATCGAACGACAACGCGAACAGCGCGCCGACTGCCGCAATGGCCCAAGGCTGCCGCGCAGCAAAGAACCGGGGGAGCCAGCGCGCCTTGAAGCCCACCGGCGCGACGATCGTGTCCGGTTCGGCGCGCCACGCCGCGCGCAGGTTGAACCACGCGAGACCGAACAAGAATGCAACGGAGACCGTGAGGCCGGTCATTTCGAGCCATGCCGGCGTACGCCACGACGCCGCGGCGACGCTTGCGGCCAACGTCACGAGTACGACCACCAGGCCGTGCCCGCTGGAAAACAGCGCGCCGGAGAACTTCGCTGCGCGCGGCGAGCGCGCGGCGTTGCAGCGGGCCAGTCCGTCGATCGTCGCGAGATGATCAGCGTCGAAGCCGTGCTTGATGCCCAGGATCAGCGCGAGGGCGCACAACGCGGCGAATGTCATCGAATGCGGATCCAAGTCGAGCTCTCCCTACCGACCCTTGCGGAAGTATTCGCGCCGCTGCACCTCGCTGACGAATTCCTCGAGCGAGGGATCCATGGCGCTGCGCGCCGACACGATGCCGATCGGCTTGCCGCCGTCGACCACCGGCAGGTGGCGGAAACCCTTCTCGTGCATGAGGCTGAGCGCATACCCCAGCGGCTGGTCCGGTTCGACGGTGAATGGATTGGCGGTCATCACCTCGCCCAGCGTCGTCGTGTGCACGTCGAGCGCACGGGCGACCACGCGCACTGCCAGGTCGCGTTCGGTGAAAATCCCGACCAGGCGCTCGCCATCGACGACCATCACTGCGCCAATTTTTCTGGCGGCAATGAGCTTCGCCGCGGTCAAGACCGTACATGCGCTGGTCGCCTTGACGATCTTGCGCCGACCCATGACACTTCTGACCGGCAAATCAAACATTGCTGCCTCTACGCTCGCGTTCCTGACCACGCCGGCACGACGCCGGATCGATGTCTCGAAACTACACGGCCTCGCCCACCCGGGATAGCGACAGGCCGCCGCGGCGTCCCCGCCGCGCCCGACCATCACTCGTGTCCCATTGTGATACGAGCCGCCCCGCCGCGGCGTTGACCTGGATCAAGCGTCACTTCATCGCTCGACCACCTGCTTCATTTGCCCTTGAACGCGGGCTTGCGCTTCTCCTTGAATGCCCGGATGCCTTCCTGGTAGTCCTCGCTGTCGTACACCACCCGGCGCAGGCCCTGCACGCGCTCGAACCCTTGCGGCGACATCGGCCGGGCACCGGCCAGGATCCGCAGCTGCTCCTTCATCACCGCGATGGACAGTGGCGCATTGGCGGCGATCTGCTGCGCGATGCCAAGCGTGAACGCCTCGAGCTCGGCGACCGGGATCACGTAGTTGATGATCCCCAGCTGCTCCGCGCGCGCCGCCTTGATCGGCGCGGCCGTGAAGGCCATCTCCTTGACGATGCGCAAGTTGGCGGTATTGACGAACGTGACCATCCCCGAGACGTTATAGGGGACGCCCAGCTTGGCCGGGGTGATGGCGAAGGTTGCGGCGGGCGACGCGACGATGAGGTCGCAGGCAAAGGCCACCTCGCAGGCGCCACCCCATACCGTGCCCTCGATCATCGCGATCACCGGCGCGTTGAAGTTCTCGATCTCGCGAATCAGCAGCCGCAGCGGATCGTCCCACCCCAGCGGATCGCGGCCACCGGTAGGCAACTCCGCGACATCGTGGCCGGCCGACCACACGGTCGACCCGGGCTGCGCGCGCAGGATCACCACGCGCACCCGTTGCTGCTGGAACGACGCGAGCGCATTGATGATCTCGCCGACCAGCAATTCGGACAGCGCGTTGCGCTTTTCCGGGCAATCGAGCGTGATGTAGCCGATATCGTCGCGGACTTCCGTCAGGACCAGTGGCATGGCGCGGTTTCCTGTCCTGAGACTTGAAGGGGCCCGGCGGGTGCCGGGTCCGGGTCAATCACTCGGGAATCGAGCCGAAGACGAAGATCGCCTCGGTCAGCGCCGACGGCTTGCCGAACCCGGCGAACCAGCGATTGTAGATCTCGTTGATCTCCTCGCCGCTGTAGATCTGCGCCAACGCCGTGTTGACGGCCAGGCGGAATCCGTGGTCGCCGCGCGGCAACGCGATGCCGTAGGGCTCGAAGGAAAGCTGGTCGTTCAGCAGTGTCAGCGCCTTGGGGTCCTTGGAAAGAGCTGCGGCGCCGATCAGCAACAACGCATCGCTGGCGAAGGCGTCCACCGTGCCGCCGTCAAGGGCCGTGACGCCCTCCTGGCTGCTCTTCACCGGCACGACCGTCGCCGCGATCTGCTGCCGCTTCAACTGTGCATTGACCGCGCGCTCGTTGGTGGTGCCCCCGATGACCGCGATGCGCTTGCCCTTGAGGTCGGCCAGTGATTGAAATCCCGATGCCGTCTTGGCCATCATGCCCGTGGTCTCGAAGAAGATGAAACTCGAGAAGTCGACGGACTTCATCCGCGACAGCGTCACCGTCGTGGCACCGCACTCCATGTCCGCCTGGCCCTTGGTGATCGCATCCAGTCGGTTCTGCGTGGTGACCGGAAGGTAATTGACCTTCAGGCCTTTAACGCCGATCTGGCGTTCGATCGACGCGACGACCCGCCGGCACAAGTCCACCGAATATCCGGAGACCTCCTTGCTGTTGTCGACGAAGCTGAACGGCGCGGCGTCCGTCCGGTGGGCAATGGTGATGGTTTTCGTGTCCGCGATCTTCTTCAGGCGGCCATCGAGGGTCTGGGCGCTGGCCATTGAGACGGCCATCGTTGAAGCAAGAAACAGCAAGGCAAGGCGCAGCATCATGGGTATCCCGGATCGACGTTGTGGAAGCGGCCACACCTTACCGGGTTTGCCCACCGGGCGCTACTCCGGGACTTTGCGAACGCATTGAAGGCATGCCATGACGCGATCACTGCGATCTACGTTGCCCATAGCGTCACTGCAATCACGCGCTCGGTCCGACATTGGTACCCAAGGGCCATTGACCTGACCGCAACGACAACCCCGCTCAGTCGTCGCCGACACCGACTTCGCGCAGGAACGCGGCGCGGTCCTGGGTCCCGAGGTTGTCGGCGACGCGGTGCAGGAAATCGCTGCGACTGGAAGCCTCGCGCGCCGCCTTCCTCGTCACGATCGGGGCAATGGGACCGAGATACACGGCCAGGCGCGCAGTGACCTGGTCGACGAACGCCGGCAGCAGCGTCGCCCCATGCGTAGCCATGCTGCCTGAATGCGCGGTACCCGGCACGCTCGCGGGCGCCCCGGTGCGCAACCGCGCTGGTGTCGACGCCGACGAACCGGTCGTGCCGCGCACGTCCGACATACCGGACCCGCCGGTGCGCATGCCGCTGCCGGTCCGGTTGAACGCCTCGACGAATTTGCGGCGGGTATCCGGGTCGGCGATGTTGTCCGAAAGGATCGAACAAAGCTCCAGGCGATCGCTGGTTTGCGCAGCGGCCCGGCGCACGATCAGCTTTGCCATCGGCCCCAGCGCGCGGGCGAGTTCCCTTTCGGCGGTTAGCAAGGTGTCGTCGTCCCACGCCGCCGCGGGCTTCTGCAGCATCAGCGTTCCGATGTTCACCATGGTGGTGCCGTAGCCGGCGTCGACCTCCACCGATATCTGCGTCACCTCGCGCAGCGCATCGTGAAATGCGCGCGCGTCCTGAAAGCGCGCCGCACGATCCTTGGCCATGGCCGTGGCCACCAGCCGGTCGACGGCCGACGGCAGCTTGAGCGAGGACAGCGTCGACGGCGGTTCCGGTTCCTCGTGGCAGATTTTGTAGGCGATCGACTCGACACTGCCGCGAAATGGCTTGGCGCCGGTCAGCAGTTCATAGAGAACGACACCGACACTGAAAAGATCCGAGCGGGGATCGACTTCCAGGCCGCGGCACTGTTCGGGTGACATGTACGACGGCGTGCCGATCACCATGCCCGCCGTCGTCAGGTTGGACGTGTCGACCCGCGCCACGCCGAAATCGGCGACCTTGAGCAGCCCCTGATTCGTGACGATCAGGTTCGACGGCTTGATGTCGCGATGCACCACTCCGCGTGCATGCGCGAAGTCCAGCGCATTCAGCAGTTGCGCCATCAGGGCGGCGGCCTGCGCGAAATCGAATCGTTCGCGGTTGGAGAGATACTCGCGCAGCCCCGTTCCTTCGACGTACTCCATCGCGATGAAGGTGACCGCCTCGTCTTCGCCATATTCGTAGACACCGACGATGTTCGGATGCTGCAGCCGGCCGGCGGCCCTGGCCTCGTTCCTGAAGCGCGCCATGTATTGCGCGGCAAGTTCGGGCTCGACCAGGTCCTTGCGGATGGTCTTGATTGCCACGTAGCGCTCGATGTGCGGATCGAAGCCCTTGTAGACGACACCCATCGCACCCTTGCCCAGGGCGCCCTTGATTTCGTATTTACCGAGGTGTACGGGATCAGCCATCGCGCTCAATCAGCGTGATCGCGGTCGCGGGCACACGACGCCATCGGCACGGGGCATCAGCCATCCAGCATTTTCATTGCCTGCGCGAGACTGGCCTTCATCCGGCCCATCGCCTCGGTCAGCACGCCGATTTCGTCCTTGCTGCGCGACTTGAACTCGCCTGCGTCCATGTTGCCCAGACTCACCTGGTCGGCGATGCCCGCAAGCCGGGTCACTCGCCGGATCACCATCGTGTACAGCATCAAGTTGAGCAGCACGAAGATGGCGACGAAGACGATGGCAAGCGAGCCCATGAAGGTGGTGAAGGTCTTGTCCGCGCGCGCAATCGGCACGGCCATCGGCACCGACACGATCTGCGCGCCGATGATCTCGTTCAACTTCCAGCCGAAGCCATTGGCGGGGCCATAGTGGTCGACCATCGTCTTCGGGGCGACATCGACGGTGCTGTGGCATTCAAGGCAAGTCCCGCTCTTGACCTGGATCGGGCGGGCCAGGTACAACGAGCGCCCCGCCGGCGTGTCGCGTTCGCCGATGACCTCGGGCGTGGTCGACGTATTGCGGAAGATGTTGACAACGTCGGCCTCCCAGTCGGCGGCGCGGTTACGCAGGTTGGACGGGTTGAGCGTGGCCTCCTTGTACGAATAATCCGGATGCTTCTTGCGCAATTCGTTGAATTGCTCGGTGGCGGCGTAGGCAGGAACCGTCTGCGGCAGGAACTTGTATTTCATCTGCGTCTCGAGCAGCGGCTTGATCTGCGTGGTCGTGTAGTCCCGCGACGACAACGCGGACTCCATCATCAGCCGCGCATTCTGCAGGATCTCCTCGCGCGCGTTCGTCTGCAGCGCCCGGTAGGAAATGTATCCGGCGATGACGAAGCCCAGGACAAAGATGCCGAGCAGTACGAGATTGAATTTCCAGATCAGTTTCATGCCATTCCTTCTGTCATGGGCGACGCCGTCGATTCACTTCTCGGGTGCGGCCTTGGGCGCGTACTTTTCCGGATGCAGCTGGCGGTCCCACGCCGGATAGCGCGCGATGTTCGGCTCAACGGCTTGCCGAAACGCCGGATCGCGCAGGCGCCCCGCAAATCGCCGCTCGAATGCCGCGCGGTCGCGACCGGCAAGCCAGGGTTCGGCCTCGGCATAGGTGATCTCGCGATCGACGACGAGCGCAGGCTTCGATTTGACTTTTCCGGCGAGCGTGGGCAGCGGATCGGTGAAGTGCCGCGGCATGGCATCCACAAACACCTTGGGTGCACGTGGCGCCATGGTAAGGGTTCCGGCCGGCGCCGTGGTCCAGTATTCGCCGCGCTTGAATTCACGCATTGGCCCACCGGCGCCACTCGGTGCGGATTCGACGAGCTTTCCGCTCCCTGACTCGACGAAGAAGTCGACTGCCGGCCTCTGTGCATGCACGACCAGGACACCATCGGCCACGACCACATCGAATGGCGCAGTGCGTACGCGCAATCCCGGTGGCGTTGCGGCAACCTTCAGCCAGCCCTGGTTCAGCGCGAACACGACCGGCGCGAGCTTCGCGGTGGCTGGAACCAGGTACACGGTTGCGGGGCCGGCCAGGCTGGCGAGTGTCCCCGCAAACTCGACCTGTGCCTGCGCGCGATCGGCGGCCTCGATGATATCGCCGTCCTCGACACGCGTGCCGGCGATCAGCTTGAACCACGTCGTGCCGCGCAGCAGGCGGGCGTTGCCCTCGACCAGGGTGACGGTACCGATCTCGGTCGCCGCGTTGGCGGCCAGGGAAAACAGTGCCAGGAATAGCGGCAGACACGCCAGCCAGGAAATCATGAATTTGGACCGGCGCCGCAACCGTACCCGCAATTGCAGTGCCCCTTTCGCCAGGATGATGCACCGAGACAAGGATCCAGGTTGCCATACCTTGATTGCCTTCGGTGATGCTACACCTTGTCGGTCCTGCAACAGGGGCGATCTTGGGGGCCCATCAGCGCCGATGCACGGCCCCGAGAACGCGCAACCCGCTCGCGCCGGTGACTGCCGGCAGGTTGCCCGGCCGGCCGGCCAGCGCTTCGCGCGCCAGCCACGCGAAGGCCAGCGCCTCGACATGGTCGCTCGCGACACCAAGCGTGTCCGTCGTCGCCACGACGCGGCCGGGCAAGGCTTCGGCCAACAGGCGCAGCAGCCTGGCATTGCGCGCACCGCCGCCGGCCACCAGGACTTCGCCGGCATCCGGCGCGTGCACGTCGATCGCAGCGGCGACCGACTGCGCCGTCAGCGCCGTCAGCGTAGCCTGCATGTGCCGCGGTTCACCGCGCCAATGCATCGCGTCGAGGCGTGCATCGAGCCACGCTGCGTTGAAGAGGTCGCGCCCCGTGCTCTTGGGTGGCGCCAGCGCAAAGAACGGCTCATCGCACAGCTCCCGCAGGGCCGCGATATCCACCGTGCCGGACGCGGCCCACGCGCCGTCAACATCGAAGGCCATCCCGTGATGGCGCGAACACCACAGGTCAAGCAGCACGTTGCCCGGGCCGGTGTCGAAGCCGCGCACGAGGCCGTTGGGCGGCAGATCGGTGATGTTGGCGATGCCGCCGAGATTGACGATCACGCGATGCCGGTCCGGGTGGCCGAACAGCGCCGCATGAAACGCGGGCACCAGCGGCGCGCCCTGACCGCCGGCGGCGATGTCGCGGCTGCGGAAGTCGGCAACGATCGTCATCCCGGATTGTTCCGCCACGCGCGCGGGATTGTTGATCTGCCAGGTCCAGCCTTCCGC
>JANNKR010000026.1:0-33971 GCA_031396395.1 Betaproteobacteria bacterium
ATGACCTGCTCGTTGTTCTGCACCTGCTGCATCGAGCCCTCGGCCAGCACATGGCCCTCGTGCAGCACCGTGACGCGATCCGCAATGCGGGCAACGAAATCCATGTCGTGCTCGACGACGACCAGTGTGTAGTCTCCGGCCAGCGATTCGAAGAGCTCGGCACTGCGCATCGTCTCGTCGTCGGTCATGCCGGCCACGGGCTCGTCGAGCAACAGCAGTTGCGGCTCCTGCATCAGCAGCATGCCGATTTCCAGCCACTGCTTCTGCCCATGTGACAGCAGTCCGGCCAGGCGGCCCGCATCGGGTTGCAGCTTGATCGTGTCCAGGATCGTCAGGATACGGTCGCGCGCCGTCGAATCGAGTCTGGCGTTCAGCGTGGGCCACACGCGCTTGTCGGCCTTGCGCGCAAGCTCGAGATTCTCGAACACCGTATGGTCGGTGAACACGGTAGGTTTCTGGAACTTGCGGCCGATGCCCCGATCGGCGATTTCCGCCTCCGACAGTTTGGTGAGGTCGATGGTCTGGCCGAAGTACGCGGTGCCCGCGTCAGGCCGCGTCTTGCCGGTGATCACGTCCATCATCGTCGTCTTGCCGGCGCCATTGGGGCCGATCACGCAGCGCAACTCGCCCGCATCGATCACCAGATTGAGGTCGTTGAGTGCCTTGAAGCCGTCGAAGCTGACGGAAATCGATTCAAGATAGAGGATCGCGCCATGGCTGAGATCGACACCCGGCCCGGCGACGTGGCCATCGACGAAGCTGCCGCCGCGAACCGACGTATCGGCCTGCGGCTTGGTGACGAGATCAGGCGGCGTCATCCGCGCTTCCGGATCCACAGGCCGGCAATGCCGCGCGGCAGGTACAGCGTGACCAGGATGAAGATGAGGCCGAGCACGTAGAGCCAGTATTCCGGCAGTACCTGCGTGAACCAGCTCTTGCCGAGGTTGACCACTGCCGCGCCGATGACCGGACCGATCAGCGTGCCGCGCCCGCCGACTGCAGTCCAGATCGCGATCTCGATGGAGTTGGCCGGCGACATTTCACCGGGATTGATGATGCCGACCTGCGGCACGTAAAGCGCACCGGCGATCCCGCAGATCACGGCGGACACTGTCCAGATGAAGAGCTTGAAGTACATCGGGTTGTAGCCCGAGAACATCACGCGCGTCTCTGCGTCGCGGATCGCCATCAGCACGCGGCCCAGCTTGGACGTGACGATCGCGCGCCCCAGCAGCAGGAATCCCAGCAAGACCGCGCCGGTGAGACCGAACAGCACCATCCGTGTTTCGGGTGCCGTCACCGAGAAGCCCAGGATGCGCTTGAAGTCGGTGAAGCCGTTGTTGCCGCCGAAGCCCGTGTCGTTGCGGAAGAAGAGCAGCATGAACGCATAGGTGAGCGCCTGCGTGATGATCGAGAAATACACGCCCTTGATGCGCGAGCGGAATGCGAAGTACCCGAAGATGAAGGCCAGCACGCCGGGCACCAGCACCACCAGCAGCATGCAGTACCAGAAATGATCGGTGAAGCTCCAGTACCAGGGATAGGTCTTCCAGTCGAGGAACACCATGAAGTCCGGCAGGTCGCTCTTGTAGACGCCATCCCGGCCGATCGAGCGCATCAGGTACATCCCCATCGCGTAGCCACCCAGCGCGAAAAATACGCCGTGCCCCAGCGACAGGATGCCCGTGTAGCCCCAGATCAGATCCATCGCCAGCGCCACGATCGCGTAGCACATGATCTTGCCGACCAGCGTCACCGTGGTGTTGGAAATGTGGAAGACGCTGTCCGGCGGCACCACGAGATTGCAGAACGGCACGACCACCAGCAGCACCAGCGCCGCCGCGCCAAAATACGCCCAGACGCGCGGCGACCACAGGCGCAGCAGTCCGCTCCCGCCCACGACGGGGATGCCCGGCGTCATCGCCGCGGTGGCGGGGCTATGCATCGACGGCGCGCCCCTTCAGCGCGAAGATGCCCTGCGGACGTTTCTGGATGAAGATGATGATGAACACCAGGATGCCGATCTTGGCCAGCACCGCGCCCTGCCAGGCTTCGAGGAATTTGTTGGCGATGCCGAGGCCAAGCGCCGCATAGACGGTGCCGGCGAGCTGGCCCACGCCCCCCAGCACGACCACCATGAACGAATCGATGATGTAGCTCTGGCCCAGGTCGGGACCGACGTTGCCGATCTGCGACAACGCACAGCCCGCAAGGCCGGCGGTGCCCGAGCCCAACCCGAAAGCAAGCATGTCCACCTTGGGTGTGCGTACGCCCAGCGCGCTGGCCATCGCGCGGTTCTGCGTGACCGCCCGCACGTTGAGGCCGAGCCGCGTTCGCGTGAGCAGCAGCCAGACGATCAGCAGCACCAGGCCCGCGAATGCAATGATCGCGACGCGACTCCACGGCAGGATCACGTTGGTCATGATCTCGAGTCCGCCGGACATCCAGTTGGGATTCTCGACCTGCACGTTCTGTGCGCCAAACGTGGTGCGTAAGGCCTGGATGAGGATGAGGGAAAGGCCCCACGTGGCAAGCAGCGTCTCCAGCGGCCGGCCATACAGGTGCCGGATCACCGTCCGCTCCAGCACCATGCCGACGATGCCGCTGACGGCGAAGGCGATCGGCACCGCAATCAGCAGGTACCAGTCGAAGGCACCCGGGATGTACTGCCGAAAGAGGTTCTGCACGACGTAGGTGGCGTACGCGCCGATCATCATCAGCTCGCCGTGCGCCATGTTGATGACGCCCATCAGTCCGTAGGTGATGGCCAGGCCGAGGGCGGCGAGCAGCAGCACGCTGCCAAGCGAAATACCGCTGAAGATGCGGGCTGCGATGTCGCCCACGCGAAGCCGTTGCTCCACGGCGGTGAGCGACCGCTGGGCTTCGGCGCGCACTTCGACGTCCGTCTCGACATAGGTGCCGGCCTTGCGTTCCAGCACGCCAAGCAACAGGGTGCGCGTGGCGCCGGTGTCGCTCTGCGCAAGCGCGCGCACCGCGGCCAGCCGGGTGGTTCGGTCGGTGCTGCCTAGCTGGATCTGCGCCTGCACCAGTACCAGCAAGCCGCGTATCTCCGCGTCCGTTTCCTTGGCCGCTGCGGCGACGATTGCCGGCAGTGCATCGTCGTCGGCCGTCTTCTGCAACTCCTTCACCGCGGCCAGGCGCACCGTGCGTTCGGGCGCACTGAGCTTGAGCGTGGCGATCGAAGTCGCCAGCGAGCGGCGCAGCCGGTTGTTGACGACCACATCGTCGCGACTGTCCGGCAGCGGTGTCACGGCGGCGCCGGTGGCAGCGTCCGTGGCCTTGTCGCCCTTGACGATCAGTACCTGCTTCTCGCCGACGGTCTGCACCTCGCCATCAGCCAGTGCCTGCAATAGCGTCAGCGCGTCCTTGTCGCCGGTGGCCACCAGCGTGGCGATGGCGGCACCGCGTGCGTCACCGTCGCCCAATGCCAGGTCGCGCACGGCATCCGCTGGTAACGCGTGGACGCCGCAGGCGGCGACGGCCAGGGCGAGCGCGCCAAGCCAGCGTCCGATGGTTGCGATCACGCCGCAAGTTCCCGTCGACGACACACTACCCTCCCGGCGTTCGAAAAAAAGTCCGGCGCCACGAAGCCGGCGGCGGTGCACTGCACCGCTCCTGCCACCCTCGTAGCGCCGGTGGACTGTCCGACCCGAATTACTTCTTTTCCGGTGCGTCCTTCTTCTTTTCGTTGCCGGCGATGAACGGGCTCCACGGCTTGGCCTGCACCAGGCCCTTGGGATCCTTCCACACGACGTTGAACTGACCGTTGGCCTGGATCTCGCCGATGAACACCGGCTTCCACAGGTGATGATTGGTCTGGTCCATCTTCATCGTGAAGCCGTTCGGTGACGCGAAGGTCTGGCCGGCCATCGCGGCGACGACCTTGTCGGTGTCCGTGGACTTGGCCTTCTCGACCGCTTGCTTCCACATCCACATGCCGACGTACGTCGCTTCCATCGGATCATTGGTGATCGGCTTGTCGGCGCCGGGCAGCTTCGTCTTCTTGGCGTAGTCGGCCCACTTCTTCTTCCAGGCATCGTTGGTCGGATTCTTGATCGACATGAAGTAGTTCCACGCCGCGAGGTGGCCCACCAGCGGCTTCGTGTCGACGCCGCGCAGTTCCTCCTCACCGACCGAGAACGCGACGACCGGTACGTCCGTGGCCTTCAGGCCCTGGTTGCCGAGTTCCTTGTAGAAAGGAACGTTCGAATCGCCGTTGATCGTGGAAACCACGGCCGTCTTGCCGCCTGCCGCAAACTTCTTGATGTCGGCGACGATCGTCTGGTAATCCGAATGTCCGAACGGCGTGTACTTTTCGTCGATATCCGCATCAGCGACACCTTTCGACTTGAGGAATGCGCGCAGGATCTTGTTGGTCGTGCGCGGATATACGTAGTCGGTCCCCAGCAGCACCCAGCGCTTGGCGCCGCCGCCTTCCTTGCTCATCAGGTACTCGACGGCGGGGATCGCCTGCTGGTTGGGCGCGGCCCCCGTGTAGAACACGTTCTTCGACAGCTCTTCGCCTTCGTACTGCACCGGGTAGAACAGCAGGCCGTTCAGTTCCTCGATGACCGGCAGCACCGACTTGCGCGACACCGACGTCCAGCAGCCAAAGATCACGTCAACCTTGTCCTGCGTCTTCAGCTGGCGCGCCTTTTCCGCGAACAGTGGCCAGTTCGAGGCCGGATCGACCACCACGGCCTCGAGCTTCCTGCCCATCACGCCACCCTTGGCATTGATTTCCTCGATCGTCATCAACGCCATGTCCTTCAAGGCAGTCTCACTGATCGCCATCGTGCCGGACAGCGAATGCAGGATGCCGACCTTGATCGTGTTCTGCGCCTGCGCGGCCAGGCTCAGCGTGAAGCCGGCTGCCGCGAGTGACACTGCCAGCGTGGTCCGGATGAAATTTCTGCGTTGCATGTGAGGTCCCCGTCGTAAAGGTGAAGTCGATGAGTTCAATGAAAAGCCGGACGAGGCGCACGTTTTTGGCTGAAGTTTCTTGCTCGCGTGCGGCTTTCTGCATGTTGCATTGCATTACGCATGCCAACCGGCGCGGGGTCGCCGCAAACATTTGATTTACTGGATCAAACTTGCGATTGGATGACCATCGTCCAGGGCGCCGGGGCCAAGCCGGTGCAGGCGCGTTGCGCCATGCTGGTGCGTTGACAGGGCCACGGCACCACAATGGAACGGACGGTTCCGTCGCGCCGGCGTACGGCGCAGCCGATTGCGAGCTGCGGCTCAGGTGGTACGCAGCATCCCGCGCGCCTTGATGAACGCAATGACCGTATCCAATCCCTGACCCGTCTTGAGATTGGTGAACACGAACGGCCGCTCCCCGCGCATCTTCCTTGCATCGCGATCCATCACTTCGAGCGAGGCGCCCACCATCGGCGCGAGATCGATCTTGTTGATGATGAGCAGATCCGAACGGGTGATGCCCGGCCCCCCCTTGCGGGGAATCTTGTCGCCGGCAGCCACATCGATCACGTACAACGTCAAATCCGACAGTTCCGGGCTGAAGGTCGCGGCCAGGTTGTCGCCGCCGCTCTCCACGAAGATGACATCGAGATTGCCGAAGCGCTGGGCCAGCCGGTCCACTGCTTCGAGATTGATCGAGGCGTCCTCGCGGATCGCCGTATGCGGACAACCACCGGTCTCGACGCCGATGATGCGATCTGCGGACAGCGCCTCGTTGCGCACCAGGAAGGCCGCGTCCTCCTCGGTGTAGATGTCGTTGGTGACGACCGCGATCTCGTAGTGGTCGCGCAAGGCCCGGCACAGCGCCAGCGTCAGTGCCGTCTTGCCGGAGCCCACCGGACCGCCGATGCCGACGCGCAGCGGTTGTTGCGGAGTGGTGCTCATGAGCGGAACAATCGGGAATATTGCGTTTCATGGCGCGCCGACGCAATCGCTAGTCCCGGCGCGAAACTGGTGATGTCATCGTCAACCGTGCAACGCGAGCGCTCGACGACCGCGGGAATGCAGGCACCCAATGCAAGAAGCATCCGCTGCCCCGCCACCTGGCCCACGGCCATGGCCTTCAGCACGGCCAGTACCTGGTTTTCCAGCCACGACCACAGGTAGGCCGCCACGGCGTCGGCTGCGGGAATCGCCCATGCCCGCGCCGCCAGCGCAAAGGCGGCAGGCAGCGTCACCGGTTCCGTTGCCGCGATCGATTCGCGCGCCGCGTCGTCGAGCACGTCGAGATCCGCCAGCAGCCGGACCAGCGAACCTCCGGTCTGCAGTGTCTCGGCGCGCAGCTCCGCGCCCTCGCGCGACGCCCTGAACCAGGCATTCCAGCGCGCGAAATCGGCGTGGTCGCCGCGGTCGATCGCCGCGAGCAAGCGCCACAGCACGGGCGCCTCGCCGTTGGCCATCACGTTGTGCAGCAGGTCCTCGATCCACGACTGCATCGCCGCGGCATCCTTGACCGTGCCCGACTCTGCCATCCATTCCAGGCCCTGCGAATAACTGTAGGCGCCGATCGGCAGCGCCGGACTGGCAAGCTGCAACAGGCGGACAAGGGCGAGCGGATTGCGCGTCAACGCTGCCGCCGGGTGCGTTCGGCCATGTCGTGGATGATGCCGCCATGCTTCGCTTCGCCGGAATGATGACTGTGCCCGCCGGCATAGGCCCCCGCCTCGGGCTAGAACGGCCCGGCCATCGATTCGACCCGGGCGCCAAGTCCACGCAGCATGCCGGCCAGGACCGCGTCCGCGGCGAAACGAACGGCGTCGACGCGGATCTCGACCGGCGTGTGCCGGTTGCCGAGGTGATACGCGCAGCGCGCGAGGCCATCGGCGTCGTCGCAGCGGGCTTCCATCAATGCTTCGTCGGCCGCGACCACCGCCACCACCCGGCCATCGTCGGCGCGCAGCCGGTCGCCCCCGCGCAGCACCGTGCCGCGCTCCAGCATCAGCCCGACCTCCTCGCCGCTGTTGAGCCGCGTGAGCAGCCGGCTTTTCTGGCGCAGGTCGAAGGGCAGGACCAGCGATGCCTGCGGCACGGCATCGGCCTCAATGCGTTCGCGAATGGTCAGCACGACATCAGAACAGGAAATAGCGCTGCGTCAGCGGCAGCGATGCCGCAGGCTCGCATACCAGCAACTCGCCGTCGGCGCGCACTACATAGGTTTCGGGGTCGACGTCGATGCGCGGCGTGGCATCATTCAGCTTCATGTCCTTCTTCCCGATCGTGCGCGTGTTCTTGACCGCGACCAGCGGCTTGACCAGACCCAGCCCGGCCACGGCCGGGTTCTTCAGCGCGGCCTTGGACACGAACGTGACCGACGTCTTCAGCGCACCGCCGAACGCGCCGAACATCGGCCGGTAGTGCACCGGCTGCGGTGTGGGAATCGATGCATTGGGGTCGCCCATCGCCGCCGCTGCGATCATCCCGCCCTTGATGATCAGCGAGGGTTTCACCCCGAAGAATGCCGGCTTCCAGACCACGAGATCGGCGAGCTTGCCCGGCTCCACCGATCCGACCAGATGGCTGATGCCCTGCGTGATCGCCGGGTTAATCGTGTACTTGGCGATATAGCGTTTGACGCGAAAGTTGTCGTGCCGCGCGGTATCGGTGCCGAGCGCGCCGCGCTGCTGCTTCATCTTGTGCGCGGCCTGCCACGTGCGGATGATGACTTCGCCCACGCGGCCCATTGCCTGGCTGTCGGAGGACATCATCGAGAATGCGCCGATGTCGTGCAGGATGTCTTCGGCCGCGATCGTCTCGCGGCGGATCCGCGACTCGGCAAACGCCACGTCCTCGGCAATCCCCGGATCGAGGTGATGGCACACCATCAGCATGTCGAGATGCTCGTCAATGGTGTTGATCGTGTACGGCATCGTCGGATTGGTGGACGAAGGCAGCACGTTGGGCTCGCCGCAGGCCTTGATGATGTCCGGCGCGTGCCCGCCACCCGCGCCTTCGGTGTGAAACGTGCCGATCGTGCGTCCGCCGATGGCCTTCAGCGTCGACTCGACAAAGCCCGCCTCGTTGATCGTGTCGGTGTGGATCGTGACCTGGACGTCGTGTCGGTCTGCCACCTTCAGGCAGTTGTCGATCGCCGCGGGTGTGGTGCCCCAATCCTCGTGCAGCTTCAGCCCGTACGCCCCGGCTTCGATCTGCTCGATCAGTGGCGCGGGCGACGAACAATTGCCCTTGCCCTGGAAGCCCAGATTCATCGGAAAAGCGTCGGCGGATTCCAGCATCCGATGGATGTGCCAGGGGCCCGGCGTGCAGGTGGTGGCAAACGTCCCCGTGGCCGGCCCGGTACCGCCACCCATCATCGTGGTGATGCCCGACATCAACGCATCGTCGATCTGCTGGGGGCAGATGTTGTGGATGTGCGTATCGATACCGCCGGCGGTGACGATCATCCCCTCCCCGGCAATGATCTCGGTACCCGCGCCGATCACGATGTCCACGCCAGGCTGGATATCGGGATTGCCCGCCTTGCCCAACCGCGCAATCCTGCCGTCCTTGAGCGCAAGGTCGCACTTCACGATGCCCCACCAGTCGATCACCAGCGCATTGGTGATCACCGTGTCGGCAGAATCCTTCGACCCGCGCTGGCTCTGTCCCATGCCGTCGCGAATGACCTTGCCGCCACCGAACTTGACCTCTTCACCGTAGATCGTGAGGTCGCGCTCGACTTCGATCACGAGGTCGGTGTCGGCGAGGCGGATGCGGTCGCCCACGGTGGGGCCGAACATCTCGGCGTACGCTCGACGTCCAATCTTCATCGCCGGCCCTTCGTGGTCGCCTTCGTGGCGGCAGGACGCTTCTTCGCGCGCGTTGATGCAACCGCCCTGGCCTTGCCAGGCGCAGTCCGGTCGAGCGGGCCCATCACCGCGGCATTGAAGCCGATCACGATGCGATCTCCCGCCAGCGCGACCAGCTCCACGTTCCGGCTCTGCCCGGGCTCGAAGCGGACCGCGGTTCCGGCGGCGATGTTGAGTCGAAATCCACGCGCAACCTTGCGCTCGAACGCCAGTGCTGCATTGGTTTCCGCAAAATGGAAATGCGAGCCCACCTGCACTGGACGATCTCCGGTATTCGCCACGTCGACCCTGATGGTACGACGCCCTGCGTTGAGCTCGAGCGTGCCATCGTCCACGAAGTATTCGCCTGGAATCATGGGATGGGGTGATGCACGGTGACGAGCTTGGTGCCGTCGGGAAAGGTTGCCTCGACCTGGATCTCGGGCAGCATCTCGGGGACGCCCTCCATCACCTGATCACGCGCAAGAATGGTGGCGCCGTAGCTCATGAGGTCGGCCACGGTGCGACCGTCGCGCGCGCCTTCCAGGATGGCGGCCGCGATCAGCGCCGTGGCTTCCGGGTAGTTGAGCTTGAGGCCACGGGCCAGGCGGCGTTCGGCCACCAATCCTGCAGTGAAGATCAACAGCTTGTCTTTTTCGCGGGGGGTCAGTTCCATCAGGTATTCCAGATGCGGGGCGGGACAGCAGGACGCGCAACGAGCGCGGGACGCACCAGCGACCACAGCGCGACGAACCACGCCTGGGCGCAGGCGCTTGCGGTTCCACGGTAGCGCGCCACCAGCGCGCCGGGGAAACGCGTCACCACGCCTTCGCCGGACATGGGGACAACGCCGCGACACGCCGCGAGCAGGGCGTCGTCAATCACGTTGGCCATGGCCATGAATGTGCCAAAGACCGGCGCGCCATTCAACCCTGACAAGGCATTCATTGGCGGGGAGTCGCCGGCAAGCACCGCGCGTTCGCTCCAGATCAGTGCATCGTCGCGGCGGACATCGACCCGCTGCCGCCAGCAGCCCGCGTCGAATCGTTCCGCCGACGCCGTACGCCCCAGGCAGACGACGTCCCAGCCGATGAACACGGCGTCGCCGGCCAGATCCACTGCCAGCGCCGACGACGCCTGCGCACCCTGGAACACGATCGTACCCTGCGGCATCCATTCGACGACCGCCCCGGCGGCGACCCGTATCGTCGTTCGTGACGATGCCGCCCGACCTCCGGACCGATACCACTTGGCGGCTCCCGGTGTCGTCAGTTGCGCGAACGCCCTCGCGCCGGCCTCGACCTCGAGTTCCAGGGCATCGCCACCCGCGATGCCGCCCGGCGGATGAATGACGATGCAGTGGCACACGGCATCGCCTTCCGGGTAGAGCGGCTTCTGCACGACCAGTGGTCCCTCGTGCGTCCGCCGCACCAGCAGGGTGCGCGCGTCGCGACGCGCAAACTGCAGCGTCAGCGCGGCGTGCCACGGCGTACGCGCGATCGGCATTGCAACCGTGGCTTCGATGGTGCTGGCGTCGGGCATGACGGGGCAGTCTAGCAGTCCGCGGCGGCGCGAACGCCCAGGCCTTCGAGGAATGCGGCCACCGCTGCCATGAATTGCGGTGGCTGGTCGCGAAACGGCGCATGGCCGGCATTCGGCATCTTCACGAGGCACGCGGTCGCAACGCGCTGCGCAATGCCGTCGATATGCACCATCGTGCCGTAGGGGTCAGCCTCGCCCTGGATGGCGAGAACCGGACACGTGATGGCACTCAGTTCCGTGTCGATGGACCATGCGCGAAACGCGGGATCGAGCCAGGCGTCGCACCAGCCGCGAAACGCCGAATCGGGATCATCGTGATGACGCGCGAGCCGTGCCCTGAGTTCCCCGGTTGCATAGGCGGTGCGCACCTCGTCGATGCTGGCGATCGAAATCGCCTCGACCATGATGTGCGGTGCCACGGCGATGACGCCGCGGACACGTCGGGGGAACGCGGCCGCGAACAGGAGCGCAATGGACGCGCCGTCACTATGCCCGAACAGCCACACCGGGGCATCGACCGCCAGCGCATCGAGCAGCGCCGGAAGCACGTGCTGCGCCTGCCGGTGCATGAAATCGACGGGCACCCGCTCCTGCCGCGCGCGCGCGGCGTCGAGCGGCCGTTGCCGTCGCGCGAGTAGACAAGCCCGCGCATCCCGACCGCCGTGCACAATGCCTGTGGAAGCTCTTTCCACGCCGAGACGGAGCCGAGGCCCTGGTGCAGGAACACGAGCAGCGGCGCAGTGGCGCGTGGCCCGCCGATCCACGCGTACTCGAGTCGCAGGTCACGCCCGTCCGCATGAATGTCCACGAACAACGGCACCTGTTCGCTTCGCGGTGTTTCCGGCGCGGTCACCCGACGCTGCCGTCGCGCAGCCGGAAGCGCTGGATCTTGCCGGTGGCCGTCTTGGGCAGTTCGGCGATGAAGCGGATCTCGCGCGGATACTTGTGCGGCGCGAGCTGGTCCTTGGCGAAGGCCTTCAGCACCTGCGCCAGCGCGTCGTCGCCGGTGACCCCCGGCTTCGTGACCACGTAGGCAAGCGTCCGCGTGAGGCCATCGGCATCGGGGCGCCCCACCACCGCGGCCTCCAGCACCGCCGCGTGCCGCATCAGCGCGGTCTCGACCTCGAACGGCGAGACATACTGACCGGACACCCGCAGCATGTCGTCGCCCCGCCCCGCATAGGTGTAGAAGCCATCGGTGTCGCGCACGTACTTGTCGCCGGTTTTGGTCCACTCGCCCTGGAATGTCTGCTGGCTCTTCACGCGATTGCCCCAGTACATCAATGCCGCACTGGGACCGCGCGCATGGAGATCGCCGATCTCGCCATCGGCGACCACGGTTCCATCCTCCGCGCGCAGCACCACTTCGTAGCCTGGCACGGGTACGCCCGTCGTGCCGTATCGCACTTCGCCGGGGCGGTTGGAGAGGAAGATGTGCAGCATTTCGGTGGAGCCGATGCCATCCAGCACATCGCAGCCGAAACGGGCCGCAATCCTCTCGCCGACTTCTCGCGGCAACGCCTCGCCCGCGGAGACGCAGCGCCGCAGCGCGACCTCGCTTCGCTCCGGCAACTCCGGCGACGCGAGCAGCGATGCATACAATGTAGGCACTCCGCAAAAGATCGTCGGCCGCTGTTCACGCAGGCGACGACACACGGCCGCAGGCGTCGGACGCTCCGCCATCAGGACGGTAGTGGCGCCAACCGTCAGCGGAAAGGTCAGGGCATTGCCAAGTCCGTAGGCAAAGAACAGCTTGGCCGCGGAGAACACGACGTCGTCCTCGCGCACGCCGAGCACTGGCTGGCCGTAGAGTTCCGCGGTCCAGTAGAGATTGGCGTGCGTGTGGACCGCGCCCTTCGGCCGACCCGTGGATCCGGACGAATACAACCAGAATGCCATGTCGTCGGCGCCGGTGTCCGCGGGTTCCAGCAGCGGCGCATGGGTGGTGCACGGCGTGAATTCCTGCGTGCCCGCAGCCAAGGGCCCGGTCGTTGCCGACACCCAGACGGTGTCGACTTCGTGCGGGCCGGCAGCCAGCGCCCGCTGCAGCACCGGCAGCAACGCCTCGGACACGATCACCGCCCTGGCGCGGCTGTGCGCGAGCATGAAGGCATAGTCGCTTGCCGTCAGCAGCGTGTTGACCGGCACCGGCACGACGCCCGCATAGAGCGCGCCAAGAAACGCGACTGGAAAGTCCACGGTGTCGAGCATGCACAGGAGCACGCGCTCTTCGCGCCGCAGTCCGCGCGCGCGCAGGGCGCCGGCCGTACTGCGCACACGTTCCGCGAGTTGCGCGTACGTGAGCGTGCCGGCATCGTCGATGTACGCCGCCTTGTCGCCGCGCAGCGCGTTTGCGTCGACGAGATGGCGCGCGAAATTGAATCGTTCGGGGGGCGTGCGTGGCGGCTGCATGCCACCTCCGGGTAGAGTCGATTGGATTGGGACGACGAATCGCCCGGCATTTGTCGGTCTGCAGGCGCTCTGGTAACTTAGTGCAACGGATTTCCGACTGTCAAGCACTTTACTTCACACCTCGCCGCGCGCGTCAACCGGGGCACTTCACTTGGCAACGCCAGCGCTTCCTGTCATCGCAACCCGTCCGGACGCCGCCGCTCGTGAACCCTTTCTCGCGATGCTTGGCGAGCGCGTCCGTCAGCTGCGGGCACGTCGAGGATTGTCGCGCCGGGCGCTTGCACAGGAAGCCGCCATTTCGGAGCGGCACCTCGCCAATCTTGAAACGGGACAGGGCAACGCGTCCGTACTGTTGCTGCGTCAACTGGCCGTTGCCCTGGGTTGTTCGATCGCCGAACTGGTCGGCGAGGAAGCGATGGGTTCGCCGGAGCGGATGTTGATCCGGCAGCTCTTGCGGGGCCGCGACGAGGACACGCTGAAACGGGCGCGCCAGGCACTCGCCGAAACGCTCGGCAGCGAAGGCCCCGATCCGGGACGCAACGGCCGCATCGCGCTCATCGGCCTTCGGGGTGCCGGCAAAACCACGCTGGGACGCCAGCTGGCGCACGACCTCGACGTGCCGTTCGTCGAGCTCAACCGCGTCATCGAAGGCATCGCCGGATGCGACGTCCGGGAAATCCACGCGCTGTACGGCGCGTCTGCCTTCCGGCGCTACGAGGTGCGAGCGCTCGAGGACACCATCGGGTCTCACTCGCGGGTAGTTATTGCGACTGGCGGGGGACTCGTCGCCGAACCTGCCGCGTTCGATCTGCTCCTGACGCGGTGTTTCACGATCTGGCTGCGTGCGGCCCCGGAAGAGCACATGGCGCGGGTGGTGGCCCAGGGCGACACCCGGCCGATGGCCGGCAATGTCGAGGCGATGGCCGATCTGGAACGCATTCTGGCCGGGCGCGAGGCGTTCTATGCCAAGGCCGACATGACCTTCAGCACCAGCGGGAAGGCGCTTCCGCAGGCGCATGCCGAACTGAGGGACGCGGTGCAGGCACGGCTGGCGTGCGCGGCCTGATCCTCGGTCAATGGAAAAAATGCAATAGAGTGCCTTTTATACTGTAAAGTAGGCAATATAATGCATGTTTCGCGGCAGCCGCCCCCCTTCCCGTTCCCCCGGCACGATGGAACTTCGATGACCACCGATCCGCAGGTTGATTACCGCACCCACCCTGGCCAATACCGCCACTGGCGACTGTCCATCGAGGGTCCGGTCGCGACACTCGCCCTCGACGTTACTGAGGACGGCGGTCTGCGCGACGGCTACAAGCTGAAGCTCAACTCGTACGACCTCGGTGTCGACATCGAATTGCACGACGCGGTGCAGCGTATCCGCTTCGAACATCCATCGGTCCGAACGGTCGTGTTGACCGGCGGGAAGGATCGCGTCTTCTGCTCGGGCGCCAACATCTTCATGCTCGGATTGTCATCGCATGCGTGGAAAGTGAATTTCTGCAAATTCACCAACGAAACGCGCAACGGGCTCGAGGATGCTAGCCGGCACTCGGGCCTCAAATTTCTCGCCGCGGTGAACGGTGCCTGCGCCGGTGGCGGCTACGAGATGGCGCTGGCCTGCGACGAAATCCTGCTGATCGACGATCGGTCATCCTCCGTGGCGTTGCCCGAGGTCCCGCTGCTCGGGGTACTGCCGGGGACCGGCGGCCTCACGCGCCTCACCGACAAGCGACGCGTACGGCACGACCGTGCCGACATCTTCTGCACGTTGACCGAAGGCATCCGCGGCGAGCGCGCCCGCGAATGGCGCCTCGTTGACGCCGTGGTCAAGCCGGCCCTCTTCAGCGACGCAGTGCGCGCGCGCGCGTTGGCGCTGGCCGAGGGCAGCGATCGTCCCGCAGCCGCGGACGGCGTCGTGCTGGCACCGCTGGCGCGAACGGTGGATGCGGACGGCTATCGCTATGCCAACGTCGACGTCGCCATCGATCGGTCGGCGCGCACCGCCACGTTCACGATCCGCGCCCCCGCGACGCCACCACCGTCCACACTGGCGGACATCGAGTCCGCCGGGATCGATTGGTGGCCGCTTGCCGTCGCCCGGGAACTGGACGACGCGATCCTGTCCATGCGCACCAACGAACTCGGCATCGGCACGTGGCTGCTGAAGACCACGGGTGATCCGCGGCATGTGCTTGCCGTCGATGCCTCGCTCGTCGCCCACGGCAGCCACTGGTTCGTCCGCGAAACGACCGGCTTCCTGCGCCGCACGCTGGCGCGACTCGACGTGTCGTCGCGCACGCTCTTCGCGCTGGTGGAAGAGGGATCATGTTTTGCCGGCACGCTGCTCGAAATCGCGCTCGCGGCCGACCGCATCTACATGCAGCGCCTGCCGGACGCGACCGACCGCGAACCCGCCCTCCTGCCGTCGGCGCTCAACTTCGGTGCCTACCCGATGGTCAACGGACGCTCGCGGCTGGCGCGTCGCTTCTGTGACGACGCCGCGGAGATCGCCGCGGTCGCGGCCTGCATCGGTACCGCGCTGCCTCCCGCGCGCGCCGACGCGCTGGGCCTCGTGACCGCCATGCCCGACGACATCGACTGGAACGACGAGATCCGCATTGCCCTCGAGGAGCGCGCCAGCATGTCGCCCGACGCACTGACCGGACTCGAAGCCAACCTGCGTTTCGGTGGCGCCGAAACGATGGAAACGCGCATCTTCGGGCGGCTGTCCGCATGGCAGAACTGGATCTTCACGCGGCCCAACGCCTCGGGTGAGCGGGGTGCGCTCAAGACCTATGGCAAGGGTGGCAAGGCGCAGTTCGACTTCGACCGCGTCTAACCCCTTTCCGCAAACACGCGGCGCAGCCCGCCACAACGAATGGAATTCATGATGAGCGCGATCAACTACAGCGAGAAAATCCCGAACAACGTCAACCTCGCGGGCGATCGCACGCTGCAGCGCGCGCTCGAGCACTGGCAGCCCAATTTCCTGCAATGGTGGGCGGAAATGGGGCCCGAAGGCACGCGCGAGGCGGAGGTGTATCTGCGCACCGCCGTCAGCGTCGATCCCGGTGGGTGGGCGCACTTCGATCATGTCCGGATGCCGGATTACCGCTGGGGCATATTCCTTACGCCTGCCGACACCGAACGGAGGATTCACTTCGGCGAGCACATGGGGCAACCGGTGTGGCAGGACGTGCCCGGCGAACACCGTGCCAACCTCCGCCGCATCATCGTGACCCAGGGCGATACCGAGCCCGCGTCGATCGAGCAGCAGCGCCACCTCGGACTGACCGCGCCCTCGCTATACGACCTGCGCAACCTGTTCCAGATCAACGTCGAGGAGGGCCGCCATCTGTGGGCCATGGTCTACCTGCTGCACCGGCACTTCGGCCGGGACGGCCGCGAGGAAGCCGATGCGCTGCTCCAGCGCCGCTCCGGGGACACCGACAATCCGCGCATCCTCGGCGCGTTCAACGAGCGTACGCCCGATTGGCTGGCCTTTTTCATGTTCACCTACTTCACCGATCGCGACGGCAAGTTCCAGCTTTGCGCACTGGCCGAGTCGGGCTTCGACCCGCTGGCACGAACGACGAAGTTCATGCTGACGGAGGAGGCGCACCACATGTTCGTCGGCGAGTCGGGCGTGTCACGCGTCGTGCAGCGCACCTGCCAGGTCATGAACGAGCTTGGCACCGACGATCCGGCGCGCCTGCGCGCCGCCGGCGTGATCGACCTGCCGACGATCCAGCGCTACCTCAACTTCCACTTCGCCGTCACGATCGACCTCTTCGGCGCCGACGTCTCGTCCAATGCCGCGACGTTCTACGGCGCCGGCCTCAAGGGCCGCTTCGAGGAGAGCAAGCGCGACGACGACCATCGCCTGCACGACCGGACCTATCCGGTGCAGGAGATCGTGAACGGCACCATCGTCACGCGCGATGCGCCCATGTTGAATGCGCTGAACGAGGTGCTGCGCGACGACTACATACGCGACTCGGTGGGCGGCATCGGACGCTGGAACAAGGTGATCGAGAAAGCCGGCATCCCGTTTCGGCTCACTGTCCCGCACAAGGCGTTCAATCGCAAGATCGGCGCCTTTGCCAATGCCCGCGTGACGCCGGATGGCCGCGTGGTCGACGCGGCAGAGTGGGCGGCCCATGAATCGTCGTGGCTGCCCACTGCGGCGGACCGCGCGTTCGTCGCGTCGCTGATGGGGCGCGTGGTCGAACCCGGCAAGTTTGCGCACTGGATCGCGCCACCGGCAATGGGGGTGAACCGGCAGCCCGTCGACTTCGACTACGTGCGCTTCAACTGATCGTCCGATGAACGGCGAAGCAACAGCCACGGACAGCGCAGCGGAGATGCTGCGCCAGCATCTCATCGATCCGGAGATCTGCATCCGCTGCAACACATGCGAGGAGACGTGTCCGATCGACGCGATCACCCACGACTCGCGTAACTACGTGGTGGATCCCGGCATCTGCAACGGATGCAATGCCTGTGTCGCGCCCTGCCCCACCGGCGCGATCGACAACTGGCGCAACGTGACGCGCGCGGTGGCGTGGTCGGTGGCCGACCAGCTCAAGTGGGACGCATTGCCTGTCCAGCAGACGGCTGCCGTTGCGGCAACTTCCGGCCTGCCCCCGGCAATCGCCGCCATCACGGCCGCGGCCAGTGCCGGGCAGGGTGGCGCGTCGGCGGCACCGTGGTCGGCCGCCCACCCCTACATCAACCTGCACACGCTCGAACAGCCGGCAACGGCCACGGTCACCGGCAATTTCCGGCTGACCGGGGACGGCGCCACCAGCGATATCCGCCACCTCGTGCTCGATTTCGGCGGCACCGCCTTTCCGGTCCTCGAAGGCCAGACGATCGGCATCGTCCCGCCCGGACGCGATGCCCAAGGCCGACCGCATCACGTGCGGCTCTACTCGGTCGCCAGCCCCCGCGATGGCGAGCGTCCCCGCTACAACAATGTGGCGATCACGGTGAAGCGGGTCACGGAGGATCACGCCGGGACCCCGGTCGCCGGCGTCGCGTCGAATTACCTGTGCGACCTGGCGAAGGGCGCGACGGTCGACGTCGTCGGGCCGTTCGGGGCCTCGTTCCTGATGCCCAATCATCCTGGGGCGCGGCTCCTGATGATCTGTACCGGCACCGGATCCGCGCCGATGCGGGCGATGACCGAGAGGCGCCGGCGCCGGATCGCGCTCAATGAGGGTGGCGACATCATGCTGTTCTTCGGCGCGCGCACGCCGGATGAACTGCCGTACTGCGGACCGCTGATGAAGCTGCCGGCCACGTTCATCGACATCAACCTCGCCTATTCGCGCATTCCCGGGACCCCGCGCCAGTACGTGCAGGATCTGATCCGCCACCGCGGCGCCGCGGTGGCGGCAAGGCTTGCGGACGCGCAGTGCTTCGTCTTCATCTGCGGGCTGAAGGGCATGGAGGCAGGGGTGGACGCCGCGTTTCGCGACGTCTGCCGCCAGCATGGCCTGGACTGGGATGCGATGCTGCCGATGCTGCGGGCAGAGGGCCGGTATCACCTCGAAACCTATTGACTGCGGTCAGGACTCCTGGTGGCCTGAAACAGAGCGGACCAGACCCTGCCGTTTGCTCTGTTGCTGGCCTCTAGCGCTTCAGGGCCAGTGCCCGCGCATAGACATCGTCGCGTGGCACGCCCGTCATGGCCGCCACTATCCGCGCCGCGCGCGCCGGCGGCAATTCCTCGAGCAGCGCCTGCAGCCAGCGCACGTGCTCGGGCGACAGGACGGCGTCTCCCGTGGCGACTGCCGAAGGCGCGTCGACGATCAGCACGAATTCGCCACGCTGGCGCTGCGGGTCGGCCGCCATCCATGCGGCGGCCTCGCCGAGCGGCATCCGGGCGATCGATTCGAACTTCTTGGTGATTTCGCGCGCAATGACGAGGCACCGGTCGGGTTCCAGCACGGCCGCCAGTTCCTCGATCGTCGTCACAACCCGGTGCGGAGCTTCGTGGAAGACCAGCGCGACGTCCAGCGTGCCGAAGCGATCGAGCCAGGCACGGCGGGCCTTGGGTTGCGCCGGCAGGAAGCCTGCGAAGATGAAGCGGTCCGCGGCGAGCCCCGCCGCAGACACCGCCGCGATCACCGCCGAGGGCCCCGGTACCGGGATCACCGGAAAACCTGCCGCACGCATCGCGGCGACTAGACGCGCTCCAGGATCGCTGATCGCGGGTGTTCCCGCATCGCTGATCAGCGCAACACTGCGTCCGGCCTGCAACCACGCCTCCACCGCGCGCGACTTCTGGTCCTCGTTGTGGGCGTGCAGCGCCACGGGATGCGTCATGATGCCGTAATGCCGGAGCAACGTCCCCGACGTGCGGGTGTCTTCTGCCGCGATGACGTCGGCGCTGGCAAGGACATCCAGGGCGCGCAGCGTCAGGTCGCGCAAGTTCCCGAGCGGCGTGGCGACCACATATAATGAACCGCCAACGGCGCGAAACCTCGCGTCCACCGCATGTCCGACCTGCTCCGCAGGGTGGCCTTCATTCACGCCGATACCGTCCAGCTTTGTCACGACTCGATCCGTTTCCCGTGGAGTCCAGCGCCCCGCAGACCCAGGTGCGCCGATGGGCGCTGCTCGCCGGGGGCGCGCTCCTGCTCGCCGCCGCATTCTCCGCTGCGCAATCACCCCCGGCAAGCAGCGGACCGGCCGTTTCCGCGGCACCGGTAGCCGAGGGCAAGCCCGCTGCGCCCGACACAGCGGACAAGCCAGCCATGCCGGACGTGGCCGACAAGCCCGTCGGCGACATCGACATCGCCATCGTCCTGCCGCTCGACTCCGCGCAGTATGCCCGCGCAGCGGATGCGGTACGCGCGGGCGTTCTGGCGGCCGCGGACGCTTCCGGTACACGGGTGAAGATACGGGCCTTCGCCCATGGCGACGACGACGTGCTGATTGCCTACGAGGCGGCGCGGGCCGCCGGCGCCGGCATCATCATCGGGCCCCTGGTGCGCGACGATGTCCGCACGGTCGCGGGCCTGTCCCTCGCCCAATCGCTGACTCTGGCGCTGAACCAGCTTGACGACCTGGCAACTGTCCCGCCCAACTTCTACACCCTCGCCCTCGGCGCCGACAGCGATGCGCGGATGATCGCAAGGCGCATGCGTACCGACGCTGCGCAGAACATCGCCGTCGTCAATACCGATACGCTTCTCATGAAGCGCATGGTTGGCGCCTTTGTCGCCGAATGGACGCAGGGCGGCGGCGGCGCGCCGAGCATGTATGGCTTCGTCGCCACGCCCGAGGCACTTACCACATTGCGCCGCGAACTGATCAGGAGGCCGCCGGACGCGGCTTTGCTGGCCGTCGACGGCGCGGGCGCCACCCAGGCCAAGCCCTATCTCGGCACTACCCGTACCTACGCCAGCGGGCTTGTGTTCGATCGCGCCACGCTCGCCGTCATGCGTGACCTCGATGGCCTGGTGATCGTGGAAATCCCATGGCTGGTGACGCCGCAGGCGCCGCAGTTCGCCAACCTGCCGCGGAAGGAATTTCCCAGTGACGCATTGACTCGCCTCTACGCACTCGGGCTCGATGCGTTTCGCGCGGCGCAGGCACTGCGCGACAAGCCGACCGGGCGCCTGTCCTTCGAAGGCGCGACCGGCACCGTGACGCTGGGCGAAGGCGGCCAGTTCCGGCGCGAAGGCGTGTTCGCCGTACTCCGGGCGGGGCAGCTCGCTCCGCTCGACGTTGCGCGCTGACGCCGCCGCGCATGCGCGGCGCCGGGCGGGTGCCGGTGCCCGCTGCGAGGAAGCTGCGGCACGCTTTCTCGAGTCCAGGGGGCTCACGATCGTCGGGCGCAACTTCCGCACCCGGCGCGGCGAGATCGATATCATCGCGCGCGACGGCGAAGTGCTGGTGTTCGTGGAGGTGCGGCTGCGCTCCAGCGCCGCATTCGGGGGTGCCGCCGCAAGCATCACCGGGGTCAAGTGCGCGCGCCTGGTCGCAGCCGCCGGCGCCTATCTGACCAGACTCGGGTCCGAACCTCCGTGCCGCTTCGATGCCGTTCTCTTCGACGGCCCGGACGGATCCCGTCTGACGTGGGAACGCAACATTCTGGAGACGTGACGGCCTGCTAGAATCCCGGCACGATGATTGATCACATGAACCGTATCCGCAGCCATTTTGCGGAGAGCGCCCAGTTGAAGTTCGACGCCGTGGAGGAGTTGGCGCCGGCCATCGCACGTGCGGCGGCGGTCATGACCGAGAGCCTGTTTGCCGACGGCAAGATCCTGGCATGCGGCAATGGTGGTTCGGCGGCGGATGCGCAACACTTCGCCGCCGAGCTGGTCGGCCGCTTTGAGCGTGAACGCCCCGAGCTGCCGGCAATCGCGCTGACCACCGACACCTCGCTGCTGACTGCAATCGCCAACGACTACTCCTTCGAGCAGGTGTTCGCCAAACAGGTGCGCGCGCTGGGGGCCAAGGGTGACGTGCTCCTCGCAATCTCCACCTCGGGCAACTCCGCCAATGTAATCACCGCAATCGAGGCCGCGCACGCGCGCGAAATGCGCGTGGTCGCGCTGACCGGCAAGGGCGGCGGGCGCATCGCTGAACTTATGCGGCCGGCCGACGTCAATCTGTGTGTGCCGCACGACCGTACGGCCCGCATCCAGGAGGTACACCTGTTGATGATCCATTGCCTTTGCGACGCCATCGACGCAACCCTGCTCGGGGACGACGAGTGACGACCTCGCGCATGGCCGCCATCGGCACAGCCCTGTTGCTCGTGGCGACGCTGGCCGCCTGCGTGCCTGCCGTGATTGCCGTCGGCGTCGGCGGCGCCGCGATGGTGGCCACCGATCGCCGCACCACCGGTGCCCAGGTCGACGACGAGGGCATCGAACTCAAGGTCAGTGACAGGATCCGCACGCTCTACGCAGACCGGGTGCACGTCAACGTCTCGAGTTTCAACGGTATCGTGCTGCTGACCGGCGAGGTCCCGGACACCGGCACGTCGGCCAGTGCTGCGATCGCGGCCAAGGGCGTCGAAAAAGTGCGCACTGTCCATAACGAGCTGACGGTCATTTCACCCCACTCCGAGCTTTCCGCGCGCACCAATGATTCGTACATCACGACCAAGGTCAAAGGGCGTTTCGTCGAGGCCGGCAAGTTCCCGCCCAACGCGGTGCGGGTCGTGACCGAGCGCGCGGTGGTGTACCTGATGGGCATCGTCAGCAAACAGGAAGGCAATGCCGCGGGTGAGGTCGCCGCCACGACCGAGGGCGTGGCCCGGGTCGTCAAGGTCTTCGAATACCGCGGCTAGCGGCCGGTAATCGTGAGCGTGCCGCGCTACGCCGACCGGATTGCCACGCGCGCGGACGCGCTGTCGCGCATCGCGCAACTACCCCGTCCGCTGGTGATGACCAACGGTGTCTTCGACCTGCTGCACCGTGGCCATGTCGCCTACCTCGAAGCAGCGCGCGCGCTTGGTGCGGCGCTGGTGGTGGCCGTCAACAGCGATGCATCGGTCAAGCGACTCGACAAGGGCACGGATCGTCCGCTCAATACGCTCGACGACCGGATGGCCGTGCTGGGGGCGCTTGCCGCCGTCGACCTCGTCGTCCCCTTTGACGACGACACGCCGCGCGAACTGATCGTCGCGGCGATGCCCGACGTGCTCGTGAAAGGCGGTGACTACTCGGCAGAAACAACCGCCGGTGCCGCGGAAGTCATCGCCAATGGCGGCCGCTTCGTTGCCGTGCCGTTTGCCTTCGCCCGCTCGACAACGGCTCTGCTCGAGCGCATCCGCGGCCGCTGACCGTCGCCCCGGCCTTGGTATAATCGAGGCATGCTCCAACATGACAAGGAAGTGGACGCGCGCGGGCTCAACTGCCCGCTGCCGATCCTGCGCACCAAGAAGACCCTGAATGACATGCACTCCGGTGAGGTCGTGCGCATCCTCGCCACCGACCCGGCCAGCGTGCGTGATTTCCAGGCATTTGCGCGGCAGACCGGCAACGAGCTGGTCGAACACGGCGAGGCGAACGGCGCCTTCTGGTTCCTGCTTCGCCGCCGCTAGCTGGCGGATTCAGCGCGCATGCGCGGGAGTGGCGCGTCAGCGTCGATAGCGATTGAGGAAGTCGGCGACGATGCCCTTTTGCGAGCGGTCGATCGCGGCGTCGAGCGTGCGATCGGAGGGGTCGTACTGCTTGGCCTTGCGGAACGCGCTGATCGCATCCTGATGATAGCCCTGTGCCTGCAGCGCCTGCCCCAGGCAGCGGTAGGACTCGGCATTGGCCAGTTCCAGCTCGGTCCACGCGCGACACAGTTCGGCTGCGCGGCGCCAGTTGCCCGCACGCAGCATGCGCGGACCTTCCACGCTCACGACCGCCACTTTCGCCTTGCGCTCGGCAAACATCGTTGCCAAGTCGCGATCAATCGGTTCGGCACTCACCGGACCGCCCGGCTTGTCCGGTGCCTGTGCCGACGGCAGCGCCGACGCAGGTGAACTGGCGCGAACGGCAGGTGCTGGCGACGATGGTGGCGGCTGGGGCAAGCCCGAGATGCGTCCGCCGCCGCCGGCAAAGCCTGCCGTCAGGCTGCCAGGCGCCGGAATCGACTCGACGATCGTCGTCCGTGCCCACGCAATCGAATCCGCCATCGGCTGGTGCCAGGCGACACCGTAGAGCCAGAGCATGGCGGCAAGTCCGCAGACGCCGGTGACCGTATTGAGCACCCCCGCGGGGCCGTGCGTGACCAGCACGTCCTGCGCGAAGTCCCAGTCGGTCTCCTGATTCTGCGCGAGTTTCTCGTAGGCCACGGCAATGAGCACGGGCGCGACCAGCGGGAACCCGCATCCGATCCCTTCCCACCACACGCGGAAGGAACGGCGCAACGCACGGTCGAGCTGCGCGCGCGTATCGCGCCGCGCGTAGGCATCGGAAATGGAGAACTGCAGGAACACGCCAAAAAGCCACTTGCCCGGCGTGGTGCCGATCGACGCGATGAGCAACGCTTCGATCGGAATCCAGGTTGCGGTGATCAGCACCGGAGCGAGCAGCGGATGACCGACCCAGAACGCGATGTCGCCGGGGACGAGGTTCAGGCCGCGCATCTCGGACAGCAGGAGCGCGAGCACCAGGCCCCAGATCGCATAGTCGAACACGCGCGCCGCCAGCCTTTGCCACGCGCGTGGTTCGCTGGTACGCCCTGATTTTGCCCGCTCGAGCTCTGCCATCCGCAGCTGGAAAATCCAGCTCGCATCTTCCTGCGGCTGGTTGGTGCCCAGGAACACGCTCTTCTCGCGCCGCCAGTTGAGGATGGCGAGATCGGTCTGGGGAACCAGCGTCACCCCGGTCGGCGTGCCGCGCCTGCGCGCAAGGAAGGTAATGCCGTGCACCGCGCCGTAGACCAGCGTCAGCGCCAGGAGCGTGATGGTCAACCAGACCAATACCTGCTTGGCCACGAGTATGGTGTCGGCAGGCGTCACAAAGACGATGGCGCCCGCGATGAACGCGCCGAACAACGCACACAAGCCGATCGTCACGATCGGCGAGCGCCCGAACGAGGCGACGCGTTCGGTGAGACCCGGATGGTGCAGGTTGCGTTCGGTGACCGGCTCGGATGAATCAAGCCCGGTCTCGAGTTCATCGTCCATCGCTTCCGGCGTCGGCCGGCGGACGGGTTCGGCGATGTCGCCCACGTCGGTCTGCTCGCCGGCCTCTGCCACCGCATTGCTGACGACGTGCGCAATGCGCTGTTCGGTCGTGCCTGCCGAGACCGCCAGTTCCTGGTCGTAGCGCAGGCGCCGGTCGCCGTCGGACAGGATGCGGCTGGCATGATTGATGAAGCGCAGCGCCTCCTCGACGTTGCCCTGGCCGTCGCGCGTTCCGGCGTAATACTTGCGGATCAGCCGGCGCAGCGCCGCACGCACGTCCTCGTCGGAGGACGTGGGCAGAATGCCCAGAGCTTCGTAAAGCGTCGCTTTCATGCAGTGCGCCGGTGCAAGAGTATGGATTATGCCGTTGGAATCTTGGGCGAAAAGCCCGCATTAGGCAAGAAATAGCCAGCAAGAAGCGGGCCATGCCAAGGTTCCGCCTTGGCGAAGCCGGTCATGCCCGACGACACACTCCAGTGCGCGCCCATGAAAAACGGCCCCGAAGGGCCGTCTTTCCTGCCGCCTGGCCCCGTCCGGATGGACGTGGCCAGATGGGTCGTCGGCGCTACGCCTTGGACCCGTCGCGACGCTCGAGCTTCTCGCGAATCCGTGCCGACTTGCCCGAACGCGAACGCAGGTAATAGAGCTTGGCGCGGCGAACATCGCCACGGCGCTTGACCTCGATGGAGGCCAGCAACGGCGAGTAGGTCTGGAACGTGCGCTCCACGCCTTCGCCGCTCGAGATCTTGCGCACGGTGAACGACGAATTGAGGCCGCGGTTGCGCTTGGCGATCACGACGCCTTCGTAGGCCTGGACGCGCTTGCGCTCGCCTTCGACCACGCTCACGTTCACGATCACGGTGTCGCCAGGGGCGAACACGGGAATCGTCTTGTTCAGGCGAACAATTTCTTCCTGTTCCAGCACTTCGATGATGTTCACGAATCAGTTTCCTTCCGCTTCGCCCAGCGCAGGGTCAAGCCCTGATGTGCGCGTTTTATGAGGCCGGAAGCCCGGCGCCGCGATGATCCCGCTGCGCCGTGCCGACCATGTCAACGCTCCGCTGCGTGATGCTTGTTCGCGGCGTCCCGCCGGTACTCGGCGAGCAATGCGTCCTCTTCCTTGCTGAGCACCCGTCCGGACAACAGGTCCGGACGGCGCTCCCACGTGCGTCCCAGCGACTGCATCAGCCGCCAGCGGCGAATTCGTTCGTGGTGCCCGGACAACAACACCTCCGGCACCGGCAACCCGTCGTAGAGCTCGGGCCGCGTGTAATGCGGGCAATCGAGCAGTCCGGTGGCAAATGAATCCTCGCGCGCCGACTGCTCGTCGTTGAGCGCGCCGGGCAAGAGGCGCACCATTGCATCCATCAACATCAGTGCCGGCAATTCGCCGCCGGACACCACGAAATCGCCCACCGCAATTTCCTCATCCACTTCTCGCTGCACCAGGCGCTCGTCGATGCCTTCGTAGCGACCTGCCAGCAATACGTATCCTGCATCCGTGGCCTGCGCCAGCGCCAGCACCCGCTCGTGCGTTAGCGGCCGGCCCGCCGGCGACAGGTGAATGACGCGAGGTGCGGCAATCCCGTCATTGCACTGCGCCGCCCTGGCGGCTGCGATCGCCTGCGCAAGCGGCACGCCCAGCATCACCATCCCGGGGCCGCCGCCATAAGGGCGATCGTCCACGGTCTTGTGTGTATCCGCGGTGAAGTCGCGCGGATTCCACAGACCAAGGCGCCACAAACCACGTTCCTGCGCACGTCCCGTGATGCCCACGCCGGCTGCATGCGCCACCATGTCCGGAAACAGCGTGACGACGTCGATGCGCATCGATTCCTTCCACCGGAATCAGAAGTCCGGCTGCCAATCGACGGTAATCCGTCCTTCGTCCCGGTCGACGCCGTCGACATAAGCACCGACAAACGGAAGCAACCGTTCCCGCGCCGGTTCTGCTGCCCGGTCGACCACCCGCAGCACCGGATGCGCTCCAAATTCGGTCACCGCTTCAACCGTGCCCAGGACCACGCCTTCCCGGTTGACCACGGAAAGCCCGACCAGGTCGGCCCAATAAATCTCACCGGGTGCCGGCGCCGGCAGTTCGCTGCGCGCCACGCCGATGTCGGCCCCGCTCCACAATGCCGCCACCTCGCGATCCGGCATCCCGGAAAGGCAGGCCAGGAGCGTGGCGCCGTGCCGCCGGCCTTCGATCAACGTGTGCCGCTGCCACGCGCCATTGCGCTTGCACAGCCACCAGTCCTTGAACCCCAGCAGCGTTTCCGCGTCCTGCGTCAGCGGAAGCGCCTTGACCCAGCCCTTGATGCCCCAGGGCGCGGCCACGCGCCCCATCACGACAATGTCGGGCGTGTTCAGGCGGCAGTTGCCGGCGCCGCCGGACGAACGCCGCGCTTCACCAGACCGGAGACGGTGTCGGACAGCTTGGCGCCGCGCTCCTGCCAGAACGTGATGCGGTCGAACGCGAGACGAAGACCTTCTTCGTTCGCGGTGGCGATCGGGTTGTAGAAACCGACACGCTCGATGAACCGACCGTCGCGACGGCTGCGCGAATCGGCAACGACCACGTTGTAGAAGGGGCGCTTCTTGGCGCCGCCGCGTGCAAGGCGAATCACTACCATGGCTTGTATCTTCCTAAAGGCTTGCGAATTCGGGGGAAAGCCGACAATTGTACTACGGATCAAGGGGGTATCGCAATGTCTTGGGCGGAAAAGGCCACGGCCCCGACGGCCGCCCGCGTTGGAGCGGACCCCGCGGCGGCTGGTTACGTGCCTGGTCGATGATTCCGGCGCGTGGCCGCTCAACCCGGGCAGCTGTCGTACATCCGGCTCTGGCGCGGTGATTTACGATTAACTATTTGTATTAATTATCTATTTTTCTATCGCATACCAGGGAGCATACCCTTCATCCCGCGCATCATCTTCTGCATGCCGCCCTTGGCGACCATCTTCATCATTTTCTGGGTCTGCTCGAACTGGTTCAGCAGCTGGTTCACTTCCTGGACCGACACGCCGGCACCCGCGGCGATCCGCCGCTTGCGCGACGCCTTCAGGATCTCGGGCTTGGTCCGCTCTGCGACCGTCATCGAGTTGATGATGCCCTCAATGCGCGCCATGCGGCGCTCGTCGACCGCCGCACCCTGCGCCGCGCGCGCCAACTCCGCCGGCAGCTTGTCCACCAGGCCGGCGATGCCGCCCATGTTGCGCATCTGCCCGATCTGCGCCTTGAAGTCCGTCAGGTCGAAGCCCTTGCCGGACTTGACCTTTTTCGCGAACTGCTGGGCCGCGGCCGTATCCACGTTCTTCTGCGCATCTTCGAGCAGCGACAGCACGTCGCCCATGCCCAGGATGCGCGAAGCCATGCGTTCCGGATGGAAGACCTCGATGCCGCCGATCTTTTCGCCGGTGCCGACGAACTTGATCGGCGCCCCGGTCACGTGCCGCACGGACAGCGCCGCGCCGCCGCGCGAGTCGCCATCGAGCTTGGTCAGGATGACGCCCGTCAGCGGCAGCGCTTCACCAAACGCTCGCGCGGTGTTGACCGCATCCTGGCCCTGCATCGCGTCGACGACGAACAGGGTTTCCACCGGAGTCACCGCGGCATGCAGCGCCGCGATCTCCTTCATCATGGCCTCGTCGATGGCAAGGCGTCCCGCCGTGTCGACGATCAGGACGTCGAAGTAGTGCCGGCGAGCCCAGTCGAGCGCCCCCTGCGCGATGGCGACCGGGGCCTGGCCCGCGTCGGACGGGAAGAAGTCCGCGCCGACCTGTTCGGCCAGCAGTCGCAACTGCTCGATCGCGGCCGGCCGGTAGACGTCGGCCGATACGAGCAGCACTTTCTTCTTGTACTGCTCACGGACGAGCTTGGCGAGTTTGCCCACCGTCGTCGTCTTGCCCGCGCCCTGCAGGCCGGCCATCAGGAATACGGCCGGCGGCTGCGAGGCAAAGGACAGCGGCGTCGCCTCTGCTCCCATCAGCGCGGTCAGTTCGCGATGCACGACGCCGATCAGCGCCTGCCCCGGGGTCAGCGATCCCGTGACCTCTTCACCGACGGCCTTGTCCTTGACTCCGGCAATGAAGTCCCGAACCACCGGCAACGCGACGTCCGCGTCGAGCAGCGCCAGGCGCACTTCGCGCAAGGCATCCTGAATGTTGGCGTCCGTGAGTCGTGCCTGGCCGCGCAATTCCTTGACGACGCGGGAGAGACGTAGGGTCAGGTTTTCGAGCATGGGCTGGGGCTGGGGAGGGACGGTGGCGACGCACGCAGGTTGCAGGCGTGCCATCGGGTACACTTGGAGCCGCACATCAGTCGCTGCGGCGTTGGTCGTATCGTCACTGCAAGGCCATGATTCTACTTCATATCGTCGTCGCCTCCCTGTACGCAATCGCGGCCTGGCTACGTCATCCCGGTACGGCGGGTCGCGCCCGTGTCGTCGCTTCTGCCGTGTTGATCGCCGCGGCGCTCACGCTCCACGCGTGGACGATCGAGCAGGCGGTTCTGACGCCATCGGGGCTCGATCTCTCGTTCATGCATGCGCTCTCGCTGGTCGCCTGGGTCACCGTGCTGGTCGCGGGTCTGTCCGGGGTCCTGGCGCGACTGCCGGCGGTCGGGAGCGCGATCCTCGGAGTGGCCGCGCTTTGTGCGCTGGGGCCGCTCGTCGGAGGCGGCGGGCACCCGGTCTCCTACGCGGGCGAGCCGTGGGCCACGGCGCACATCGCGGTGGCACTGGTCGCCTACGCACTGTTTGTCGTCGCGGCCATGCACGCGCTGCTCCTGACCGGGTTCGAGAAGCGCCTGCGGCGCGGACTCTCGCCCGAGGGAGGCGACGATGCGCCGCCGCTGCTCACACTGGAGCGCATCCTGTTCCGCCTGGTCGGCGCCGGTTTCGCGCTGCTGACGCTAACGCTGGTCAGCGGCGCGCTGTTCTCCGAGCAGCTTTTCGGCCGGGCGATGACCTTCAATCACAAGAACGTGTTCGCGCTGCTTGGCTGGGGCACGTTCGCGATCCTGCTGTTCGGCCGGTGGCGCTATGGGTGGCGCGGCCGCCGTGCGCTGTACTGGATCCTGGCGGGAACTGCGCTCCTCGTACTGGGCTACCTGGGCAGCAAATTCGTCACCGAGGTGGTCCTGGGGCGATGATGCAGCCGTGGCCGAACCTTGGATGACATCGCCACCAGCACGCTGGTAATCGCGCTGGCCATCATGCTGGTGGCCTCGGCTTTCTTCTCGGCCGCCGAGACGGCGATGATGGCCTCCAATCGCTACCGCCTGAAGCACCGCGCCCAACGTGGCAATCGCGGCGCGCGCCTGGCGCTGGGGTTGCTGGCACAGACCGATCGCCTGCTTGGCGTGATCCTGTTCGGCAACAACCTCATCAATGCCGGTGCTGCCACGCTTGCCGGCGTGATCACGGGACGCATGCTGGGCGAAGGCGAATTGGCACTGGCGGCCGGCACGGTGGCCGTGACCTTCCTGATCCTGGTGTTTGCCGAAATCACGCCCAAGGTCATCGGCGCTACCCATGCCGATCGCATCGCGCCGATGGTCTCCTTCGTGCTGACACCGCTGCTGCGCGCGCTGCAACCCGTCGTCTGGTTCGTCAACCTGTTCGTCCAGGTCCTGCTTCGGGTCCTGCAGGTCAAGCCCGCCCAGGACGGCGCCACGCAATTGACCCAGGAGGAACTGCGCTCGCTGGTGCTCGAAGGCAGCCAGTATTTCCGCGGCAAGCACAAGACGATGCTGGCGAACCTGATGGACCTCGAGGCCATCACCGTCGAGGATGTGATGACGCCTCGCAACCGCATCCACGCTCTCGACTTCGCCGAGAAGCCGGGGCTGCTGCGCCAGCAGCTTGCGACGTCGTATCACTCGCGCGTTCCCGTCTACGAAGACGCGCTCGACAACATCATCGGCGTGTTGCCGCTCAAGTCCGTGGTGCACCTGCAATTGCAGGCGGGCGAACTCGACGTGGCGCGCCTTCGCCCGCTGCTGCGCCCCCCCTATTTCATCCCGGCCGGCACGCCGCTGCTGACGCAATTGACCCAGTTCCAGGCCGATCGGCAGCGGCTCGGCCTCGTCGTCGACGAGTACGGCGAATTGCAGGGACTCGTCACGATCGAGGACATCGTCGAGGAAATCATCGGCGAGTTCACGACCCAGGCACCGGGCGGGTCGGAGATCTACCGGCGGGAAGCCGATGGCAGCGTGGTCGTGGCCGGGATGTCATTGCTGCGCACGCTCAACCGCCGTCTGGGCACCCAATTTCCGCTGGATGGACCCAAAACACTCAACGGCCTGATCGTCGAGCACCTGGGGGACATCCCGGACGCAGGGCTGTCATTTCGACTTTTCGGCCAGTTGCTGGAAATCCTGCAAACCCAGGATCGCGCGGTAAAAGTCGTCAAACTCATACCTCCGGTCGGCCGCGGGGCCCCGCCTTTACAAATACCGGTCGAGCGGGCATGATCGTCCGGCAAAGTTTTATGCAGATGGAATAGCAGGCAATCATCTCTTTCGGGCATGTTGTTTGCTTTGCAATATTCGTTTGCACCTCACCCTGACCACCCGGAACCAAAATCGCTACCATGGCCACCCACGCCGCCCCCCGCACGATCAGCGGACTTGCGCGCGCGCTCGCCCAAAGTGGCGTGATGTCCGATTACGAAGCGGAAACCCTGCAATCGCAGGCCCAGGCCTCCGGGGTGTCATTTGTCGAGCAAGTACTGATTGGCAAGCGGATGTCGGCCCAGCAACTCGCGGTGTTCGCCTCGCGCGCGTTCGGCACCCCGTTGCTTGACCTCGCCAGTTTCGACGTCGACCAGATTCCCAAGGAATACGTCGACGTCAAGATCGCGCAGTCCCGTCGCGTCCTCCCGCTGTTCAAGCGCAGCAACAAGCTGTTCGTGGCGATTTCCGACCCTGCCAATCTGCAGGCGCTGGAAGAGATGCGCTTCAAGACCAATCTCGTGCCCGAAGCGATCGTCGTCGAGGACGACAAGCTCGGCAAGGCGATCCAGCGCGTCATCGAGGGCACCGGCGCGACCCTGAAGGACATGTCCAACCTCGAGGACATGGAGGTCGGCCTCGAAGATGGCGCACCACAGGTCCTGACGGACGATGACTCGACGGACATCGACGATGCACCTATCGTCAAGTACCTGCAGAAAATTCTGACGGATGCGATCGCCGCGGGGGCCTCCGACATTCACTTCGAGCCCTACGAAAAGTTCTACCGGGTGCGGTATCGGATCGACGGCATCCTGTCGGAGATCGCGCAGCCTCCGCTCGTCATCAAGGACAAGGTCGCCTCGCGGATCAAGGTGATCTCCCGCCTCGACATTTCCGAAAAGCGGATTCCGCAGGACGGCCGGATGAAGCTCGTGCTGTCGAAGAGCAAGTCGATCGACTTCCGCGTCTCGACCTTGCCCACGCTCTACGGCGAAAAAATAGTGATGCGGATCCTCGACTCCGCCGGCGTCAAGCTGGGCATCGAGGCGCTTGGATATGAGCCCGATCAACAAAAGGCGCTGATGTTCGCCATCGGCCGGCCCTACGGCATGATCCTGGTGACGGGCCCCACCGGCAGCGGCAAGACCGTTTCGCTCTACACCTGCCTCAACATCCTCAACCAGCCGGGTGTCAACATTTCCACGGCGGAAGACCCCGCGGAAATTCAGCTGGCGGGCGTCAACCAGGTCAACGTCAACGACAAGGCAGGACTGACGTTCGCAGCGGCGTTGAAGTCGTTCCTGCGGCAGGACCCCGACATCATCATGGTCGGCGAAATCCGCGACCTTGAAACCGCCGACATCTCGATCAAGGCGGCGCAGACCGGCCACCTCGTGCTGTCGACGCTGCACACCAACGATGCACCGACGACGCTGACGCGCATGCTCAACATGGGCGTGGCGCCGTTCAACATCGCCTCCTCGGTGATCCTGATCACGGCGCAGCGGCTTGGTCGCCGCCTGTGCCCGCAATGCAAGAAGCCAATGGACATTCCCCCGGAGTCGCTTTTGCGCGCCGGGTTCACGGCCGAGGATCTCGACGGCTCGTGGCAGCCGCTGGGTCCCATCGGCTGCGATCATTGCAAGGGCACTGGCTACAAGGGCCGGGTCGGCATCTACCAGGTGATGCCGATCACCGATGACATGCGCCAGGTGATCATGCGCAACGGCAACGCGCTGGACATCGCAGTGCAGGCACGCAAGGAAGGTGTGCGCGACCTGCGCCAGTCCGGCCTCCTCAAAGTGAAATCCGGCATGACCTCCCTCGAGGAAGTCGAGGCGATCACCAACGAGTGACGGGTTAGCCCGCCGCTTCAGGACAACTGCCATGGCCACAGCAACAACCGCCCAACGCCGCGACGTCAAGGAATACACGTTCCTGTGGGAAGGTGTCGACCGCAACAACCGCCAGGTGCGCGGCGAATCGAAGGCCGCCTCGGAAACGGTCGTCACCACCAACCTGCGACGCCAGGGCATCCGCGTGGTCAAGATGCGCAAGCAGAGCTTCCGCGGTGGCAGCAAGGTCAGCGAAAAGGACATCACGTTCTTCACGCGCCAGCTGGCCACCATGCTGAAGGCCGGCGTGCCGCTGCTGCAGTCGTTCGAGATCGTGGCGCGCGGCCACAGCAACGCGCGGTTCTCGCGGCTGATGATGGGCATCAAGAACAAGATCGAATCGGGGTCGTCGATGTCGCAGGCCTTTCGCGAGCATCCCGCGCACTTCGATGCGCTGTACTGCAACCTGGTGGCGGCGGGCGAAGCTTCGGGTACGCTGGACGCAATCCTTGACCGCCTTGCCACCTACCAGGAAAAAATCCTTGCCATCAAGAGCAAGATCAAATCGGCGCTGTTCTATCCGATCTCGGTGATGGTGGTGGCGATCATCGTGGTGTGGATCATCATGGTGTGGGTGGTTCCGTCGTTCAAGAAGGTGTTCGCGAGTTTCGGGGCCGATTTGCCGGCGCCCACGCTGATCGTGATGGCGATCTCCGAGTTCGTCGTTGCCTGGTGGTGGCTGGGGTTTCTTGCCATTGTTGCGGCCGTGGTGGGCGTCTCGTTCGGACTAAGGCGTTCTGCCGCGTTCAGGAATGGTTTCGACCGCATGATGCTGAAGATACCGGTGATCGGCGGCATCCTCGAAAAGGCAACCATTGCCCGCTGGACCCGCACCCTGCAGACGATGTTCGCCGCCGGTGTGCCGCTGGTTGAATCGCTCGACGCGGTGGGCGGTGCTTCCGGGAACGCCGTGTATGCCGCCGCCACCAAGAAAATACAGACGGAAGTAAGCACCGGCACGAGTCTGACCAATTCGATGGCCAACACCGGCCTGTTCCCAACCATGGTGCTGCAGATGATCCAGATCGGCGAAGAGTCCGGATCGCTGGACAACATGCTGGGCAAGGTCGCCGACTATTTCGAGCGCGAGGTGGACGATGCGGTCGCCGCGCTCTCCAGCTTGCTCGAGCCGATCATCATCGTGTTCCTGGGTGTGGTCATCGGGGGCCTGGTCATCGCCATGTATCTGCCGATCTTCAAGCTGGGCGCAGTCGTCTGACG
>JANNKR010000243.1:0-9699 GCA_031396395.1 Betaproteobacteria bacterium
GGTCCCGGCCGCCACGGCGCCCCGGCTCTTTGTCTCGTCGTCGCACCTCGTGTCCGAGAAAAGCCGCGAACTGTCCGAATTCGAGTTCGGTCTGATCATCGCGAGCCATGCCTTCGATCGCTGGGTGGTGCGGTGCATGGCCGCGGCCGGCATCCATGATCTGACCACGCTGGAGGTGCTGCTACTGCATCACGTCAACCACCGCGCGCGGGAAAAGAAGCTGGCCGATATCGCGTTCATGCTGAACATCGAGGACACGCACGTCGTCGCCTACGCGTTGAAGAAGTTGGTGGCACTGGGGCTCGTCAAGTCCGAGAAGCGCGGCAAGGAGGTGCTGTTTGCCACCACCGCCAAGGGGCAGCAGCACATTGCGCGCTACCGCGAGGTGCGCGAAGCGTGCCTCGTGTCCAGCATGAGCGGCGAGGCGGCGCAGAATTTCGAGCTGGGTGAACTGGCGCGCTTCCTGCGCAGTTTGTCGGGCAGCTACGATCAAGCGGCCCGTGCCGCCGCGTCGCTTTAGAATCGCGGGATGGAAACGTCCACCGCAGCAGCGCCGGGCTGGCAATTCTGGATCGACCGCGGCGGTACGTTCACGGATATCGTGGGCCGTCGTCCGGATGGCACGCTCGTCACCCACAAGCTGCTGTCGGAAAACCCCGGTCGCTACACCGATGCCGCCGTGGCCGGCATCCGGGCGCTGCTGGGCCTGGCACCCGGGGCGCCGATCCCCGCGGATCGCATTGACGCGGTCAAGATGGGCACGACGGTGGCCACCAACGCGCTGCTCGAGCGCAAGGGCGAGCGCACGGCGCTGGTGATCACGCGCGGCTTCGCCGACGCGTTACAGATCGGCTATCAGAATCGTCCCAAACTCTTCGTGCGCCGGATCGAACTGCCCGCGCCGTTGTACGAGTCCGTGATCGAGATCGACGAGCGCATCGGCGCCCGCGGCGAACTGGTGCAGCCGCTCGACCTTGCCGCAGCGGAGCGCGACCTGTGGGTCACCTTCGATTCCGGCATCCGCGCCGTGGCCATCGTGTTGATGCACGGGTATCGCTTTCCGCAGCACGAGGTGCAACTCGCCGCGCTGGCGCGGCGTCTTGGCTTCACGCAGGTGTCGGTGTCGCACGAAGTCAGCCCGCTGATGAAACTCGTATCGCGCGGCGACACGACGGTCGTCGACGCGTACCTGTCGCCGATCCTGCGCCGCTACGTCGATCAGGTCGAGACGGATCTCACGGGTGGCGCCAGGTCCGGTGGACCCCGCCTGCAGTTCATGCAGTCGAGCGGCGGCTTGACCGATGCCCGGCTGTTCCAGGGCAAGGACGCCATCCTGTCCGGCCCCGCGGGCGGCATCGTCGGCGCGGTGGAAGTGTCGCGGCTGGCGGGCTTCGACCGCATCATCGGCTTCGACATGGGCGGCACGTCCACCGACGTCACGCATTGGGCGGGGGAGTACGAGCGCGCGTTTGTCACCGAAGTGGCCGGCGTGCGGTTGCGCGCGCCGATGATGAGCATCCACACGGTGGCGGCGGGCGGCGGCTCGATCTGTTCCTTCGACGGCGCGCGCTTTCGCGTCGGTCCGGAGTCCGCCGGCGCCAATCCCGGTCCCGCGGCGTATCGGCGGGGCGGCCCGCTGACCGTCACCGACTGCAACGTGATGGTCGGCAAGGTCGTGCCGGCACTCTTTCCGATGGTATTCGGGCCGGAAGGCAACGAGGCGCTCGACGCCGATGTCGTGCGCCAGAAGTTTGCCGCGCTGGCTGCGGACGTTTCCGCGCGTACGGGTGTGGCGTGCAGCTCCGAGGTAGTGGCGGAGGGCTTCCTCAAGATCGCCGTCGAGAACATGGCGAATGCGATCAAGCATATCTCGGTGCAGCGCGGTTACGACGTCACGGAGTACACGCTGTGCTGCTTCGGTGGCGCGGGCGGCCAGCACGCGTGCCTTGTCGCCGATGCGCTGGGCATGACGCGCGTTTTCATTCACCCGCTCGCGGGGGTGCTGTCGGCCTACGGCATGGGGCTCGCCGATGTCCGCGCGCTGCGCCAGCAGGCGGTGGAGACGGTGCTGTCGGCGGACGCGCTGGCCGCGGCGGACACAACGCTGGCTGCGCTTGAAGCCACCGCCCTTGCCGAGGTGACGCGGCAGGGCATCCCGCGCGACCGCGTCAGCGGCGAGCGCCGCCTGCATCTCAAGTACGACGGCACCGACACCACGCTGGAGATTCCGCATGGTCTCGATCCCGTGCCCATCGTGGCGGAGTTCGAGCGCCGCTACCGGCAGCAGTACGGATTCCTGATGCCGGGCAAGGCGCTGGTGATCGAGGCGGCGGCGGTCGAAGCCATCGGACGCACGCAGTCGGCCGCCGATGAGGCACCCGTGTTCGCATCGCGTGACGGGCCGCTGGTGCCGCTGCATGCCCATCGCGTCTATACGGAAGGCGCATGGCACGACGCACAGGTCTTCGACCGGGCGGCCATGCGACCCGGCGATGCCGTGGCCGGTCCCGCGGTCATCCGCGAGCAGAACGCCACCACGGTGGTCGAACCCGGCTGGCGGGCCACGCTGACGCCGCGCGACCACATCGTGCTGGAGCGGGTCGAGGCGGCGCGGCGCGTGCATGCGATCGGCACCACGGCGGATCCCGTGCTGCTCGAGGTGTTCAACAACCTCTTCATGGCCATCGCCGAGCAGATGGGTGTCACGCTGGCCAACACCGCGTACTCGGTCAACATCAAGGAGCGCCTCGATTTCTCGTGCGCGATCTTCGACCGCGCCGGCAATCTCATTGCCAACGCGCCGCACATGCCGGTGCACCTGGGCTCGATGGGCGAGTCGGTGCGCACGATCATCGACCGGCGTGCGGGAACGATGCTGCGCGGCGACGTCTTCGTCCTGAACGCACCGTACAACGGCGGTACGCACCTCCCGGACGTGACGGTGATTGCCCCGGTCTTCCTGGCCGATACCAGTCCGGAGTTCTATGTCGCGTCGCGCGGGCACCACGCGGACATCGGCGGCATCACGCCGGGCTCGATGCCGCCCGATTCCGTACACGTGGACGAGGAGGGCGTGCTGCTCGACAACGTGCAGCTGGTGGCGCAGGGACGCTTTCTTGATGCCGAGATGCGCGCGCTGCTGGCGTCGGGGCGCTATCCGTCGCGCAACATCGACCAGAACCTGGCCGACCTGCGCGCGCAGGTGGCGGCATGCGCGAAAGGGGCCGACGAGCTGGCCAAGATGGTCGGCCACTTCACGCTGCCGGTCGTGCGCGCCTACATGGGGCACGTGCAGGACAACGCCGAGGAGTCGGTGCGCCGCGTGCTCGACGTGCTGCACGACGGCCACTTCGAGTATGAGATGGACAGTGGTGCTGCGATCGCGGTCACCATCACCATCGACCGCGCCGCGCGCGAAGCCACCATCGACTTCACCGGCACCAGCGCGCAGCAGCCCACCAACTTCAACGCGCCGTCCGCGGTGTGCAAGGCGGCCGTGCTGTACGTATTCCGCACGCTGGTCGACGACGAGATCCCGATGAACGCCGGGTGTCTCAAACCCCTGCACATCGTGATCCCCGAAGGTTCGATGCTGAATCCGCGCTATCCCGCCGCGGTGGTGGCGGGTAACGTCGAGACCTCGCAGACGATGACGGATGCGCTGTACGGCGCACTGGGCGTGCTGGCGGCGTCACAGGGCACGATGAACAACTTCACGTTCGGCAATGCCACTTACCAGTACTACGAGACGATCTCCGGCGGCGCGGGTGCAGGCCCCGGTTTCGCCGGCGCCAGTGTGGTACAGACCCACATGACCAACTCACGGCTTACCGATCCGGAAGTGCTGGAGTGGCGCTTTCCGGTGCGGCTCGAATCGTTCGGCATCCGGCGCGGCAGTGGCGGTGCGGGACAGTATCGCGGCGGCGACGGCTCGCGGCGGCGGATCCGGTTTCTTGAAGCCATGACGGCCGTGATGCTGGCCAACCACCGGCGCGTGCCGCCATTCGGCATGGCTGGTGGCGGCCCGGGCGCGTTGGGCCGCAACTGGGTCGAGCGCACCGATGGCACGCGCGAGGAGTTCGGCGCGACCTGCCAGGTGGAGATGCGTCCCGGCGACGTCTTCGTGATCGAGACACCCAGCGGCGGCGGCTACGGCCCCGCGCCGGGATGACCACGCATCCATGACGCCGCCATCCGCGGGATCGGTTGTCGGCGTCGACTGGCTGGTGGCGGGCGCGCGCGGCGATGCGTCGCTGGCCGAGCAGGTCGAGTGGCTCGAACACTTCTGCGGCTGGCTGCGCGCCGGGCGCGGGGGCGAGGAAGGCGAAGATTTGGAAGCCTCGGGGCGAGGCGCGTCGCCCGCAACGCGACTGCGCTTTTTTCTGGGCGTGCTCGACCGGCACCCTGATCGTCGCGCGGAGGTCGGAGCGCTCCTGCGCGCAACCATGCGCGCGATGGACGGGATCGGTCTTCTCTGCGATACGGGATTGCCGCGAGCGACGGCGTTCCTGCAGGAGCTGGGCGAGCGTCTCGCCATGAAGGTGCTGCCGGCGCTGCCTGCTCCCAACGACCTGGCAGGGCTCTTCGGCCGGCTCTTTCCGGACGAGCGCGATGCCGGTTGGATCGCGGCGCTGCCCGCGCCGATGCTGGAAGCGCTGGTGGCCCTGTTTGCCGCCGGCGACGACGCTCCCGGCGAAGGCCCGTGGAACCGCCTGGGTCGCGACGCCGACGATGCGCTCATGATCCTTGCCAGCCATGTGCAGGCGATCGGCATGTCGCAGCGGGTGCGGCAGCGCACGTCGACCGAGCGTCCGCTCGATTCGCCGTTCTCCGGATTGTCCACCGCCGTGCACGAGTTCGTGGATACGCCGAATGCGGTGCCGGAGTTCGCCGCAGCCCATGCGGCGGTCAAGAGCCACATCGCGCGCTGCACGCGGGCACTGATGGATGTCGCCGCGCACCTGTCGAGCTACGGCGTGTCGGTCGACCTCGTCTACCAGATCGAGCGGGCGCGCCTGTCGTTGCACCGGATGGAGGCGCTGGCAGCCTTGCGCGCGTCCCCAGGCATCGACACGGTGGCCAGCGCCCGCTTCGTCGCGTCGCTGCTCCGCGCCAATGCCGCACAGCGAAGCATCCGCGTGCTGCTGGCGGAGAACACGATGCTGATGACCCGCCGCATCGTCGAGTCCGCGCGCAAGACCGGCGAGCACTACATCACGCGCGACGGTAACGAGTACCGCATGATGCTGGTCTCCGCAGCGGTGGGCGGCGCGGTGACCGGCGCCACGGTCATCGTCAAGATCGCCACGGCGGGACACGGCCTGCCGCCGTTCCTCGAGGGGCTGGTGGCATCGACCAACTATGCGTTGTCGTTCGTGTTGATCCACTTCCTGCACGGCACGCTGGCGACCAAGCAGCCGGCGATGACGGCGGCCACGTTGGCCGACCATCTCAATGCCGCGCATCGAAAGGGCCGGCTGCGCGGTTTTGTGGCCGAGGTGGCGGGCCTCGTGCGATCACAGGTCGCGGCAATCGCGGGCAATCTGCTGCTGGTGGTTCCCGCGGCCCTGGCATTGCAGGCGATCCTGCTGGTCATCGGGATCGGACACCTGCCGAAGTCCGAGGACGCGATGCGCTACGTCGACAGCCTGTCGGTCTGGGGCGCCACGCCGTTGTTTGCCGCGCTGACTGGCGTGCTGCTGTGGTTCTCGGCGCTGTGCGCCGGCTGGTTCGAGAACTGGGCCACGTTTCGCCGCCTGCCTGAGGCAATCGGCCAAAGTCGGGTCGTGCGGCGCTGGCTGGGGGATCAAGGCGCGGCACGCTTTGCCGCGACGGTCGACAACAACCTGGCCGCGCTCGGCGGCAACGTGTCGCTGGGCATCCTGCTGGGAATGTTGCCCGTGGTCGCGCTCTTCTTCGGCCCGCCGCTCGAGGTGCGCCACGTCACGCTTGCCACCGGACAACTCGCGCTGGCGTCCTGGTCCCATGGCCCCGGAATCTTCGCCGTTGCGGCGTTCTGGTGGGCGCTGGTCGGGATCGCTGCGATCGGTTTCCTCAACCTTGCCGTGTCGTTTGCGCTGGCGCTGTGGGTGGCGATCCGGTCGACCGGCCGCGGCGTGGTGTCCCGTCGCCGCCTGTTGCGGGCGGTGCTGGCGCACCTTCTCACCTCACCACGCGATTTCCTGCTGCCGCCGCGCGGTGGCGTACCGGCGTGACGGTCCTGGTCGGACACACCCTGGGAAGGTGGCCACAAGGCCCGCCCGTGCTTCATAATTGCGCCCTTTTCGGGGTGCACGCGCCCCTCCATCTCAGGGATTGTCCATGGCCTCGATCTACGATTTTTCCGTCACCGACATCGGCGGCAAGCCGGTCAGGCTCGATCGCTACAAAGGCCGTGTGATGCTGATCGTCAACACCGCCAGCAAGTGCGGGTTTACCCCGCAGTACAAGGGCCTCGAGGCGTTGTACGCGAAGTACCACGCCAAGGGCTTCGAGGTACTGGGTTTCCCCTGCAACCAATTCGGCGAGCAGGAGCCGGGGGATGCGAAGGAGATCGCGCAGTTCTGCGAGATCAATTACGGCGTCACCTTCCCGTTGTTCGCGAAGGTCGATGTCAACGGCGAGCACGCGGCACCGCTCTTCAGTTTTCTCAAGTCCGCGCAGCCCGGCCTCCTCGGCACCGAGGGGATCAAGTGGAACTTCACCAAGTTCCTGGTCGACCGCGATGGCCGCGTGGTCGCGCGTTTCGCGCCCAAGGACACGCCGGAATCGATCGCGGCCGACATCGAAAAGGTGCTTTGATGCTGCGGTGCATGCCTGCGGCCATGGCCGCGGTCGCACTGGTGCTCGTCGGCGCCGCACCTGCATTCGCGCAGCCCGATCCCAACAAGACGCTGAAGGTTGCATTTCTGGTCGCCGAGACGGGCTTCGATCCGCAGGCTGCGTCCGATGCTTACTCGAACTATGTGAACCGCGTGATGTTCGACTCGCTGTTTCGCTACGACTACATCGCGCGGCCGCACCGAATCGTTCCCAACACGGCCGCGGCGATGCCTGAGGTGGCCGACGGCGGCAGGACCTGGACGATCAGGGTCAAGCCAGGGACCTATTTCGCCGACGATCCCGCCTTCAAGGGCATGAAGCGAGAGCTGACCGCGGCCGATTATCTGTACTCGTGGAAGCGCACGCTCGATCCTCGAACGCGCTCGCCGCATCTCGAACTGTTCGACGGCAAGATCGTCGGCATGGACGCCGTGCTGGCCAAGGCCAAGGCAACGGGAAAGTTCGACTATGACGCGCCCGTCGAGGGCATGCAGCTCGTCGACAAGTACACGCTGCGCTTGAAGCTCAACTATCCGTCCTTCGACATCGTGGCCGACCTGACCAACACGCCCTCGACTGCCGTGGCGCGGGAAGTGGTGGAGACCTACGGTGACGCCAGCGGCTGGATCATGGCCAACCCCGTCGGCACAGGGCCCTACAAGCTGAAGGAGTGGCGGCGCGGCCAGAAGATCGTGCTTGAAGCCAGTCCCACCTTCCGCGACGTACGCTATCCCGAAAGCACCGACCCGGCCGACCGGGCGCTGATGGCGCGGTTCAAGGGCAAACGCCTGCCGATGATCGGCAAGATCGAGATCGCGGTGATCGAGGAGGCCGCGCCGCGGCTGCAGGCCTTCGAAAGAGGCGACCTCGACTACATCGAAGTACCAGTGGACCTGGCGGCCAAGGTGCTGGAACCGGATAACCGATTGAAGCCGCGATTCACCAAGGCCGGCGTGTCGCTGCAGCGCGGCATCATTCCTGGGATCACCTATACGTGGTTCAACATGGAGGACCCGGTCGTCGGCGGGTACACGCCGGAAAGGATCGCGTTGCGCCGCGCAATCGGCATGGCCTACAACGTCGATGAAGAGACCAGCGTGATCCGGCAGGGGCAGGCGGTGTATGCCTCACAGATCCTGCCGCCCGGTGTGTCCGGCCACGATCCCAAGTTCCTCGGTAACACGCGCTATGACCCGGCATCCGCCAAGGCGTTGCTCGACAAGTTCGGCTACATCGACCGCAACAAGGATGGCTGGCGTGACCTGCCCGACGGTAAGCCGCTGGTGCTGAAGAAAGGTACGACGCCGAGTGCGCTGGAGCGCCAGTATGACGAGCTGTGGCAGCGCAACATGACGGCGATCGGCGTCAGGATCGAGTTCGTCACGCAGAAGTGGCCGGATCTCCTCAAGATGGCGCGTGGTGGCCAGCTGCAGATGTGGCAGCTCGGCAACCGCTCGTCCACCACAGAAGGCTATGGCTACCTTGGCCTGCTCTATGGCGCCAACGCGGGGCTGGCCAATCTCTCGCGGTTCAAGCTGGCCGAGTACGATCGCTTGTACGATGCGTCGCGGCAGCTGCCGGACGGTCCGGAGCGCGCGAAGATGATGCGCGAGATGTCGCAGCTGGTGGCGGGCTATGCGCCGTGGAAGATCAATGCCTACCGCAACGAGAACATCATCCTGTATCCGTGGGTGGAGGGTTACAAGCTCAACGTGTTCAACATCCATCCGTGGCAATACCTGGACCTCGATCCCAAGGTGCCGCGCAAGGGCGTGGAATAGTGGCTGCATTGCGGATCATCGCCGCCATCGCGGCGGCGTCCTTCGCGCTCGGCGCCGCAGCGCAGGCCGACCCGAACAAGGTGCTGCGGGTGGCGTTTCGCGCGGCCGAGACGGGCTTCGATCCGCAGGCCACGTCCGACATCTACTCCGGCTACGTGATTCGCGCGGTGTTCGAGCCGCTGCTGCGCTACGACTACCGGTCGCGTCCGCACGTCATCGTGCCCAACACGGCCGCCGCGTTGCCCGAGGGTTCCGCCGACGGCAGGACGTGGACGATCCGCGTGAAGCCGGGCACGTACTTCAGCGACGATCCGGCGTTCAAGGGCAAGAAGCGCGAACTCACCGCTGCGGACTATGCATTCGCGTGGAAGCGCACGCTCGACCCCAGGATGCGCTCGCCGCACCTTGATGTATTCGACGGCCGGATCGTGGGCATGGATGCGGTGCTGGCCAGGGCGAAGACGGCAGGCAGGCTTGACTACGACGCGCCGGTCGAGGGCCTACAGGTGGTCGATCGCTACACGCTGAAGCTCAAACTCAACTATTCGTGGTTCGACCTGCCGGCCGAGCTGACCGGATCCGCCACGTCCGCGGTGGCGCGCGAGGTGGTCGAGGCCTACGGCGACGCCAGTGGCTGGGTGATGGCCAATCCCGTGGGCACCGGCCCTTACCAATTGCAGGACTGGCGGCGCGGACAGCGGATCGTGCTGGGGGCCAGTCCGACGTTTCGCGGCATCCCGTACACGGACAGCAACGATCCTGCGGATCGCGCAATGAACGCGCGCTTCAAGGGCAAGCGCTTTCCGCTGATCGGCCGGGTAGAGGTCGCGATCCTGGACGAGGGCAATCCGCGGCTGCTGGCGTTCGAGAAGGGCGAGCTGGACGTCCTCGAGGTGCCGTATGAACTGGTGCCCAACGTGATGCAGCCCGACAACAAATTGCAGCCGCGCTTCGCCAAGGCGGGCGTGCAGCTCGAGCGCGGCATCCAGCCCTCCATCACCTATACGTATTTCAACATGGAGGATCCGGTGCTGGGCGGGTATGCCAGCGCGCAGGTGGCGCTGCGCCGCGCGGTGGGCATGGCGTACAACGTCGG
>JANNKR010000039.1:0-10401 GCA_031396395.1 Betaproteobacteria bacterium
CCTTCGCGTCCTTGTGCAGATTCAGTTGCTGCGTGCCCCATATGGAGGTGGCCGCCAGGTCTTCGTTCAACCCTGGCTGGAACTTGATGTTCGCGCGATCGAGATACTTCTGCGCCTTCCACAGCGACTGGTCGAGCGCGCCCAGCGGCGAGCCGCGATAGCCCGAGACGAAGCCCCCCGTGTTGAGTCCTGCGAGCTGGTCGCGTTGCCGCTGCAGCATCAGCAGGCGGACAAACGCCTGCGCGCCGTTGAGGTAGACGCGGCCGGAGTCGAGCTCGTACTTGTCGTCGAGCTTGACTTCGCGCAAGGCGGGGGAAGGGGACACTGCCGTAAGGGCCATCGGAACTCCGCAAAAATCGTGTTTTTGGGACGCGCGACGACCGGATAGGTCTCGCGGCACACGCAGATCAGGGATTATGTCCCTGATGCGCGAAGGCGCGGATTCTACGCTGTCAAGTCCGCCGCGGCAATTTATCGAAGTCTGGCGCCACCAAGCTAAAATATTCCCCTCTCTCCATGACCGACGCGCCCATGCCCGAACTGCTGCAGGCCATTTCAATCGAAACCGCGCCATCGACGGATGCCACCGTGATCTGGATGCACGGACTGGGCGACACCGGCGACGGCTGGTCCGCGATCGTTCCGGCGTTGGGATTGCCGGCATCGATGCGGGTGCGTTTCCTGTTTCCGCACGCGCCGCCGATCCCGGTGTCGATCAACAACGGCCTAGTGATGCCCGCTTGGTACGATTTCAAGGAGGCCGACTTCAGCGCCCGCGCCGACCTGCCCGGCGTGCGCCGCTCGCAGGCCCAGGTTGAAGCGCTGATCGAGCGCGAACGTGCGCGAGGCATCGCCGACGCGCGCATCGTGCTGGCGGGTTTTTCGCAGGGCGGGGCGCTGGCGCTCTACACGGCGTTGCGGCATCCGCAGCGCCTGGCCGGCATCGTGGCGCTGTCGACGTACCTGATCGACGGCGGCGCGCTGGCAGCCGAGGCAAGCCCCGCGAACCGCGATGTGCCCATCTTCATGGCGCATGGCACCCGTGATCCCGTGGTCCGTCTCGCGTGGGCCGAACAGTCGCGGCAGGCACTCGTCCAAGGTGGCTGGAGCGTGGAATGGGCCACGTGGCCGATGGAGCATTCCGCCGTGCAGGAGGAAATCACGGCGGCCGGTGCCTTCCTGCGCCGGGTGCTGGCGGGCTGAATCAGCTTCGGCGCGTCACTCGTCGCCAGTGGCCTCAGGGTCCTTGGCGGTCACGGGAGGCGACTTCGGTACGATGCCACGCCGCGCGAGGCCGTCCCGCAGCAGGAACTCGACCTGGGCGTTGACGCTGCGCAGGTCGCCCTGCGCGAGCCGCTCGACCTCCGACCAGACGGCAGGGTCCACCCGCAGCAGAAATGACTTTTTCGCGGCCATCGTCAGTATCGTCGTGGCGGCGTCAGCCCGGTCGCGCGAACAGCCGCCGCATGAACACCATCCATAGCGTGACGCCGACACCGAGCGCCGCCAACCCGCTGAAGAAGGCCGGTTCCGACAACCGCGCCGGCGATGTTGAATTGGCATCCAGCAGCACCGCATGGAAGCCGCCGAAGCACAGCACCATCAGGCATCCCAGCAGGCATGCATGCGACACCAGCCGCGCCGATGATGCTTCACGCCGGGCCGGCGCAAACCAGTAGTCGTAGTTGGGAATGTTGCACTTGCTGCGGGCGATGCGCGGCAGGAAGCCCGTCATGGCCACTACCACCAGCGGCACCAGGATCGTGAACGCCAGCATGAACGCGATGTAGCCGTCGCGCGTCATCCAGTCATTGGCCATGCCACCGCGGCCGAAATGCGTGGCGACGCGATCCGGTAGCGCGCCCGCGGTGGCCACGATCACGGCGGGCACCAGCACCAGCAGCACGACGAACGCAATCCTGGGCAGCATCGGCATGGCAGCGGCTCCGGCGCGTCAGTTGTACAGCGTGCCGGTATTGATGACCGGCTGCACGTCGGAGTCCGAACAAAGCACCGTCATCAGGTTGGACACCATCGCCGCCTTGCGCTCGTCGTCCAGCACCACGACCTGTTTCGCCGACAATTCACGCAGCGCCATCTCCACCATCGACACGGCGCCGTGCACGATCTTCGACCGCGCGGAAATGATCGCCTCGGCCTGCTGCCGCCGCAGCATCACCTGGGCGATCTCGGGGGCGTAGGCGAGGTGCGTGAGGCGGGACTCTTCGACCTCGACGCCCGCCTGTTCGAGCCGCGCCTGCAGTTCGCGGACCAGTGCCTTGGCCACCATGTCGGCGCTGCCGAGGAGCGTCGGCTCGCTGACGATGTCCTGGCCTTCCTCGGCGTCGTAGGCAAACGACGAGGCCAGATGGCGCACGGCCGCCTCGCTCTGCACCTTGACGAACATCTCGTAGTCATCGACGTCGAAGGCCGCCTTGGCGGAATCCTCGACGTGCCATACGACGACCGCGGCGATGTCGATCGGGTTGCCGCGCTTGTCGTTGACCTTGAGGCGCTCACCGTTGAGGTTGCGGGCGCGTAGCGAGATCTTCTTGCGCGAGTAGAACGGATTGGTCGCTCGCAGCCCGGGAGTGCGGCTGGTGCCACGGTAAGCACCGAACAGCTGCAGGATCGCGGCCTCGTTGGGTTGCAGCGTGTACAGGCCGGCAAGCAACAGGGCGCCGGCGCTGAGCAGCACCACGCCGGCGACCAGCGGCATCCATTCGAGGCCGTGGCGGCTGATTCCCTTGGCACTGAGCAGGCCGCCGGCGAGCAGCACGCCCAGGCCGAGTGCCAGTACGACAAAGCCGTTCATGGTCCCGATCGGGCGCTCGCTGTGGCTGGGCCCGGGATTGGCAATCGTGCGTTCCATCTTGATCTCCCAATTCGCAGGTGCTCGCACCGCAATGGCCGTTCGCACTGTGTATCAAAATGATATCACTTTCATATCATTGGCTGTCAATGACCGTTGATCGCCTGGGTAAATCGCTGTCTCGTACGATAAATAACTAATTAATTAATGAGTTAGGAACGGTTATTAACGTTATAAATGAACAAGGCCCGCGCGAGCGGGCCTTGTGGGCGCAGGGCATTCCGGTACCCCGGTCAGGTCTCCGGCTCGAACTTGAGTGCCGCCGAGTTCATGCAATAGCGCATGCCGGTGGGGTCCGGGCCGTCGGGAAACACGTGCCCCAGGTGGGCATCGCAGTTGGCGCATACCACCTCGGTGCGGCGCATGAAAAAGCCAGAGTCGTCCTTTTCCCCGACATTGGCAGGGGCGAGCGGCTGCCAGAACGAGGGCCACCCGGTGCCCGAGTCGAACTTGGTGTTGGAGGCGAAGAGCGGCGTGCCGCAGCAGATGCACGCGTAGATGCCGTTCCGGTGGTTGTCCCAGTACTCGCCCGAGAACGCGCGCTCGGTGCCGGCCTTGCGGGCCACGCGATACTGTTCAGGCGTCAATTGCGCTTTCCATTCGGCGTCGGTCTTGTGCACTTTGGCAGTCATGGTCTCGTGGTGGTCAGGTTGAACAGATGGGGCGGCCCGCGCCGCGAACAAGCGGCCCGGCGCGTTAGGCTATAGTGTGTTCTTTGCTTCCGCGCCTTACAGCGCAGTTTCCGCGTGTCTTTGGAACTTCCCGCAGCCGACTCGTTCCGTCGCGACGTTCGCGTGATCGGATTGGTCGGCGTCGCCCACGCATTTTCGCATTTCTTCCAGCTCGCGCTGCCGCCGCTGTTCCCGTTGCTGCGCGCCGAGTTCGACGTGTCGTGGACGCTGCTGGGATTCCTGGTCGGCGTGTTTTACGCGGCCAGCGCCATTACCCAGTTCTCCGCCGGTTTTGCGGTGGATCGCTTCGGCGCCCGCCCGGTGCTGCTGACGGGCCTCGGCCTGCTGGCCGGCGGCACGATCGCAGCCTCGCTGGCGCCGGGCGCGTGGTGGCTGTTTCCCATCGTCGCGCTGATGGGTGTGGGCAACGGCGTCTTCCATCCGGCCGACTTCGCCATCCTCAATGCCAACGTGGCGCCCGCGCGCCTGGGCTATGCCTATTCGACGCACGGCGTGGGCGGCAACCTGGGCTACGCCGCGGCGCCCATCGTGAGCTTTGGCCTGGCCGCGCTGTTCGACTGGCGCGTGGCGCTGGCATGCATGGGCGCGGCGGGCCTGATCGCGCTGGGGGTGCTGTCCACGCAACGGGCGTATCTCACGTCGCACCAGTCGCCGGCCGGGCACGGCCACAATTTCAAGGGCAGCCTCGCCATGTTTGCGCAGCCGGCCATCGCGCTGTGCTTTGCGTTTTTCATGATCCAGACCACCGCGTCGGTCGGCCTGCAGACCTTTCTGCCGTCGGCGCTCAACAGCGGCTTCGACGTCCCGCTGGTGATCGCGGCTTCTGCCGTCACCGGCTACCTGCTCGGCGGCACCGGGGGCATCGTCGTGGGTGGCTTTCTCGCGGCGCGTACCAGGCGGCATGACCGCGTGGCGGCCGCCGGCCTGCTGGCGGGGGCCTTTCTGCTGGTGTTCGTCGGGCTTGGCGTGATTCCCACGTCGCTGGTGGCCCCGTATTTTGCGCTGGTGGGTTTCGTGATGGGCACCACCGGCCCCTCGCGCGACCTGATCGTGCGCAACGCCACGCCCAAGGGGGCGGCGGGACGCGTGTACGGCTTCGTGTACTCCGGGCTGGATCTGGGCGCCACGATCGGGCCGGTCTGGTTCGGCCTGATGCTCGACCACCAGCTCGGGCGCGAAATGTTCTATGTCGTCGCCGGACTGCTCATCGCGGCGGTAGCAACCGTGGTGCGGGTGCGGCGTGCCGGGCGCAGCGCGTCCGCCACCGCGGCGGCCGACTGATTCGAAAGGATGCGCATGGATCTCGGCATCAACGGACGCCGCGCACTCGTGTGTGCGGCCAGCAAGGGCCTGGGGCGCGGCTGCGCCGAAGCGTTGGCGCGCGAAGGCGTGGCCGTGACCATCCTTGCGCGCACGGCGGTCGACGTCGAACGCGCGGCGGCGGAAATCGGCGCGATGGCCGGGCACCCGGTGGCGTGGGTGGCGTGCGACATCACCACGCCGGAGGGTCGAACCGCCGCGCTGGCCGCATGTCCGCAGCCCGACATCCTGGTCACCAACGCGGGCGGACCGCCCCCCGGTGATTTTCGCGACTGGGACCGCGATACGTGGCTGCGCGCGATCGACGCCAACATGCTTACGCCGATCGAATTGATCAAGGCCACGGTGGACGGGATGATGGGCCGCGGTTACGGCCGCATCGTCAACATCACGTCGGCGGCGGTGAAGGCACCCATCGACGTGCTGGGATTGTCCAATGGCGCGCGCAGCGGTCTCACCGGCTTCGTGGCGGGCCTTGCGCGCAAGGTGGCGGGTCAGGGTGTCACCATCAACAACCTGCTGCCGGGCTACTTCGACACTGCGCGGTTGCGCGGCACGATGGCCGCCCGAGCGAAGGCCCAGGGCATCAGCACCGACGCGGCGCTGGAAGCGGCGCGCGCCTCAGTCCCCGCCGGGCGCGTGGGTAAGCCCGAGGAGTTCGGCGCGATGTGCGCGTTCCTGTGCAGCGTGCACGCCGGCTACATCGTCGGCCAGAACATCCTGATGGATGGTGGCATGTATCCGGGCACCTATTGATCCCACGTGCCCAAGGCTGCCATGATCGACCTCTGCCACTGGACCACATCGAACGCCTGCAAGATTCCGTTCGGCCAGGACCAGCATACGGTCCGGTAGCGGGATGCCGTCGATGAGCGCGCACCGGGAAACCATCGAATTTCGCATCGTCGGCGAGTTCATCACGCTCGACAAACTGCTCAAGGTCACCGGTGTTGCGGCAAGCGGGGGTGCGGCCAAGGCGCTGGCGGCGGCGGGCGCGGTGAAGGTGGATGGGCAGGTCGAACTGCGCAAGACCTGCAAGATTCGCGCGGGGCAGGTGGTCGAGACCGTCGACGCGCGCGTCCGGGTGCTGGCGAGCGAAGCACAGGACGCTCCTCCGCCGGACTGACGTCGCGTTACCTCCGCCGCATCGTCAGCGCGCCGCCGCCAGTTCCGGAAAGCCACGCACCGGCACGCGCGCCACGATGGTGAATTTGCCGTCGCCGGCGGGCTTCACCACCGCGATTTCGCCTTCGGCGAGGTAGGGCGGGCCCGCCACGCCGTGGAACGGGTTGCCGTGGCTGGAGATGGCCAGGTTGGTGCGCTCCTTCAGCGGCGTGGACAAAACGGTCCGCAGCTCCGCGTAACGGTCGGGCGACTCCGGCTGCGCCGGCCCCCCGCGCATGCCGTTGCTGGGTGTCGCGTTGCCGAAGACCAGGCGCCCCGTCTCCAGCGTGCGGCAGTACGGACTGGCCAGCACGGTGCCGATGGGTATCTTCAGCGCACGCAACGCCGCGCCGATGGCGCGGGCTTCCGCGCGGCCGGCATCGGTCAGGTTGCGCTGTTTGCTGCAGTCATCGAACGTCGTCATCGCCGCATCGTTCTGGCCGAAGTCCGTCGACGTATGGCGAAGGTAGAGGACGTAGCCGCCGCCGCGCAACGCATCGACCAGCGCGCGGCCTTCCAGCTGCGGCGCGCCATCGGACCCTGCCGCGCGCACGCCGGTGGCGGCGAATGCCGCCAGCATGGCCAGCAGGCACAGTCGGGGAAGGTTGATTCGCAGTTTCATACTCCTTGGAGGCGATGGAGGCCCGGCCGGTTCCCTCGACATTGGTCGCAATGAGTGCGCTCCTGTAGGCGAGGCTTCAGCCTCGCAGGTTCGCTGCTTGCGCCAGACCCGCGAGGTTGAAACCTCGCCTACGTACTACGTTCCTGCTACGGTGATTTTTCGGCCGGTGAAATGGGCGGGGGTGCCGTCCGCAGCACGCTCGGTGGCGGCCTCCAGTGCCGCGTCCACGTCGAAGCCGATATCGCCCTCCGGTTCAGGTCGGCCCGTCGCACGCACCGAGGCAAAGTCCTGCAGCGTGCGGTCGAGCAGGTGCGTGGGCTGGACATTGCGCAGCGCGTTGAAGATGGATTCGACGCGGCCTGGAAACTTGCGCTCCCATTCGCGCAGCATGAGCCCCACCTGCTGGCGCTGCAGGTTCTCCTGCGAGCCACAGAGCGTGCAAGGGATCAGCGGAAACTGCCGCAACTCCGCATAACGCGCAAGATCGTGTTCGCGCACGTAAGCCAACGGCCGGATCACGATGTTTTTGCCATCGTCGGACACGAGCTTCGGTGGCATCGTCTTCATCTTGCCGCCGAAGAACATGTTGAGGAAGAACGTGGCCAGGATGTCGTCGCGATGATGACCCAGCGCGATCTTGGTGGCGCCGAGCTCGCCGGCCACGCGGTAGAGCACGCCGCGCCGCAGCCGCGAACACAGCGAACACATCGTCGCACCTTCGGGGATCAGGCGCTTGACCACGCTGTAGGTGTCCTGCTCCGCGATGTGGTAGGGGATGCCCAGGGCCTCGAGGTAGCGCGGCAGCACGTCAGCGGGGAAGCCGGGCTGCTTCTGGTCGAGATTCATCGCGACGAGTTCGAAGGGCACCGGGGACCGCTTGCGCAGCGCCAGCAGCACATCGAGCAACGCGTAGCTGTCCTTGCCGCCGGATAGGCACACCATCACGCGGTCGCCGGCCTCGATCAGCGCGTAGTCGCCGATCGCCTCGCCCACCTGCCGCTGCAGGCGGCGGGTCAGCTTGTTCGCCTCGTAGTCGGCGCGACGCGTGTCGCCCGGTGGCGCAGGTGCCGTCATGGCGGGCGCATCGGCAGGAAGCGAGTGATCGCGGGCATTCATCGCCCCGATTTTACCTGACCCACCGGTGTTAGCATGCGCGGCCACGGTTCCATCCCGCTTGATCCCGATTGCGACCCTCCATGTCTGCCTCTGTTGCCGCACTTCGCCTTTCTGCCAACTTCGACGCCGGTGCCATCGAAATCGAGGACGCGGCTTCTCCCGCCGATCTGCGCGTGCGACTGCGCGCGGACTCGCATGCCGACATCCGGCAGTGGTTTCACTTCCGGCTGCAGGGCGCCCGCGACACGCCGGTCGCGATCCGTTTCACGAATGCCGGCGCGGCCACCTACGTCGAAGGTTGGCGCGGGTATCACGCCGTGGCGTCCTACGACCGCAATGACTGGTTCCGCGTGCCCACCACCTTCGATGGCCGCGAGATGGTGATCGCGCACACGCCGGCGCGTGACAGCATCTACTACGCCTACTTCGAACCCTATTCCTGGGAACGGCATCTCGACCTCCTGGGCCTGGCCGAGGACTCGCCGCTGGCCCGCGTCACATCATTGGGCGGCACGATCGAGGGCCGCGACATGGATCTCGTCACGGTCGGCGTGCCCGCGCCAGGCAAGAAGGTGCTGTGGGTCATCGCGCGGCAGCACCCCGGTGAAACAATGGCCGAGTGGTTCGTCGAAGGCATGCTGGAGCGATTGCTCGACCCGGCGGACCCGGTGGCGCGGGTACTGCTGGAGCGCGCGGTATTGCACCTCGTGCCCAACATGAATCCTGACGGCAGCGTGCGCGGCAACCTGCGCACCAACGCGGCGGGCGCCAACCTCAACCGCGAATGGAAGGCGCCGTCGCCGGAGCGCAGTCCCGAGGTGTTCCATGTCCGCGCGGCGATGCAGGCACGCGGCGTGGATGGATTCCTCGACGTGCACGGCGACGAAGGGCTGCCCTACGTGTTCACCGCCGGCAATGAACGCCTCGCCAACTACGCGACGCGCATGCAGGGGCTGGAGACGGGCTTCAAGAGCGCGCTGATGGCGGCCAATCCGGATTTCCAGACGGTGCACGGATACCCGCTCAACAAGGACACCAACACCAACATGACGCTCGCCTCGAAGTGGGTGGGCCATACCTACGGTGCCCTGGCGCTGACCCTGGAAATGCCGTTCAAGGACAACGCCAATGTCCCGGACCCCCATCGAGGCTGGAGCGGCGCGCGGTCGCGCCGGCTTGGCGCCGATGCGCTGACGGCGCTGTTCGCAGTGCTGTCGTCGCTGTGACGCGGCGGCGTCACCTCAAGTAGACTTGGCGACGGGCCGCATGCTGCGGCCGTTCCATTCAAGCATGGAGGCTCGGTGCAGACGATCCTGATCGCCAATCCGAAGGGGGGCAGCGGCAAGACCACGCTGGCCACCAACATTGCCGGCGGGCTTGCCGGCAAGCGCCAGCGGGTCGCGATCCTGGACGAGGACCCGCAGCGATCGTCGACGCAATGGCTGGCACGGCGCCCGCCGCTCTTCCCGCCGATCGCGGGCTTCACCGACGAGACCGGGAAGAAGGAATTGAAGCTGGTCGCGCCGGACTGGCTGGTGGTGGACAGCCCGGCCGGGCTGCATGGCGAAGCGATGCGTGACGCGGTGCGCCGCGCCGATGCGATGATCGTGCCGGTGTCGCCGTCGGCCTTCGACATGGCGGCCACGCAGCGCTTTTTCGAGCGGATTGCGGATAGCAAGTCGGTGCGCGAAGGCACGCTGCCGATCGCCGTGGTGGCGATGCGGGTGGATACGCGCACGCATTCGGCCGCGGAACTCGACGCTTTCCTGAAGGACCTGGGGGCGCCGGTGCTGGCGCATCTGCGCACGACACAGGTTTATGTGCATTGCGCGCGCGACGGCCTGTCGGTGTTCGACCTTCCGCGCTCGCGCGGCGAACAGGATCAGGAACAGTGGCGGCCGCTGACGCGATGGATTGCACGGCACGCAGCGGTGCGCGCTGGCTGATCGCGAGTTCGATACCGTACCGGCCGCCCCGCTTGGGCTTAGGGTGCGGTCCGCCGGAGGACATTTTCGCCATCTGGTTTCCAAACACCGCAAAGGTCGGCGGCCGCGAGCTCGCCTGCGTCGCGTAACGGATCTTGATGCGCCGTCCCGAAGGTGCGGGCGGCGGATTTTTCGAAATCGCTGATTCAAGCCAGCGGTTGAGTTGCGATGTGGTGATGCGCGCACTCCACCGATCAACCGCCTCGAACACCGCCTTCATCATCTTGTCAACGCCGCGCTCCTGCTTCGCGGAAATGGTCACCACCGGAACGCCGCGGATTTCCGGCAGCACATCTTCAAGCTGGCTGTGAACTTCGGCCAGAACCTTCTGTTTGTCCTCAACCAGATCCCATTTGCTGAGCGCCAGAACAACTGCGCGGCCCTCCGTTGCCACAAGGTCAGATAGCGCCAAATCCTGGCGCTCGATCTCCATCGAGGCATCGATCAGCACCACAACGCAATCGGCAAAGCGGATGGCCCGCAATGCATCGGAAACCGCCAGCTTTTCGATCTTACCGGTCACCCGCGACTTGCGCCGGATCCCTGCCGTATCCCACAATTTTATCTCGCGGCCCGCCCACGACCAGTCGGTGGAAATGGCATCGCGCGTAATCCCGGCTTCAGGCCCGG
>JANNKR010000279.1:0-1668 GCA_031396395.1 Betaproteobacteria bacterium
ACACCGACAAACCCCTGCATACGGAACAGAACCGCCGGCTGCTCGCCGAGCACGATCTGTCGAGCGAATTTCAGAGCGCCGCCACGCCGCGCACGATGGACCCGCGCAGCATGGCGATCGAACTCGACAAGCTGCTGCCGCTCGATCGCAATGCGGTCTACGACGCCGGCAACTTCCTGCAGGTGATTCCTTTCATCTCGGGCATCAGCCCGGACCATATTAAAAACACGGTGGACTTCGCCTCCATCGGCATGGGATTTGGCACCGCGCTCGGATTCGCGCGCGGCACGCCCGATCGCACCACCGTGCTGTTCATCGGCGACGGCGGATTCCTGATGACACTGGGCGAACTCGAGACGGCCGCGCGTGAAGACCTGCCGCTGGTCATCATCCTCATCAACGATTCGGCCTACGGCGCCGAACTGCACTTCCTCAAGATGCGCGACATGCCGGTGGCCAAGTCGGTGTTTGCCGATATCGACTTCGCCCCGGTGGCCGAGGCATTCGGCTTCCAGGCCCACACGGTGCGCACGCTGGACGAACTGCGCGCGCTGGCGCCGCTGCTGCGCAATCCCGACGGCCCGATGCTGCTGGACTGCAAGATCAACGCGGCCGTCGCGGCGGGTTACCACACCGAGACGCTGGAACACGAGCGGCGCAGGCAATAGACGGGCAGGAGGCACGATGCACGAGTCGAAACCCTACGACGTACTGGTCATCGGTGCGGGCTTTGCCGGCCTGCATCTGTTGCACCAGTTGCGCGCCATGGGCTACCGCGCCAGGGTCATCGAGGCCGCCGGCGACGTCGGTGGCGTCTGGCACTGGAACCGCTACCCCGGTGCGCGTTGCGACGTCGAAAGCCTGCAGTACTCCTATTCATTCAGCAAGGAGCTCGAGCAGGAGTGGGTCTGGTCCGAGAAATACTCGGCCCAGCCCGAGATCCTGCGCTATATCCAGCATGTGGCCGAACGCTTCGACCTGCGCCGCGACATCACGTTCAATACCCGCGTCGTGGCGGCCAGCTTCAACGAACATTGCCAGCAATGGGAACTGCGCACCGATACCGGGCTGGCGCTGCAGGCACAGTTCTGCGTCATGGCCACCGGTGCGCTGTCGATCCCGCGCCTGCCCTCCATTCCCGGCATCGAGAATTTCACCGGCAAGGTGCTGCACACCGGCGCCTGGCCGCATGCGGGGGTCGACTTCAGCGGCCAGCGGGTCGGCGTCATCGGCACCGGCTCTTCGGGCATCCAGGTGATACCGAAGGTCGCGCAACAGGCCGCTCATCTGGTCGTATTCCAGCGCACCGCCAATTTCTCGATCCCGGCCTGGAACGGTCCATTGACGCCGCAGACCCAGCAGGCCTGGAAGGCCGAATACGAAAAGCATCGCGCGCGGGCACGCGAACTGGGCACGCTGTACGAATTCAGCGACAAGCCGGCGTCGCAGGTCAGCAACGAGGATCGCCTGCGCGAGTACGAGCGACGCTGGAATAGCGGCGGCGTCAACTTCGTGCATTCCTTCAATGACCTGATGCTGGACCAGGCATCCAACGACACCATCGCCGACTTCGTGCGGGCCAAGATCCGCGACACGGTGCATGACCCCGAGGTGGCGGAGTCGCTGTGTCCGAAGGACCATCCGCTGGGCACCAAGCGCATTTGCGTC
>JANNKR010000289.1:0-40925 GCA_031396395.1 Betaproteobacteria bacterium
TGAATTTGGATCATCGGCTATTTTTGTTCGGCGTGCACTTCCGTCGTTTTCGGGTTGCTATGGAAAACCTCCAGTTGCCAGTTTTGCATCATATGCAGTGTCCGGGAAGCTGGGGGAATTCCACTGCTCACCCGGGTGCGACGCTGGAGTGCGTGCCTGTCCCGCCAGCCGGTCCGCGCGCGGCCACCCTTGGCGTCGGCGCCTGCCCGAAAGTGCCGCAACAAGCATGCGGAGCAGCCCGTTGCCGCCGAAACGGCCGCTTGACTCAACCGATCGGCTCCTCCACATTCAGGTTTGCGCGGTTGAATCTACTACGCCTTTCGCGGTGTCACTCGCGGACCTGGAGGCCGGCCATGCGAAAAATTGGTGCAGCGCTTGGTGTGGCGCTCGTACTCGCGGCGGTTGTCGCGCAGGAAGTCTCCGGTGCTGGGCGCACGCCTGGTGTGGTGCGGATTGGCGTGCCGATCGTGCCGGAGACGCTGGACCCCGCTCGTTCGGATAATGGTCAAGCCGTCTCGATCATGGCGGGCATCTACGACACGCTATATGTGCTCGACCCGCTGGCGCCGACCGCGACGATCGTTCCCATGGCGGCCGCCACGCTGCCCGAGGTATCGCCGGACTACCGTGTCTTCACCATTCGCGTCAGGCCAGGCATCTTGTTCACGCCGCACTCGGCGTTCGCCGGCAATCCGCGCGAATTGGTGGCTGCCGACTTCGCGTACGCCATCCGTCGCGTGCTCGACCCGAAGCTGTACTCCCCGTCACAGTCGCTGCTCGCTGGCAAGATCGACGGCTTGGACGCGCTCGCCAAGCGCGCACAAGACGCCGGCCGCGGAATGGAATACGACGCCTCGCTGCCGGGCCTGGTCGTCGTCGATCGCTACACGCTGCGCATCACGCTGCAGGCGCCGGACCCCGTCTTTCCGTTTCTGCTCGCGCATCCGTTGCTCGCGGGTGTTGCGCGCGAGGTCGTCGAGGCGGAGGGAGGTAGCTACGGTCATCGTCCCGTAGGCACTGGCGCGTTCGTGGTCGCCTCCTTTGTGCCGGGACAGCGGCTTGTCCTGGTCCGTAATCCCGCGTACCGAAGCGTGCATTGGGAAGATCTGCTCACGCCTGCCTCCCGGGCGGCAAGTGAAAAGCATCCGATGCGCGGCCGGAAGCTTCCCGGCGCCGTGCGCCTCGAGTTCACGCACACGCCGGAAGCCGCGACCGAGCTGATGGCCATGCGTGCCGGTGAGCTCGATCTCATTCATTTGAACCAGCCGGAGCTCGCGACGCGCAACGGCCGTTTGCGCGACGACCTCGCCAAACATGACCTCGTACTTGCGCGCAACCCGGTGCCGATCACGCTCTTGTTGTTTCTCAACATGCGGGATCCGGTGGTGGGTGGCAGCAGTCAGGAGAAGATCGCGCTGCGCCGCGCGATCCATATGGCGTTCGACGACGAGGAATGGACGCGGGTCATGGACGGCGGCTTTTCGAACTCCCGGCAACAGGTTGTTCCGCCGGGCGTCGAAGGGTACTTCGTCGGCTATCGCAACCCGAACATGTTCGATCGGCGCGCCGCCAACGCGTTGCTCGACCGGTTCGGCTACCGACGCGGGGCCGATGGATTCCGCCGCCGCGTCGATGGGTCCCCCCTCACGATCTCGTTGTTGACCGACAACAAGTCGAAATCCCGCCAACTTGCCGAGTTCGCAAAGCGTATGCTGGATCGGATCGGACTCCGCATCGAGGTTGAAACAGTCACGACGAGCGAGCAGCTCAAGCGCATGTCGGGCTGCCGATTCGGCATGGCTTGGATGGATTGGGGGCTCGACATCCCCGATGGCACGAATCCGCTGATCATGTTTTACGGCAGATCGACGGGCGCCTGGAATTTCAGTTGTTATGCCGACACCGAGTTCGACGTGGCTTATGAGAAGGCGTTGACGACGCCGCCGGGGCCGGCACGCATGGCCGCGTTTCGCACCATGCAGTCTCGCATCGATGCGATTGGCACCGCTCGACCGTTTCCGTTCGGCGACCTGGTGCTGCTGAAGCGGCGCGGCATTGAAGGTCCGTTCAATACCGTGACGGACTGGTTGCAGGTAATGACACTGACGGATGCAAACGTTTCCGCGCCATCCGCACATCGTTCGGCCCGTCCATGACCGCAACGCCGACGTACCGATTCGGGGCATTCGAGCTCCGGCCGCACGAGCGCACGCTCCTATCGAACGGCACGCCCGCCAAAGTCGGCCCGCGCGCGTTCGATCTGCTGGTCGTGCTCGTCGAACGCGCCGGCCACCTGGTAACAAAAGACGAGCTGTTGACGCGCGTCTGGCCGAAGCTCGTGGTCGAGGAGAACAACCTCCAGGTACATGTGTCCGCCCTGCGCAAGGTGCTTGGAAACGACGCGATCGCGACGGTCGCCGGCCACGGTTATCACTTCACGCACATCGTTGCCGTGAACTGCGCGAAGGCACCTTCCGCAGTGCGGGCGCATGGCTTGCCGCAGGTCGCGAGCAGGTTCATCGGTCGCGATGACGAGCTCCGCGAGTGCGCTCGCCAATTCGAGGCCACGCGAACATTGACGCTGGTGGGCGTAGGCGGTATCGGCAAGACACGCTTGTCGATCGAGCTCGCGAACGCGGTCGCCGATCGCTTTCCCGGCGGCGTCGCATTCGTCGATCTCGCGCCCCTGGAGGATCCACGCTCGGTGGTAGGTGCCATTTCGGCCGCATTGGGTGTGGCCGCCGATCCCTCGCGTTCCCTGGTCGACTCGTTGATGCAATATCTTGCCGGTCGCAAACAGCTCATCGTCCTCGACAATTGCGAGCATTTGATCGGTGCTTGCGCGGCGATTGCCGTGCAGTTGCTGCGATCGAGTCAAGGCCTGAATCTGCTGGCGACGAGCCGGGAGCCGCTGCGGGTGCCAGGGGAGACCGTCTTCCAGGTGCCCACACTGCAATCGCCGGGCGCGGCCGGGGGTGTCGCGCCAGAGGCGTTGCAAGACTTTGCCGCCGTCGCGTTGTTTGTCGATCGCGCGTCCGCGTCGGATCACGGTTTCAGCATCACGCCGGCCAACGCCTCGGACGTGGCGGAGATCTGTCGCAAACTCGACGGCATCCCGCTTGCGATCGAACTCGCCGCGAGCCGCATGCGCGTGATGTCGGTAAAGACCATCGCGGAACACTTGAGCGAGCAGTTCCAGCTTCTGGTCGGTGGCGACCGCTCCGCCATGCCGCGCCAGCACACGTTGCGCGCGACGCTGGACTGGAGCTACCGCCTCCTTACCGAGGCCGAGCGCTCGATGTTTCGACGGCTGTCGGTTTTTGCCGGCGGCTTCGAGCTCGACGCTGCGCAGGTCGTAGGCGTCAGCAACGATGTCAATGCAGCGCACGTGTTGTACTTGCTAGCGGAGCTGGTAGATAAGTCCCTGGTGGTCTTCGAACCGCGATCGAACCGGTATCGAATGTTGGAGCCGGTGCGCCAGTATGCGCTCGATAGGCTTGTCGAGACGGGCGAAGAGACCGATGCGCGGGATGCGCATCTCCACTTCCTTGTGACGTTTTCCAGTTCCGTCGCGCCTGCGATTCGCACGTCACGACAAGCGGAGCTCATTGCCCGCATCGTTACCGAGCGCGACAATCTAGCGGTTGCGTTCGCGCACGCGCGCGACAAGGCGAATGGAGGAAGCGCGGGTTTGGCATTGGTCTATCCTCTCCTTACCGCCCTCTCCCTTGCCGGACACCTCGATCTGTCGAGGCGATTGGGGCGCGAGGCACTGTCGCATCCGGGAGCGAAGGATGACAGCGTCGCCCGCTGCCGCGCGCTGTACGTCACGGCATGGATCGAGTTCTGGGCCGGGCGATATGACGATGCTTATGCAATGGCGCAGGAGAGCGTGGAGATGGCGCGGCGGTGTGGCGACCTTGGGGTGCTCGCGGAGGCCCTCTATCGCCTCGGCAATGCGAGCGTGGCCGTCGGCAAAGCGGCAGACGCGCGGCAGTGCTTGGTCGAACAGTTGGAGCGGGCGACCGAAGTTGGCGATCGGAAGGTTGCGGCAGACGCGCACGGTTCACTCGGCGAGCTCGATTCGCTCGAGGGCCACCTCGAGCAAGCGCAGTACCATAACCTGCAGGCGCTCGCTCTCAACCCGGACGAACCCGATTCGGTCGTTTCAATTCACTTCAACTACTCACGCAACGCCGCGGTCTTGGGCATGGAGGACGCTGCAGTCGAGCATCTGCGCCAGGCCTTGACGGCCATGGGAAGCGCTCGCGAGACCGCGCTCACGCAGGGCACTCTTTGCCTGTGCGGGTGGGCCGCGGCGAGGCGCAACGATTGGCAACGCGCGCTTCGCCTGTTTGGCGCTGCCAAGGCGCAGCGGGACCGCGTCGGCCACTTCAACACCGAACCCGACGCGTCGATCTTCGAGGGCGCGCTGCAGCTTGCGCGCGAAGCTGCCGGACCGGCCGCGGAAAATGCATTCGCCGCCGGCATGGCCATGCACGACCATGCAGCGGTGACAGAGGCGGTGGCATGGCTTGCGACGTTGCCCGAAGGTAAAGCTGCTATTGGAACGTGTAACGCGCACCAACGTTGAACTGCGTGCCGGTCGCTCCCGAGAACGCATAGTTGTAGTTGTAGTTGATGTTGCCGTATGCGGCCGCCGGGTTGAACGGCGCGATCCGGTTGAACACATTGATGACCGATCCGACGATCTGCCAGTTCTTGAACCCGGAGTACGACGCCGAGAGGTCGAGTGTGGTGAACGACGCAACGTGGCAGCTCTCGCTGTCGAGCGCGGACAGGCAACTGTCCGGCGTCGGCACGCCCTGGTAGGGAATCGACGTGTAGTCGCTGACGTAGCGAACCGTGCCCGTCGCGCTCCACGGACCGCGTTGCCAGCCGACGATGAGGTTCATGCGATCGCGCGGCGTCGCGGAGCCCGACGACACGTCGTAGTTCCCTTGCGTGCCGACGTAGTCGAACGTGAGCCCGTTGGAGAACGTCTGGTCGTAGTTGAACACGTGCGTCCACTGGAACTGCGTCGTGAGCGTTCCATGTTCCTTCAAATTGAGCTTCCAGACGACGTCGAGATCGATGCCGTTGGTCTTGACCGAGTTTGCGTTCTGATAGGGCGCGCGAACGTAGGTGAGCGAGCCCGAATTCGGGATGCCCGGCAGGTCGTTCGTGTCGCGTCCCACCTCCGCGTTCGGAAACGCGGAAGGATTGTTCACCACCGCCTGCGAGCTGCCGATCGAGATCTGGTCCTTGACCTCGACGTTCCAATAGTCGACTGTCGCGCTCAGGCCAGGAAGCGGTTCCCAGATGGCACCGACCGTATACGCAGTCGACGTTTCCGGTCGGATGCCCGGATTGCCGGTGATGACGCCAAGGATGGTCGCCTGGCAATCTGCTGGCGATTGCGTGACGGGGCAGCGGACCGGATCGACGACGCTGAGAAACGCGGCGACAGCGTTCGCGCTGCTGGTCTCGTACAAACCAGGCGCCCGGAACGCCGTCTCCCACGTGCCGCGCAGAACGAGCGTCGGCATCGCCGTCCACTTGATGCCGAACTTGGGATTCCAAGTGCTGCCCGAGTCGGAGTAGTCGTCGTAGCGCAGGGCGGCGGTGACCTCGAGATTCTTGAGGATCGGTGCATGCAACTCGGCAAACAGCGCATTAACGTTGCGCGACCCGAATGCCGCCGAATAGCCGAAGCCTACGACGTTGCCGGTGTTCGTTTCAGGCACGCCGGGGTTGCTCACCTCCTCGCGCCGGAATTCATAGCCGACTGCGAGCGCGAGCTGGCCGCCGTCGAGCTTGTAGAGGTCACGCGAGGCCTTGGCATCGAAGGTCGTGTTCTTCGATACCGCGGTGTATGACAGGTCCGGCGCGATCCAGTCGTAGACCGCCGGGTTGTTGAGCGATCCCGACGCGCCGACACGGTAGTAACCGTAGGGACCTGTCCCAGCCAGCCCGGCGAGCAGCCGGTCGTAGAGGAAGAAATTCTGGCGCGTGACGTCCGTGTCCGAGCGGATGTAGAGGCCGGCGATGTCCCAGTCCCATCGTGCGCTCGTACCTTTCACACCGAACAGATAACGCTGCGTTCCCGTCCGGTACTGCGTGTCCGTGTTGCCGACGTTCGGATCGGAATACAACAAGCGGGCCACCTGGTTACTCGCCGCGAACGGGTTGTCGGGGTGGCCGACGGGCAGGTAAGCATTGAGTGACGAGCGAACGCTGTTGGTCGACGGATCGAACCAGAAAGCGCTGGCGAACGCCGGGATGCCGCGCGTTACGGTCTTCACGTCGAAGTACGACAGCTCCGTATACGCCTGAATGGTCTCTGTCAGGTTGTACGCGCCGCGCGCATACGCATTGACGCGCTCGATGGACGGCAGGATGTCGATGTAGTCCTTGATGTCCCAGCGGCAGAACCCTTCGTCCTGGTTCGCCAGTGCACAAGCACCCGGCAACGATTGGAAAGGGCCGCTGTCGCCATTCGGATCGGCCGCCGCCACCGGCGCAACATTGCCGAGCAGGCTGTGTGGAAAGAATCCCGAATTGGGGTTGCCCCAGCGCGCGTCCGGCAATCCCATGAAACGCAGGTCGTTCGTCCCCACGTACTGCCTGCCCTGGCTCATCGGATTGGCGTCTTGCTTCTGGAAGTCGACCGCGACAAAGGCGTTGTAACGATCCTTGGCGAGGTCGCCGACGCCGCCCGTGACCGACGTCTTGTACTGGTTGCCGCGGCCCTTGGCGGTCGTGCCGGCCGTGCCCGTCACGGTCAAACCGGTGAATTGCTGGCGCAGGATGATGTTGACGACGCCCGCCACGGCGTCCGAGCCGTAGATGGCCGACGCGCCATCCTTGAGGATCTCGATGCGCTCGACCAGGTCGAAAGGAATCTGCGAAAGGTCGACGTAGGAAGCGTGGCCGTCGTCAGCGAGGGCAAAATTGGCCATGCGCCGACCGTTCACGAGCACGAGCGTGTTGTTGGGGCCGAGACCGCGCAGGGAGATGCCTGTGCCGGAAGCCGAAAAGCCGTTGGTGAACGACGGACTGATCGAGCCGTTGTTGTTGGCGGTAACTTGCCGCAGCACGTCCTGGATCGTCTGCAATCCCGACGCCTGGATGTCTTCACGTGTGATCGTTTCGATCGGCGCCGCAGTCTCATTATCGACTCGCCGGATGTTCGACCCGGTGACGTTGACCCGTATGTCCTGGGCGTAGGCATGGCCAACGAGGCCGATCTCGCCAACCCCCAATGCAACCGCAAGCCACCTCAGCTGGAGCTTCATTCGATCGCCTCCCCTCGGAACGTGCCATAGCTTCTCGTATCAGCGCTAGAGCTACGCGCCGCTTACTGTTGTTGCGCCAAGCAAGGCGCCGATGTCCAGCGCAATTCCTTGCGCGATCTCGTCCTGACGATGCAGAGCGTCGCCGACATCGCGCTGGTAGATTCGGGAGAACACGTGCGTACCGGTTGCGGCGTCGATGACCTGGACGGCGACCTGCATGGTCTGCGACGACTGCAGCACTGATCCCTGCACGATACGGGTGACATCGAGCTCGCACGCGATGGCGGTAAGCTTTTGCCGTGTGTGTTTGTAGTGCATGGAGGACGCTCGTGAAGCTACGCGCAGGGGCGGCAACAACGCGAGTTGCATGATGACGAGCTCGGTCAGCCCGTCGGCGACGAGCTCGCTTTCGACTGCGCCGGACAGATTCACAAAGGGCAACACGGCAAGTTGTGTGGGGGGCATCACGAAGGTCTCTCCGCGGATACAAGGTTCGAGGTCCGACTGTAGGGGTCGAGCCAGCGTCCTGTCCTTAAGGTCTCCTGAATCCTGTCGGTGCGGCTCGCGCAGCAACGCAAGGGCGTGCCGCTTGGCGAGGCGTACCAGCAAGCGGTGCAGTTCACGGGCAGGTCGTGGCGCTGGCCGGCATCACGCTGGCGGCGGGGGTCATCACCTGAGCGTGGGTGCCCAACAAGTTCAAGGCCGAACGATCGGCGCACTGGTGCTCATTCTGGCGCTGTCCTACTTCCTGCTGCCGACCTCGGTTGTTGTCTGCGACGTGCCGCTGCGGCCAGCGCCGGTCACGGCCTAAGCGTGGAGCCGCATCCGCGCAGCCCTCCGTCACCCATCCGCCGGCCGGACCAGACGGAACATCAAGCGCTCACTTGCGACTGGGCCGCCGCGCGATGCATCGCCGGGGTCCACTCGGACACCGGCGCGCGGGGAAGCTTTCCGGCGCCTGCACCGCCGGGAACGCCTATTCATGCAATTCGGAGTCGCGTTACAGCGCAGCGATCTCGTCGCGCCTTGCCACTATTCCTAATGGCGGCACCAGTACCTGCAAAGTGGAATTCCCCCACTGCTCCGGACACTACGCCAAGTCATGTCGGAAGCTTCAGGTGTTCGTCTGTGCAAGTCGTTCGCGTGCATTACTTCACGGACAATGCCAAGCGGCGCTCCAACTCTCGTGCAAACTGCATGTACGTGGCGTTCCAGCCGCAATCCTCGCATTTGGCGCAGGAAAGTGCCCTGCTTCCCCTAGCGCGAGTTGCGCCGTTCGATGCCGACCCCGCCCCCTGAGCTGGAACGCAGGTACAGATTCGCCTCCGTGGACAAGCTGCTGGCCGACTTCCAGCGCGACGTAAAAGCGGTCCACAGCGACGTGGTGGCCTTGATATCCGCTGGCGTTCTCGTTCGCGTCCCGGGGGGGGTGAATCGAATTCCCGTACGATGCGGTTAAAGCTGATTTCTCCTGCACGCGGCGTGAGCGGTACTGCCGGGTTTCTGAATCTTCCGCTGGACTGGAAAGCATGAGCACACTGCAAAAGCTGCTGGGAACCGAATTACCGATCATCCAGGCCCCGATGGCGGGCTCACAACTGAGCGCTCTCGCAATCGCGGTGTCGAACGCCGGAGGCCTGGGCTCGCTGCCCTGCGCCATGCTGACACCGGAGTCGATAGGCAAGGAACTGGCAGCGATCACGGCCGGAACGGGGAAACCCTGTAACGTGAATTTCTTCTGCCATGTGCCGCCGAACCCGGACGCCGCGCGGGAAGCGGCCTGGAAAAGCGTGCTCGCGCCGTACTACAAGGAGTTCGGCATCGACGCGGCGAGTATTCCCGCCGGGCCGGGACGCGTGCCCTTCAGCAACGAGGCCGCAGACGTACTCGAGACGTTCAAGCCGGCAGTGGTGAGTTTTCACTTTGGATTGCCGGCGCCGGAATTGCTGGCGCGCGTGCGGCGCTGGGGATCCAAGGTGATTGCCTCGGCGACCACGGTGGAGGAAGCGCGCTGGCTGGAAACGCAAGGCGTGGATGCGGTGATTGCGCAGGGCAACGAGGCGGGCGGCCACCGCGGCATGTTCATCGGCGAAGAAATTGCGACCCAGCCCGGCACGTTTGCGTTGCTGCCACAAGTGGTGAAGGCGGTGAACATTCCGGTGATCGCGGCAGGCGGCATCGCGGACGCCAGAGGCGTGGCCGCGGCGATGGCGCTGGGCGCCTGCGCGGCGCAGGTCGGCACTGCCTACCTGCTGTGCCCGGAAGCGATCACCAGCGCCGTGCACCGGGCCGCGCTGAAGAGCCCGCAAGCGGTACACACGACGTTGACCAACCTCTTCACCGGGCGGCCCGCGCGCGGAATCGTCAACCGGCTGATGCGCGAGCTGGGCGCGATGAACGCTGCCGCGCCCGCCTTCCCACTCGCCACCGCCGCGATCGCCCCCTTGCGCGCTGCGGCCGAAGCAAAGGGCAGCGGCGACTTTTCGCCGCTGTGGTCAGGACAGAATGCGACGGGATGCCGGGAAATACCGGCGGCACAACTAACCAGGGCGCTCGCCGGAAGTCTCGCTCTCAGCTGAGATTGGCGCGGGTGTCGCGCCGAGGAGCTCGCACCTCTACACGCCGTTTGCCGATGAGTGCACAAGGGTGGGCGCGAACGCCGACTGTCAGTTCGAGGGGGAGGTCTTTGCAAAGAAACTTCCTGGCAGCACCGGAAATGCAGCGCCGATACCGCGCCGCTCTACCGCCTCTACAACGACGGCCGGACCGGAGCGCCGAATCATCGCTATACGACACAGGCGGCGATACGCGGTGAGATGATCGCGCGCGGCTTCGTCCCGGAGGGCCTGGGTCCGTTGCGGCGGCGGCGGCGGCGGCGGCGAACGCGCTGACGATAACGACGATGTGGAAGTGCCGACGGGTATTGGCTATCCCACCCGCTCGAGATAGCTCTGAAACACGCCTACATGAACGAGGGCCGCGTCCGCTGAATTCGGCCACAGTTCCTCGCTGCGGAAGCGCACGTCGTACGTGGGTTCGTCCTGCGCATCCACGCCGTGGGCTTGCGCATCGGGAAACGGATAGACCGGCGACTCGCTCACCACCACCCCGGTCTTGCCGCGGATATAGCCTGGCATCCGCACATGACCCGGTTTCGGGCAGCACCATGTAGCGCGTGTCCGCGGTGGTGTCCCACATCCGGATCTCGACCTCCGGCGGCAGCCCGATGATCGTGAAGGCGGTGCACGAGCACAGCGTGCAGCAGATGACGTTCTGTACGGCTGACGTGTTCTCCAGCACCACCAGGTGCCGGTGATGCTTCGGCAGCGCAAGGCCGGTCTCGGTGACGGCGGCCCGGCCATTGGCAAGCAAACGTGCGCGAAACGCCGGGTCGACCCAGGCCCTGGCCACGACGCGCGCGCCGTTGCGCGGCACCCATTGCTCCATGGCGAGGTGACTCAACTCCTCGACCGCCTCGGTTGCTTGCATCCCGCGCTCGTCGAGCACCGCTTGGATGGCATCCACGCGCTGCTCCACCGAGGCCGTGCGTCCGACGGCGAAGTCCTGCTTGGTCATGGTCATGGCTCCTCGAACTCAGCGCGCAAACACGCCGGGAAAGATCCACAGCAGCACCGCGGTCATCACCACGTAACGCGCAAATTTGCCGATCGCCATGTAGAGAACGCACGGCCAGAACGGCAAGCGCAGCCAGCCCGCCACCGCGCACAGCGGGTCGCCCACAATCGGCAGCCAGGACAGCAGACAGGCCTTGGGGCCGAAGCGCTCCAGCCAGCCGAGTGCGCGTGAATGCGCGGTGTGGTGTCGGTGGGTAAACCGCTCGTACACCAGTTCGGCACCGTAACCCATCCACCAGTTGATGGCGCCGCCGATCGTGTTGCCGATGGTGGCGACGATGATGGCAGGCCAGAAGAGCTCCGGGTTCAGCTTGACCAGTCCGAAGAGGGCCGGCTCGGATCCCAACGGCAGCAGCGTGGCCGAAATGAGCGCGACCACGAACAGTGTGCTGAGCCCGTATTGCGGCAGTGCGAGCGCCTCCAGTAGCGGTGTCAGCCAGGCATCCATCGCCGCATGATACGAGGGTCTGGCACTTTCGCGCATGTGACATGACGACAGAGTCGCCTTGAAAATGGGGGGCGCGCTCGCGACATCGTTCATCGCGGCGCCCTGCTTGATCCACGTCAACGCGCAATTTCAGCGGGGGCGCACAATGGAGCGCAGGAGGCGCATAGAATGCTGACACGTCGCAGATTCCTCGAAGGCGGCGCCGCCGCCACCGCTGCTGCAATCGTCGGCGGCATGCCTGCCTATGCGCAGGCGCCGCGTTTCGAGACCCCGCTGCCCATTCCGCAACTGCGCGACGCGCGAGTGCAGAACGGGGCCATCCAGCTCGTGGCCGCGCAGGGCCGGCACGCAATCCTGCCGGGCCGGCCAGCGGCGACCTACGGATTTTCCGCGCCCTACCTTGGTCCCGTCCTGCGCGTGCACAAGGGGGACGAGGTTGAGATCGCCGTCGAGAACAAGCTCGACCGCGAGACGACGGCCCATTGGCACGGTGTCCTGGTCCCGGCCGCGATGGACGGCGGCCCCCATGCGTCCATCAAGCCGGGCAACACATGGCGCCCCGTGCTCAGGATCGACCAGCCGGAGGCCACCGCGTGGTACCACGCGCACCCGCACTACGACACCGGCCGCCAGGTCTACATGGGGCTTGCGGGGATGGTGATCATCGAGGACGGAACCGGCGAACGGCTCGGCCTTCCCCGCAACTATGGCGTGGATGACCTGCCAATCATCCTGCAGGATCGCCGGCTTGATCGCAATGGGGGGCTCGTCTACGGCGCGTCCGGACCGTCGTTGATGATGGGCATGCGTGGCGATACGCTGATCGTCAATGGCGTATTCGCTCCCGTTGCCAAGGTTCCGCCTGGCATGGTGCGTCTGCGCATCCTCAATGCCGCCAACGCCCGCAACTTCGACCTGCGCTTTGCCGATGGCAGGACTTTTCACGTCATTGCCTCGGACGGCGGGTACCTCCCCGCGCCGGTTGCGATGCAGGCGCTGACCATCGCTCCAAGCGAGCGCTTCGAGCTCCTGGTGGATTTTTCCGACGGCAAGGCGGTTGTGCTCGAAACCGCGCCGGAGGACCGAATGATGCAAGGCATGGGTGGCGGCATGATGCGGGGCATGGCTGGCGGCGTTGCCGGAAGCCTGATTCGCTTCGAAGTGGACGCGTCGAAGCCCGCTCTGCCAAGTGCCATACCCAATGCACTCGTTGCACTTGCGGCCCCCAAGCCGGGCAGCGCCACCCTGCGCCGCCAGGTCTCGCTCGACATGGGCCCGATGATGATGCGCGGACCGGGCGCGGGCGGTGGCATGGGGATGGGCATGGGCGGACCCATGGGGCAGCCATTCGGCATCAATGGCCGACCCTACGATATGCATAGGATCGATTTCCAACCGGCGTTGGGCTCCACCGAAATCTGGGAAATCACGCCCAACATGATGGCGCACCCATTCCATGTGCATGGCGTCACGTTCCGGGTGCTGTCCATCGGCGGGCAGGCGCCGCCGCCGCATCTGGCCGGCGGCAAGGACACGATCCTGCTCGACCAGCCGGGTCAGGTGCTGATGACGTTCACGCAGGCGGCCACGCGCGAATTTCCATTCATGTTCCATTGCCACATCCTGGAGCATGAGGACGGCGGCATGATGGGGCAATACGCTACGGCATGACGCGCGCGGCGTTGCGCGGTATCCGGATGATGCGGTCGCCGTCCGTTCCGTTCCGCTCCAGCGGCGCGCAGCGGCTGCCCGGAACCTACTGAAAAGCCTCGGCGCGCTGCAACAGCTCCGGAAGCCCGGGCTCGTCCGGATTCCATGGCTTGCCCGGATGGATGATTGCCACCTGACAGACTTCGGCCGCCTCGACCATCTGGCGGAACGTCCCCGCGCGGACATCGCCGATGTAGGCTTGCTTGTTGTCGTTGTACTTGAATAATCTGTCGTTGATGGTCTGACATTCGTTGCAGCTCGGGCAACGCGCGGTATCGATCCACGCCTCGTCCGGGTTGCGCTCCGGCGCTGCGGTTGGCGCTGTTGCGGAGGGCGTTGCCGCCTTCGTCACCGCGGCCGTCGCGTTGGCAACCGCCATCGTCGCACCGTTGCCGCCTGCCGCGGCCATGGTCGAGGCGCGGAGATCTTCCTGTTCCTTCGCCCTGGCCTGCTCCCACTGCGCCCTTTCGCGCGCAAGCAGGATCTCCGCGTGTGAATTGTGGACGCCACCCTGTTCCTGCAAGCGGTGCCAGAAGGTGCGGCAGCGCGCCACGGTCTGCATCAGCCGGGCATCGACGATGACCCGCTGCAGCTTGTCCTCGCCGTCGACGGCAAGTACGAACGGCATCATGTCACCGACGCTCTTCGGATCGCGGGCAAGCCACTCATCGGCCGGGATCATGGCCGCGTTCCAGCGTTCACGTGGTACGCGCGCGAAGTGCGCAGCGTAGCGTGGATCGCACAGGACGAAGTCGGCGACCGTGAACGGGGTTTCCTCGATCACGCGCTGCTGGTTCTCATCCGCATATTCGAAGGGCTCGACCGGCCAGTCGGCCGCGGGCTGCGGATTGTCCTCCAGCGAAAAGCGCGCTGCCAGGTTGTCCCCGGCGTAGGGATCGTAGGTGAAGGCGGGAAATGCGCGGGACTCCATCGCTGCCGCCGCGGTGAGATAGAGCGGCAGGTCCCCAGTCGCGCCGGCGCCCGCATAGACGCTGACGAGGCCCGCTCCCCGGTGGGCAAAACTCTTGGCGAGGCGCTCGCGCAGTGCATAGAGATTCGAGCTCGCGGTCTGCACGACGAAGACGCCGCCCAATCCGGTCGCGGTGTTCGCCAAACGGGAGCTGCGCACGCCGAAGGCAAAGTGGCCGGTCCCGACTGCGGCTTCCTCGAGCAGGTCGGACGTCTCCACCAGCACTTTCACCGGCAGGCCGGCGGAAAGCATGTCCATCAACCCGGCATTTTCAGGCGCATCGTTGTGGTCCAGCGGAATGCACACGAGATAATCCGGGAACATCGCGATGTCGTCGGCCGACAGTGCGGTGTCGTCGAAATGCTCGAAGAAAGCATCATGCTGGGCTTCGGCGTAGGCGCCTTCGACCTCGAGTTCCGCGATGGAGAGCGCCTTTACCACTGCCGCGAGACTGGGCAGGCGTTCGCGATACGCCGCCGCCGCCGCCGCACAGTTGTCGAAGCGAAAGTTGAAGGTGGTCGGGGATTCCGGACGTTGCGTGAGGCGCGGATCCGGAAAGAACGGCTGCGCCTTGAGAACCGCCAACGCACTTTCGATGCGGCGTCGGCGGGATGCCGGCAGCTCATCCTTCGGCGCATTGCGGGCAACGAGGCGGGACATCATCGCGAAGTCGAACACCTCGCGGTGGGTGCCGCCCAGCGATGCACGCAGCGCATCGGGCTGCTGACCTGCGGCCGAGTGGATGAACGCGGCGCGCAGGATTCCGGAAAGTTTGACCACGAGACGCTCGACAATGGCGCGAAAGGCCTTGCCCTTGCGTTGCTGGGCGGCCTGCCACGCATGCGTGAGCACGCGCGCCGGCATCGCCCGGTCGCAGTCGACCAGGTCGCCATCGAGCTGTACCTTGTCGGCGATGTGCGTGAGCACGCTGGTTGCGGATGGATCGCCGGGAACGGCAACCAGCGGAGCCGCCTGACTCCACAGGGCCGACATCCTGCCGCTGCCCCCGCCGGCCAGCAATGTCCGCACTTCACGTTCGAGCCGCAGCACGTGCTTGCGCAACCGCTCGCCGTCCATCCCGCGCGGCGCGATCTCGTGCAGCATCTCGTCGACGACCGACGACAGCGAGCGGATCGTGCCCGCCTCGGGACCTTGATCGACCAGCACCAGCGGAAAGTCGTAGCGCAGGCGCGGTAGATCGCGGTAGTACGCGAAAAGTGCCGGCCGCAGACCGAGGCCATTGATCGCGTCGATACCCACGCCTTGCCGCCTTCCCGTCGAGAAGAACAGCTGTTGCTCGTGATAGCGGGCGGCTGTGTCCATGGTTCATGCCACCTGGCGTGCCGGCGCGCTGTCATCCGGCCACACCGTCACCTTGTCGAGCTCCGTCTCGAGCCCGGCGCGGATCTGCTCGTCGGTTCGCATCGCGCTCACGGCGTGCAGGTCGTCGTAGCAGGGCACTGCGGGATTGTGGTAAAGGATGCCGACCGGGATCGGATCCTCCGACGAGGCAATCTCGCGCGCCCGGTCGAGATTGGACGGATCGTGCTCGATCTGGTTCTTGTAGGTTCGCGACAGCTCCGGCGAAATCGTGAGGCCATTGGGATGCGATAGCAGCAGCGTGCGGCCGGGATCGTGCAGCCACGGTTCGAACATCTTGGGCAGGAACTCGGGGCAGCGCTGGATGATGCGCACGAAGGAAAAGCCGCGATGGTGGTACGCCTTCTGGATGATGTCGAACAGCAATTCGGGGACCCAGTCGACGGCTTGCGCAACAAACGAGGCATTGGTCACCCCGAGCGTGACCGTCAGCGGATTCATGGGCTCCAGTGTCGCGCCGCGCGGCGTGGTGTTGCTCTTCAGGCCGCGTGGCGACGTCGGCGACGCCTGCTTCTTGGTAAGCCCGTACACGTGGTTGTCGTGCAGGATCACGGTGAGATTGGTGTTGTAGCGGATCGCGTGGATCCAGTGCGCGGCGCCGATGCTGCAGCAGTCGCCGTCCCCGGTGTTGACGAATACCGCGAGGTCGGGACGCGCCATCTTGACCCCCTGCGCGATCGGGAACGCGCGGCCATGGATGCCGTGAAAACCATAGGTCTTCATGTAATGCGGGAACCGGGACGAGCAGCCGATCCCGGATACGAATACCGTACGCTCCGGCGCAAGGTTTTCGTCGCGGCAGAGCCTCTGCACGGCAGCGAGGATCGCGTTGTCGCCGCAGCCGCTGCACCACCGTGGCACGCCGCCCTGGTAGTCCTCGAGGTTGTGATGGGCCTCGTGCAGCTTGATCAGGCATTGGGTGACGGGCATGTTCATGGCGGTTCTCCGGCTACGCCAATGGCGACGCCAATGGCGACGCGAGTTTGGTGCGTGCGAAGCGCACGATTTCGGAAGGCTTGATCGGCTGGCCGCGCGTCTGTGTCCAGCAATCGATGTCGACCAGGAAGCGCGAGCGCAGCATCATCGCCAGCGCTGCGTAGCGCCGGTTGTCCTCGTCGATCAGTTCGTCCTCGAGGCTATCGGACCAGTTGGACTCGATCGTGATCACCTGCTTGAAGCGCTTCAGGATCTCGCGAATGCCCGACGGCATCGGCTGGATGAAGGTTAGATGTAGCGACGACACCTTCTTGCCCTCGTCGCGCATACGCTCGACCGCCTCCTCGATCGCGCCCTTGGTGCTGCCCCAGCCGATGATCAGCAGGTCGCCTTGCGCATCCCCGAACACCGGCGGCGTGCGCAGTGTCTTTTGCAGCGCAGCGATCTTGAGGCTGCGATTGCGCAGACCCTCTTCGTTGGTCTCGGGATCGTAGGCGACCTTGCTGCCGCGGTCGTGCGCCAGGCCGGTCAGCGTGTGCATGCCATGCGGCTGGCCCGGCACGAAGCGGTGTGCAATGCCCGTGACCGGATCCCAGTCGTAGGGTTTCACGCCGTCCGGAACCGGCGTCTGGTCAAGTGGCGGGGCGAGCCAGTCGGTGTCGAATTGCGGCCGCGGAAACGGTTGCTGCGCGGTCGCGAGACTGGCGTCCGACAGCACGACGACGACCGTATTGAACGTCTCTGCGATCTTGCGCGCCGTGATCATCGAATAGAAGCAGTCCTCGATCCCCGATACCGCCAGCACGACCTTCGGCGCATCGCCGTGGCTGCCATAGATCGAGGTGAGCAGGTCGCCCTGCTCGACCTTCGTCGGCTGGCCGGTGGACGGCCCGCCGCGCTGCACATTGATGACGACCAGCGGAATCTCGGCCATGACCGCGAGACCGATGCCCTCCTGTTTGAGGGAGTAGCCCGGGCCCGACGTGACGGTCACCGCACACTTGCCTGCATACGAGGCGCCGATGGCGAACGCGCAGGCTGCAATCTCGTCCTCCGCCTGATGGACTATGCCGCCGACGCGCTCGAACACGTCGGACAGGTAATGCGAAACCGACGTCGCCGGGGTGATCGGATACATCGCGCAGATATCCATGCCCGAGGCCAGTACGCCGAGCGCCAGCGCGGTATTGCCGTTGACGACGATCTGCGCCTCCGTCGAGCGCACGGCGGGAATCCGGTACTTGAAGTCGAGGTTGCGCTCGGCCCATGCGTAGCCCGCATCGAGCAGTCCCTGATTCACTTGAATGACCTTGGCGTCCTTCTTCCCGAAGATGCGCGCGACCTGCTCGCGGCCGAGCGCCGGGTCGAGGCTGTACATATTGCACAGCATCCCCAGCACGAACATGTTCTTGCCTTTGCGCGGGTCGGCCACGAGCCTGTGGCACTCGTGCTCGAGCGGCACCTCGTAGACGCGAAAGCCGGCCTCCTTCAGCATGGCCACTGTCTCGAGGTACGAAGCGACGATCTTCGGATCGCGGTGCTCGCGCCACATGCTCTCGAGCAGGATCTGCGCGCCGGGCTTCAATTCGCCGGCCCGGACGCGACCGATCAGCACCTGCTCGTTGAACGCAACGACGAGATCGGTCTCGTCGCCACCGTTGGTCACGCGTTTGGTGCCGATACGGATGCGAATGCCCGAGGCGCCCGCCACGCTGCGCGCCGGCGGCTGGATTTCGGCGGGGATGATCTCCGTCGTCCAGATGCCGTTGCCGGCTCGCGCGGCGATAGCGCCAAGCGACTGTCCGCAGCGCTGCGCGCCCTCTCCCGAGTCGCTGATGATCTCCACGATATGCTCGGACAACGATACCGCGTCGCGCAGTTGGTTCGGCGAATCCGGTGCGCGGATGGCGCCCGGGGCCAGCGTGGCAGCTTCGGTCATGGTCGTTCCAGGGTCATGCTGGTGCTCATTCGTCGGGGTGTTGGAGAGTCATTCCACGTGTACGCGCGCGTAGCCATGCTGGTCCGTCGCCAAACCGAATCGCCGTCCCACGTGCGGTACTTCAGGGGCGTACACCCCATCGGTGTCGCGCAGGCCCAGCCATGCCTTCATCTCGCGCGCGGCACGGCGTCCGGCGCCCATGGCCTCGATGACCGTGGCCGCGCCAGTGACGATGTCCCCGCCCGCATAGACGCCGGCGATGGAGGTCGCCAGGTTGTCGTCGGTCGCGATATAGCCACGTTTGTCGAGCTTGAGCTTGGCCGTCTGCCCCAGGATCGGATTGGCGTTGGTACCGATCGCGTAGACGACGCTGTCGCACTCGAATTCAAACTCGCTGCCCGGCACCGGCACCGGACGCCGGCGCCCCGACGCATCGGGCTCGCCCAGCTCCATCTTCTGGCAGCGCATGCCGCGCACGCGCTTCTGTTCGTCGCCCAGCACCTCCACCGGGCTGGTCAGCCAGTGAAATTCGACGCCTTCTTCGCCGGCGTGGTGGATCTCCTCGGCGCGGGCCGGCGCCTCGGCCCTGCCCCTGCGGTAAACGCAGTAGACCTTCTCGGCGCCCAGGCGCAGCGATACGCGCAGCGCGTCCATGGCCGTGTTGCCGGCGCCGATCACGGCGACACGCTTGCCGGGCTGCATCGGGGTATCGAAGTTGGGAAAGTCGCGCGCCCGCATCAGGTTGCAACGCGTTAGCAGTTCGTTGGCCGACAGCACCCCGTTCAGCGACTCGCCGGGGATCCCCATGAAGCTAGGATAGCCCGCGCCCGTCCCAAGGAACACCGCGTGAAAGCCCATCTCGGTGAACATCTGCTCGATCGTGAACAGCCGGCCGACCAGGGTGTTGCACTCGAAGCGGACGCCAAGCTGCTTCAACTTGTCGATCTCGACATTGATGACGGCGTTGGGAAGGCGGAAGTCGGGGATGCCGTACTTCAGCACGCCACCGGGCTCGTGGAAGGCCTCATAGACCACGACCTCGCAGCCAGCCTTGGCCATGTCGGCCGCGCAGGCCATCCCCGCCGGCCCCGAGCCGACGATGCCGACCCGGAAGCCGCTCTTCTCGATATAGGGCAGATTCACCCACCCCTCGCGGATTGCCATGTCGCCGACGAAGCGCTCGAGTCGACCGATGGCGACAGGCTCCAGCGTGTCACCGACCGTGCATACTCCCTCGCATTGATTTTCCTGCGGGCACACCCGGCCACACACGGCGGGCAGCAGGTTCGTGTCGGTGATGACGTCATAGGCGCCGTGGTAGTGCTTGTCGGCGATCTTCTGGATGAATGCCGGGATGTCGATGCCGACCGGGCAGCCGCGAACGCAGGGCTCGTCGGCGCATTGGAGGCACCGGTCGGCCTCACGCAGCGCATTTTCCAACGTGTAGCCGCAGGTGACTTCATCGAAGTTGCGCGCCCGGATCAGCGGATCCTGCTCCGGCATCGGGGTGCGCTCCTGCGGAATCGAGCGGATGGTTTTTTTCTTGGCCATGGATGGACTCGCGAAGTCGACGGATGCCGTAGCGGACTGGCGGCAGGCGCGGTCAGTACAGCTCGCCGGACCCGGCCGTCGCGCCGCCCATCCGGCAATTTTCTTCCCACTTCTTCAGCGCTTCCTGCTCCGTGGGGCGATACCGGGCGAGGCGCGACATCAGGTCGTCGAAGTCGACCGTATGCGCGTCGAAGTCGGGACCGTCGACGCACGCGAACTTGATGCCGTCGCCGATCTTGACGCGGCAGCCGCCACACATGCCGGTGCCGTCGACCATCACGGGATTGAGACTGACGAGCGTCTTGATGCGACGCGGCCGCGTAACCTCCGCGCAGGCCTTCATCATGATCGGCGGGCCGATCGCGATCGCCTCGTCGATGTCCGCATGCGTGGCCAGCGCATGCTCCATGCCCTTGGTCACGAGCCCCTTGATGCCCACCGATCCGTCGTCGGTGCAGACGATCAGCTCGTCGCATACGGCGCGGAACTTGTTTTCCCAGAACATCACGCCCTTGTTGCGGAAGCCGACCACGCCGATGACGTATGCACCATTGCGGGCGTAGGCGCGGGCCTGCGGATAGACCGGCGCCACGCCGAGTCCACCGCCGACGCAAAGCACTTTTTTCGGACTGCCGATGTGACTGGGAATGCCCATCGGCCCGACAACTGCAAACAGCTTGGTGCCGACATGGCAGTTCTGCTGCATTTCACGCGTGGTCTTGCCCACCGCCTGGATCACCAGCGTGATCGTGCCGTGCTCCGGGTCGAAATCCGCGAGCGTGAGGGGTATGCGTTCCCCATGCTCATGCTCCATCACGATGACGAACTGGCCGGCCCTGGCGGCCTTCGCCATCATCGGATGGCGAATCTCCAGCATGTAGGTGACGTCGGAATAGTCCTCGCGCTCGACAATCTCGAAATTCGACATTTCGGCCCGCCCTCGATGGAAATCGATGGAACTGCCTGCCGCGCAGCGCAGGATCTGGGCAACCGGAACGCGTTCGCGGTCAGAGAATGCTACGCCGACCCACTGGCGCTGGAAGCGGCGGATGGCCCGGCGCATTGATCTGCATCAACGATAGGCAATTCACGGCGCAGGCGTGGCGGGTGCGCAGGCGCCAGTTGCGTCGCCGGTGAAAATTACGGCTGCGCGAACCGGCGACAAGCCGTCACCGCGGCGCGATGACGGGAGTCCGATGTCGTACTGTCAGCGCAGCGGCGCCGGAATAGCCGCCGGATAGACCACGATCCTGCCGCCCACGTCCTTGATCAACCGCTTGAACTCGGGCGAGTCCTGGATGATCGTCCCCGCGGCGGCGCGCAGGTGATCGACGGCCTCGGGCGTCAGCACGAACGACGTAGGCTGACTGTTGAGGAACGCGAGCTCCTTCGGGTCCCTGATGCGGGGAAAGGACACGTCGATGGCGTAGATCTCGGCATCGGGAGCGCGCATCAGTGCATCGAGTGCGGGATCCTTGTTCCCTTTCATCGGCGCCGAATCGCGGACCTTGCGCATGATGCTCCATCGTGCCGCCATGTCCCGCAGCAACTCGGTGGCCTCGTAGGAATAGCGGTCGATCGGCACGCCGCTGGCCTTCAGCAGGATCTCCACGCTTCCGGGCGGGGACTCGGAGCGATCCCAGTCGGTGGGCGGCGACGACAGCGAATTGACGATGAAGACAATGATCCGGCGCGCGCTGTCGAACTGCGTGGGGACACCTTCATTGTGCAGCGCCTGCAGAATTTCCAGCGTATCGAGCACGCCGCGCATGCCGACGTTGTCCGATACGCCGCCATCCACCAGGTGAATGAAGGGCCGGTTGACGCCGTCACCGAATTCCTGCAATCCCTTGAGGGAACGAACGGCGCGCGCCGCGGGCCGCGGCGGATCGTCGGTGTCGAGGAACTTGCCGACCCACGCGGGCATGGACGGTCCGCAGGTGCCACCGTAGCTGTTGAGGGTGACCGGCGACAGCACCACCGGTACCGCCGACGACGCGGACGCGGCGCGCGACAGTTTCACGCTGTGCAGGTTCGAGCAAAGGACATCGAAATAGTCCTGCTGGAAGACCAATCGCGCGCCGGTCGAGATGTCGGTGGCCGAGGCCAGGATCAGCGGCCCTTTGCCGCGATCGAGGTCACCGAACGTGGCGCCCTTGAACAGGATCTCATCGTAGAACTCGGCCGCAAGTTCGGAGCGGCCCCATGCAGTTGAGCCAAGCTTGCCCCAGTTTGACGGGCTGAACGAGCGCGAGACAATTTCGCCCTGCACGTCGCGCTTCAGGAAGCTTTGCTCGTAGGTGTCGAAGAGCTTTTCACCGTAGAGGCCGTAGGCTAGTGCGGTGAAACTGCCGCCCGACACGCCGGTGATGACGTCGATTTCGTCGATCAGCCGGACCTTGTTGCCTTTCGGTCCGATGATCTCGGTGCGGCGCATGAACTCGAGCACGCCGTATGAGAATGCGGCCGCGCGCGTGCCGCCGCCCGAGAACGCAAGAACCACCAGGTTTTGCTTGTCCTCAACCTGCTTCTGGCGCGTCGCAAAGCGGTAACCGACCTTGGCGTCGGCCTTGGCGATCGGTTCGTTGACCGGGCGCACGGCCGTGGCGCAACCGCCGAGCAGCAACAGCAGCGCAACGATGGTAAGCGTAGATAGCGACAGGCGGATCATGGTTTTCCACTGGCAGGCGGGCAACTGGCATTCTATCGAATGATTTGCGGCCGGGCGACCGCCGGGCGGTGGGACACACTAGGACGGGATGGAGCGGGACGGCGGGCCCGGCCCGGCTAGGCCACCAGCTCGCGATACGCGTGCCAGGTGGCATGACCGATCACCGGCACGGCCAAGACCAGCCCGACAAACCACAGCGCAAAGCCAAGGCCGACCAGCACCACGATGAGGAGACCCCAGACGATCATCGCGGGCACGTTGGCCAGGGCGGCCTTGAGGCTGGTCAGCACCGCAACAACGCCGTCGGTGTTGCGGTCCATCATCATCGGCACCGACACCACGCTGATCGCGAACACCAGGATGGCGAAGAAACCGCCGACGCACAGGTAGACCAGCAGGAATTCGAGGTTGTCGACCGCGAAGATTCGACCCGCGAAATCCTTCATGTCGGGGACGTCCTGGGTAAAGAACAACGCGAAGACGATGAGCGACGCTCGCGCCCAGACCAGCAGGATCACGCCGAGCACCAACGCGAAGAGGCCGATGGCGCTCTTGTTGCCGGCCCAGGCGTCCAGAGTTGGCGCGAGCCACGCCGGTTCCCCGCGCTCGTCGCGGCGCGACAGCGCATACAGACCGATGGCGAAGAAGGGTCCCACCAGAAAGAACCCGGTGACCAACGCCGACACATACTGGTAGGCGTGCTGGAACACGAGGTATATCAGGAACCCCATCGCGGCAAAACAGGTGCCGTAGAAGGCGCTGGGCAGCGGATGGGCGCGGAAGTCGCGCCAGCCGGCGGCCAGCCAGCGCAATGGCGCCGTGGCCCCGACCACACGCACCTCGGGTATCGTGGACTGTTGCACATCGATTTCCGTCATGCGCCCTTCCCCCTTGCCGTCTCGACGCGGCATCCTCCAGTTCAATTGTACCGGCGCGATGGCGGCAAGGCGCCGGTAATGTGACCGTCGCCTGGTACGACCAAAGGCGAATCCGGAAACCCGGCGGTCGTACATGCGCTGCACGGTCCAGTACTTCCCGGGCGCGCCCGCCCGCAGGTCCCGGACGCAGGATGGAGTGACATGCACCAGACGCCGCAACGCCGTGGCTCATGGCCTGAATCGCGCTTCATGGCAAGCGTGCTGCTGGCGGTCGCGCTGGCGGCAGGAGTGCCGACGTGGGCCGCCACCCCGCAGGAAACGCTCGACCAGGCCATACGCGTGCGCTTTCCCGCCCTGCTGGTCGAGCATCCGGACGCGCCGTCGCTTTCGCTCGAGTGGCTCGATGCCAACTGGCAGGACGAATTCGTTCCGATGGCGCTGGAGATCGTGCGCTTCATCCCGCAGCGCTCGACCGGGCAGGCATTGCTGGCAATGGTCGCGCGCAAGACCGGCGCGAAGGAGCCCGGCAACGACTGGACCGCCTGGATGCGCTGGCAGTGGGCGCGCCCGGCCCCGCCGCCGTCGTTTGCGGCGTTCAAGGCGTCGCTCTACTCCAATCTCGATCCGCGTTTCGAAAGATACTTCTCGCCCGGATTTCCGGCACTGATCCGGCTGGATGAAATCGTCTGGGGCGGGGTGCTGCAGGACGGCATCCCGCCGCTGCGCAAGCCGAAGATGCTGGCGGCGCGGGACGCGGGCTACCTCGCCGCCACCGACGTGGTCTTCGGCATCGAAATCAACGGCGACGCGCGCGCCTATCCAAAGCGCATCCTGGCGTGGCATGAAATGTTCGTCGATCGTGTCGGCAACGTTGATGTTGCCGGCGTCTACTGCACGCTTTGCGGCGCCGTGATCGTCTACGAAACGGTAGTGGAGGGTCGCGCGCACGCGCTTGGCACCAGCGGCTTTCTCTACCGCTCGAATAAGCTCATGTACGACGCCGCGACCCAGTCGCTGTGGAACACGCTGGAAGGACGACCGGTGGTGGGGCCGCTGGCGGGCAAGGACATCTCGCTGCCCACCCGCGAGGTCGTCACCACCACGTGGGGCGACTGGCGGCGCCGGCATCCGCGCACCACGGTGCTGTCGCTCGACACCGGTCACCGTCGCGACTATGACGAGGGCGAGGCGTATCGCGTCTATTTCGCCACGGACGCACTGATGTTCCCGGTTCCGGGTGACGATACGCGACTGCGCAACAAGCAGGAGGTGCTGATTCCGCGCTTCGGCAAGCCCGGCGAACGTCCGCTGGCCATCAGCTCCGAGTTCCTGCGCAAGTCCCCCGTCTGGCACGGCCGCTACGGTGGTCGCGACTTCGTGGTCCTGACCGACCACAGCGGCGCCCACCGCATCTACGCGTTGAACAGTGGCCAGCGCATGTACATCTGGAATGGCGACGCGACAGCCACGGATGTCAGCGGCGTGGTCTGGGCACTGACCGAAACGGCGCTGGTTAGCGGCGACCGGCGGTTACCCCGGCTCTCGTCCCACAACACATTCTGGTTCGGCTGGCGCGCCGCGCACCCGGATACCGAACTGGTGTCCGCCGACGGTACGGCGCGTTGAGCCGCGGACGGCGGCAGGCGGGATCACACGGCGCTGGTGTATTCGCCGCGCGCCGGATAGTCCTTGGCGATGGCAAAGTCGATCGCCCCAAGCAGTTCGTCGAAGTGCGGGCGCGCGAACGGCATGGTCTGGACCGCAGCGTAATACAGCGTGGTGTCGGGCCGCACCAGGAAGAGCCCGGGCTCGGCGAAGAGGCCCGGCTCTTCGATCCCGATCGACGTCACGCCCCGCGAGGTGCTGATGGCAAGGCCCCATTCCCGGGCGCTGGACAGGCTCATGCCGTAGCCCATGCGCAGGTTCGGCGCGCTGAGCTTGTCGGCCATCGACTGCGCGCGCTCGCGCGAGTCGCCGGAAGCCGCGACTGCGAGCACACCGCGTTGCTCGAATTCCGATTGCAGGCGGCCAAGCTCCAACAGATACTTGGCACAGATCGGGCAGTGCAGGCCACGGTAGAAAACCACCATCGTGAAATGCCCAGGCCGCTCGGCCTGCAGATCGAACTCGCCGTGTCCGAGTGTCGGAAATCCGAGCGCGGGAACGGCCAGACGGGGGATGAGCATGGGGAGCCTTCATTGACGGTTCATGACGGGTCCACGACCGGATGGCGTGGTGGCGCCAGGAATGGCGATGCGCGCAGCGCCTCGATGGCGCAACGTTGCGTCCTTGGTTGCTTGCGCGCGCGGCCAACTTACGCGCAAATGCTCCGATCCGCACCTTCCGCGGGCCTGGACACTGGACCGGCGTCGTGAATCGTCGCGAAGTCCTGCTCGCGGGCGCGGCCTCCCTGCTGGCACGCACGCCCGCGCTGGCGGCCTCCGGCACCACACCGGTCGTGACCACGGCAATGGCGGCGCCGCAGCCTATCGCGCAGGTCCGCACGTCCGGCGCGGGCGAACTGTTTGCGGTCTCGACCACCGGTACCCTGTGGCAGCTGGGCCCGCGTGACGCCGCCTGGGCGCGGCTGGCCGACGATCTGGATCCCGCCTCGTCCATGGCCAGTGGACACGGGCGCATCGCCGCGCGCCATGCCCAAGGGGGGCTGTGGGTACGGGCGGACGGGCGCGCGACGATTGCACCGGAAGCGCGGCTGGCGCCGCATGCGGGTCTGTGCATGCTGCCCTTCGGCATCATCGGCGTGACCGAGGTGGCCGGACGGGCCCACGTCAAGCGCTTCGTGCCGGATCGTGACGAGAACTGGCGCGAGAGCGCGCGCGGGACGCAGAACGTGCTGCCGGACGCCCGGCCGATCCAGGTCGACCTCGATTCCGGGCAGAGCGACGACAACGGCCAGATCGTGGTCCTCGCCGGTCCGGATGACACGCGCTACACGCACGGCGCATTGGGCGACGCCATCGAGTGCACCCGCGTGCTATACCTCGAGCGCCATGGCTTGCAGGTCCAGCGCAGCCTCACATTGCCGCCACCTTACGTACTCGAGGACATCGCGCCGCGTCCCATTGCCTGGCGCGGCGGGCGCGGACTGCTGACGATGCGTTCGGGCCCGCAGGGTTCGCAGCTTGCGGTGATCACGGCGAGCCGCAGTCGAGGCGACATGCTCGAAATTGCCGCGCTCGGCGCGCCCATAGGCGCCGCCAATCGCTGGATGGCGGCCTCCACCGACGGCATCCGGCTGGTGGCGGTGCACACGCCGCATATCGGCGGCGTGCTGCACGAGTACCTGCCTGAAGGCGACACGCTGCGTTCGCGCGTGATCGCACCAGGGCTCACCAATCACCGCAACGGCACACGGGAGCTGGACCTCGCGGCATGGGTCGACGGCATGCTGCTGGTGCCGGCGCAGGACCGGCACAGTCTCAGGTGCTTCGACGCCAACCGGCAGTGGGGGCCCTGTCCCGCCGTGCCGCTGCCCGGCCGGGTGACGGCAACGGCCGCATGGTCGTGGCGCAATCGCGTGGGCGTGGTGGTCCTGCTGGGGGACGGGCAGCTGCTGTTCGCGATGGTTGAAGGCTGAGGGCGGCGCATCCCCGCCGCGTTACCCCGTCACTGCTCGAAGGTCCGGTCGACTCACCGTCCTTCGCCGTCGCCGTGACGCCCCCACAGGAACGCGCCACCGCGACGCACCTTGGACGGCACAAATCCGAGCTCGCGTAACGCCGGTTGCGTGACTGTTTGAACCACGTCGCGTGGGCAGGTATATTGAAGCGCATGACCCGTGCCCAACTCGCCGCCCTATGCCTGACACTGTGCGGCGTGGCCAGCGCGGCGGATCCGGCCAAAGTCCTCCGTCTGGCGACGGGCGACCTCGACTCGCTCGATCCGCACCAGTGGCAGAGCTCGACCGCCAACGACATCGGCTTCGCGATCTTCGAGGCGCTCTACGAGTGGGACTACCTCGCCAAGGTGCCCGACCTGGTGCCGCGGACGGCCGCGGGGCCGCCGGAGATCTCGGCCGACGGCAAGGTGTGGACGATTCGCATCAAGCCGAAGATCCACTTCACGGACGACCCCGCGTTCGGCGGCAAGCCGCGCGAGCTGGTGGCGCAGGACTACGTCTACTCGATCAAGCGGACGCTGGACCCGAACTTGCCGCGTGGCGGCTCGCCGCTCATGTCCGACCTCATCGTGGGGATGCGCGCGCGGGTGGACGCGGCGCGCAAGCCGGGCGCCAGGCTCGACTACGACGCGCCGGTCGAGGGGCTGCGGGCGCTCGACCGCCATACGTTGCAGCTGCGGCTCGTCGAGGCGAACTATCCGGTCATGCGCGGCTCGCTCGAGGGAACGGGCGCCGTCGCGCGCGAAGTGGTGGAGGCCGCCGGCAGCGACATCCAGACCCGCGCCGTCGGCACGGGACCGTACCGCCTGCGGGAGTGGAAGCGTGGGGCGCGGCTGGTGCTCACCGCCAACCCCGGCTACCGGGTATTGGCGTTCCCGGAAAGTGCTGACCCCGCCAACGCGGCATTGGTGCGCGCGATGCGCGGCAAGCGGCTGCCGCAGATCGGCACCATCGAGTTCAGCGTGATCGAGGAGATGCAGCCGCGGCTCCTCGAGTTCCAGAGTGGCTCGCTCGATATCGCCACGCTGCGCGGCAGCGGTGCGTTGCCGCTGCTCAAGGCAGGCGAGCTCGACCCCACGCTTGCGGCGCGCGGCATCCGGCGCGATGTCTATCCGTACACTACGCGCTCGGTGCACTTCAACATGAACGACCCGGTGGTGGGCGGTATGGACAACGCCCATGTCGCGCTGCGGCGGGCGATCGCGCTTGGCTTCGACGCCGCCAAGGCCAGCAAGGTCGTCTATGCGGGGCAGGCTGCACCGGCCAGCCAGCTGTTGCAGCAGGGCGCAGCAGGCTACGACCCGGCTCGTGAGGGCAGGACGCGCCACGATCCCGCCGCCGCCAACGCGCTGCTCGACCGCTTCGGCTACGGCAAGCGCGGCGCCGACGGGATGCGTCTCGCGCCGGATGGCAAGCCGCTCGTGCTCACGCTGACGACGTTCAGCGGCACGCAGTGGCGCGAGCTGCAGACGCTGTGGAAGCAGGACATGGCGGCGATTGGCCTGAAGATGGAGTTTCGCTCGGTACCGCCCACCGATCTCTTCAGAGAATCGGCGCAGGGCAAGTTCCAGCTCACGGCACTCGGGCGCGGCTCGTCGCCGACGGGACTCGAGCTCATCACGCTGCACAGCCGGCAGCCGCCCGACACCAACGTCACGCGCTTCAGCCACGACGGCTATGACCGCGCGCTCGACAAGTTCATGCACACCGCCGGCGAACAGGAGCGCCTGACGACCACCCGCGCGATCAACGACATCGTGGACCACTACGTGCCCATCCTGCCGATGGTGGTAGAGATGGAAAGTGCTTTCGTACAGCCCTGGGTGATGGGCTTCCGCGGCTCGCCTTATGTGACCTACTACTTCCAGTACCTCGACCTCGACGTCGACAAACAGAAGGCGGCGCGCAGGCGGTAGGCGTGCACCTCGTTCGCGCCCTTCCGTCCTGCACTCGGCTGCTGCCGCCCAGCCCAGCCCCGCTCCCGGCCGAGGGTCGCGCCTACCTGCCCTTCTTCGCCTTCGCCTTGGTTCCCTTCGAGGCCTCGAAGGCCTGCAAATAGCCACGCGCCACGGCGCGGCACGCGCGCCCGATGTCGTCGTAGGCGTCGTCGTTGAGGTTGGCGAACGACACCCGCACCGACCAGCTGGGCGCATCGAAGCCGCTACCGTTGAGCAGCACGATGCCGTGGTCCTCGGCCAGGCGAAACACCAGGTCAAGCGGATGTACGTGTTCCTTCATCCACTCGACCACCTCGTTGCCGGCATATTTGCGCATCCAGAATTCGAAGTCGATCAAGCCGTAGTAGTGATCGAACAACGGATTGGGCTCGACCGTGATGCCGAGACCCTCCAGCGTGGCCGCCGTGCGCTTCTGCACGATTTCCATGCAGGCCTTCTGGTAGGCCTTCTTCTCGTCCATCAACTCGTAGAGCGAGAACAGCGACATCATCACCTGCTGCGGCAACGACAGGCCGGCCGTATGGTTCAACGCCACGTCGCGACTGTCGGCCACGATACGGTCGATGAACTTCAACTTGCCCGGATCCAGCGTCAGTGCGTGGTAACGCGCGTTGATTTTTTTGGTCATCGCCGGCGGGTGCTCGGCAATCAGGTCGTCGAACACGTTGTCGTCGTGCACGGCGATCACGCCCAGACGCCAGCCGGTGCAGCCGAAGTACTTGCTGTACGAGTAGACGCCGATCGTGTTGCGCGGGAACTCGCCCAACAGCGAACGGTAGTCGTTGAGGAACGTGCCATAGACGTCGTCGGTGAGCAGGATCAGGTCCGGCCGCTTCTTGAGGATGGCGCCGATCTTCTTGATCGTTGCCGCCGACATTGCCACTGAACTCGGGTTGCCGGGATTGACGACGAAGAAGGCCTTGATTTTCGGATCGAGCAGTTTCTTCAACTCCGCATCGGTGTACTGGAACCGGTTTTCCTGCGGCGCATGGATGTTGACGATCTTCAGGTCGTAGTCCTCCAGCAGCGGCATCTCGAGATACGGCGTGAAGATCGGCACGCCCAGCGCAATCGTGTCACCCGGATTCAGCAGCCGGTTCGACTTCATCGACTTGAAGATGTAGCACATGGCTGCCGTGCCACCTTCGACGGCGTAGAGCTTGAACTTGCCCTTGGGCCGCGGATTGCCGCACATCGCCCACTGCAGGTACTCGTGCACGATCTGCTCGTTGTGCACCAGCATGCGATCCGGCACCGGATAGTTGTCGCCGATGATCGAATCCACCAGTTCATGCACGAAGGCATCGGCATCGAACTTGAATTTCTTCACCGCAAACGGCACCAGTTCGGCCAGGAACTGCGCGCCGGGCATGTCGGCATGCTTCTGCAACCAGCCTGCAAGGCGACCTGCGCAGCCCGCCGCCTTCGGCATGCCGCCCACGCCCGGCGGCAAGTCCATCACCCGCTTGCTCTCCGTGATGGCGAACTGCCCCAGCAGGAAGAAACCTTCGCGCGGCTCGGTGGCGATCCAGTTCGGATTGCCGCGACCGGCATTGAGATACGCCACCGACGAGGCCTTCGAGGCCTTGGTGGCAGCAGTGGCGAGAAACGCCTTGATTTCAAACGGGCTCAGCGATTCGTATTGGCGCAGCTTGACGAGGTCCATCGACTACTCCTGGCGTTGTTGCGGATGTACAGCGATCGGATTCAGGAACCGAGGTTCGATTTCAGCAGCACGACCACCATGCCGCCGATGACCAATATCGTGTTGCCCACCGCATAGGGCATGCCGTAGCCCAGCGCCGGGATCTTGCTCTTGGCCGCATCCTGGATCATGCCCAGCGCGGCCGTGGTCGTGCGTACGCCGGCGCAGATGCCGAACAGCACGGCGGGATGGAACTTGAACACATAGTGACCGAGCAGCATCGCCGCCAGCACCGGCACCGAAGTTGCCACCACGCCCCAGATGAAGAGACTGACGCCGACCTGCTGCAGCCCGGCCACGAAGCCGGGGCCAGCGTTGATGCCGACGATCGCGATGAACACGTTGAGGCCCAGCGTGTTCATCAGCGCCAGCGCCGGACCCGGAATACGTCCAAACGTGGGCTTGCGGGTACGGTAGTAGCCGAGCAGCAGGCCCGCCAGCAGTGCGCCTCCCGAAGTGGAAAGCGAAAGCGGGATACCGCCGATCTGCAGTGAAAATGCGCCAATCATTCCACCGACGAAAATGCCGGCGGCGACGGTCATGAGATCGGTGGCCTCGACCGGACGGTCGGCATAGCCCAGCAGCCGGACCGCGGCCTCGACATGCCGCCTGGCACCGCCGATGCGTAATACGTCGCCGCGCAGGATCTCGGTGCCGGGCAGCACGGGTATCTCGACCAGGTTGCGTACGATCTTATTGAGGTACAGGCCACGTGCTTCGGGCATCGCGCCGAGTTGCGCCACCGTCTTGCCGTTGACGTCCTTGCTGGTGACGAACACATCCAGGACTTCCGCCGGCATGCTTAGTAGCTCGCAATCGTCGACCTCCGTGACCAACGTTTCGACGTCGTCGACCAGGAAGGCGCGACGACCGGAGATGGCGACAATGTCGTCCAACTGCAACACCGTGTCGGCATCCGCGTCGAGTACCGCACCGCCGCGACGCACGCGCTCGATGAACACGCGCAGGCCCGGCAGCAGGATCCGCGCCGGCTTGCCCGCCCATCCGCACTTCGCGTCGACGCGGTAGGCACGCAATTCGACGTCGCGATAGGCAGCGATCGCGCCGGGATCAAGCCCCGCTACGCCGCCGCCGAGTTCCCGCTCGTAATCGGCACAGGCCTTCGGCAGATCGATGCCAAGCATCTTCGGACCAACAGTAGCCATCAGGATGGCCGAACCGATGGTGCCGAAGATATAGGTCACCGCGTAGCCGATGGGAATCGCGTCGGCATAGGCTTTGGCCTGTTCCGGCGACAGGCCAAGTCGATTGATCTGGTCGGTTGCAACGCCGATGGCGGCTGACGACGTTTGCGAGCCTGCGTAGAGTCCGGCGGCGTAGCCCAAGTCGAGCCCCGCGATCTGCGCGCAGACGACGGGCACCAGCAGGCAAAGCGCGAGCACTACCAGCGAAAAGGCAATCTGGCGCGGTCCGTCCTTGGAGAGGCCCGCGAAGAACTGCGGCCCCACGCCATAACCGACTGCAAACAGGAACAGCAGGAAAAAGGCCGACTTGATAGGCCCGGGGACCGTGATGCCGAATTGCCCGATCGCGACGCCCGCCAGCAGCGTGACGGTGACGGCGCCCAGACTGAAGCCTGCCAGCTTCTTCGGTCCCAGCCAGAATCCGAACGCCAGCGCCAGAAAGACCGCCAGTTCAGGATACGCGCGCAGCGTCGCAATCATCCATTCCCAAGCTACCATGCGCTGCTCCTCGAACTGCCTTTAACTGCGGCGCACCGTAGCACGAATGGCCTTGCATCAAGGGTGGACAGCCGCACGGTCGGCGCCATCACGAAGTACCGAAAGGACGATTGCCCTGCACCTAGTGGTCGGTGCTTTCGGGGGCGCCCGGCAGCAACATCGATACGTTCCATCGATGTTGTGTGGCACCGGTGCAGGTGGCGCGGTATCATGATTCGCTGCAGTCCAGAGAGGCGCCCTTCGTCCCCGTTTCCTCCGACGCGCAGTGCATCCCCTCGTCCACTGAGTTGTTGTGATTCCACACCCATTCCGCCATGCCGGCATGTTGCATTCGTTGCGGGTAAGGTACGTGCGACCGGCATTGCGGAGCTGGGCCATCACGTCCACGCTCCTTGTCCTGATCACCGCGTTTGCCCCGCCGGTACTGGGCGCGGATCTGAGCTTCGACCAGGCGCGCTCCACGTTGCTGGCCAAATCGGATCGGTTGAAAGCCGCCGAAGCCAACCTCAATCGGCAGGAACTCGAAGCCAAGGCCGCGGAGACACTCGGCTATCCGGAACTGATATTGAATGCCACGCAACTCTTCGGCATCAAGACTTTCGATCTCAGCGCGCTGCCGATCGGCGTTTCCGCCTACAACTACAACTTCGATGGCCCCCGCAGCTCGCTGCTGTTGAACTGGCCGATCTACACGGGTGGCAAGATCACGGCAGCGCAGCGCTTTCGCGAGGCCGAAGTCAGCGGCGCCAAGGCCGAATTGCACGAGACGGAAGAGCGCCTCGATCTCACCCTGATTGCCCGGTACTTCGGACTGCGCCTTGCCGGCATCGTCGAAGGCCTGCGCAAGGCGCAGTTGGAACAGTCCGAACGGCAACTTGGGCGCGCACGCCGCTTCGAAGCGCAGGGGCAGATCAGCGCGGTGGAGCGGCTCTCCGCGCAGGTGTCCCGCGACGAAGTTGCGCGCGATGTCGTGAAGGCTTCGCGCGAACGCGAATCGGCGGAAGCGTCACTGGTGCGAATGCTGCGGCAGACCGGCGCGGTGCAGCCGACCACGCCGCTCTTTGTCGTGACCTCGCCAATCGAACCATTGACGGTGTGGCTGCGGGAGGCCGAAATAAAAAATCCGACCCTGGCCCTCATCAAGTCGAAAGGCACGGCGGCCGAGCAAGGCATCGCGGTCGCCAAGTCCGAGTACATGCCGCAGGTGTTTGCGTTCGGCCAGTACAATTTCGTGAAGTACTACCTGACGCCCATCGAACCCGACTGGATTGCCGGGATCACGTCAATTTCAAGCTATTCAGCCGCGAGGATCGCGCCAGCAAGGTCGGCGCCGCGCAGGCACAGAAGACGCAGGTCGATGCGCTTGAAGCCGAGGCGCTCAACGGCATCCAGACCGCGGTCGAAGCATCGTGGCTGCGCCTGGCACAGGCGCGCGAGCAGTTTCGCCTGTTCGACTCCGCGGTGGAACTGGCCCGCGAGAATCTGCGCCTGCGCGAGCGTGCGTTCGAGGAAGGGCAATCCGTGGCGATCGATGTCAACGAAGCACGCAACAGCCTGATCCGCGCGGAGACCGGCCGCGCCCAGGTCGCCTACGAGTTTGTCGTGTCCCTCGGCGCATTGCTCGAAGCCTCCGGACAGATCGCGCGCTTCCCGGAGTTCATCAAGCGCGCGGAGGTTCTGCTTTAGCCATGACGACCACAAGCAAGTACTCCGCAACCGGCTTCGCCGGCGTCCTGATCCTGCTGGTCGTGCTCGCCTTCATCGGCTGGGGCCTGTGGCTGGCCTACCATCCGGTGCCGGTCCCGCTCCAGGGCCAGATCGAGGCGCGCACCATCAACATCGCGCCGAAGATCTCAGCGCGCATCGCATCCCTTGCCGTCCGCGAAGGACAGTCCGTACCGGCAGGCGCTCTGCTGGTGACGCTGGACAGCCCGGAGTTGCAGGCCAAGCTGGCACAGGCGAATGCGGCGCAGGCGCTTGCCGACGCGCGCCGCGATCTGGTGGATGTCGGTGCGCGCTCCGAGGACGTCCGCGCCGCCAAGGCCATGGCCGACAAGGCAGTGGCCGGTGCCGACCTGGCCGAGAAAACGTATCAGCGCCTCAACGCGCTGTACAAGGAAGGTCTGGTGTCCTTGCAACGCAATGACGAGGCCGAGACCAACTACAAGGCGGCCCTCGAGACGGCGCGTGCCGCCCGGGCGCAGTACGACACTGCGGTGAGCGGTGCGCGGCCGCAGGAAAAGCGGGCCGCCAGCGCCGCCGCGCGCCAGGCCGCGGGCGGCGTCGCCGAAGTGGATGCGGTGGCCGGTGAATTGGTGCTGAAGTCGCCACTGGCCGCGGAAGTTGACAAGGTGGTGCTCCGTCCCGGCGAGATAGCAGCGGCCGGCTTTCCGATATTGACGATGGTCGATCTCCGCGATATCTGGGCCGTGTTCAATATCCGCGAGGACGACTTTCGCGGGATCAAGCTTGGCGCGGAGCTGACCGCCACCGTGCCTGCACTCGATCGGCGCGAGGTCCGCCTGGTGATCGACTACATCAGTCCGCGCGGGGACTACGCCACATGGCGCGCCACGCGCCAGTCGAGCGGCTATGACGTGCGGACCTTCGAGGTGCGCGCGCGGCCGAAGGCGCCGGTCGATGGCTTGCGCCCCGGCATGACAGTGCTGGTCGACACACGATAGTGGGTACCGGCCTTCGCGCAGTAGCGGCGCGCGAGCTTGGCCATCTGGGCCGATGCCCGTGGGACATGGCGCTGCTGGCATGGTTTCCAGCGGCGACCCTGGCGCTGATCCTGTGGCTGTTCTCGGCCGGCGTTCCCACCGGCTTGCCCGTCGCCGTCGTCGACGAGGACCACAGCAGCAGTTCGCGCGAACTGATCCGGCGGATGGCCGCGTTGCGTGGACTTGCGCTGATCGCGCAACCGGCGAGCCTTGAAGCCGCCCAGCCGCTGGTGCGAAGCGGCACCGTCTACGGCATCGTGCACATTCCGCCGCATTGGGAACGCGATCGCCTGCGCAACGCGCCGCAGCCGGTGGTGATGTACGACAACGCCCAGTTCTCGCTGGCGGCCGGCATCGTCGGCGGCGACGTGCGCGCGGTCGTGGCCTCGATGGAAGCCGATCGCGCGGTGACCGGCGAGGCACGCTTCGGCGGTGGCTTCGCGCAGGCGTCGTCGCGCCTCAACGTCGTCCAGGCCGACCTGCGTACCCTCTTCAATCCCACCCTGTCGTACGAGGCCTATCTAGCCGGCATGCTGCTGCCGGTGGTGCTGCATCTCTTCGCGGTCATCGCGGCCGTTTCCGCGCTGGGGCGCGAATTCCGCGACAGCACCGTCGACACCTGGCTTGCCAGTGCCGGCAACAGCGTCCCGCGCGCCCTCCTCGGCAAGCTCGCGCCGGTGCTGGCGGTATACCTGCTGCTGGCGCTGATCATCGTGGTCACGCTGGCGGGCTGGCGTGGCTGGCCGGCCACCGGCAGCCTCATGCTGTGGTACGCGGCACTGGCCGTGCTCATGGTCGTATCCATGGCGGTCGCTGTCATGCTGGTCGGGGCCACCGCCAATCTGCGCCTGGCCTTGAGCGTGACGGGATTCTACGTGGCCACGGGCCTCGCTTTCAGCGGGTTTTCGTATCCACTCTTTGCGATGGGCGAAGCCGCGCAGTGGTGGAGCCGTCTCCTGCCCTACACGTTCTACCTTCCCGTGCAACAGGGGCAGTGGCTGGGCGGCGCCAGCCACCTCGCATGGGGGCGCGGCATGGCGCCGCTATTGCTGTTCATCGTCGTGCCGTTGCTGGTGGGACTGCCACTGCTCACGCGCGCGATGCGCCAGCCGTCACGCTGGGGCAAGCGATGACGATGTGGCGCGCGCTGGTGGCAACGCTTGCGTCTGTGCTGCGCGATCGCGGCCTCCTGCTGCTCTTTGTGTTTGCGATTCCCGTCTATTCGCTCTTCTATCCGCTGCCCTACGATACGCAGGCGGTGCGCAACATTCCGCTGGTCGTGGTCGACCTCGATGCCAGCCCGATGTCGCGCGACATCGTGTCGCGGCTTTCCGCCGTGGCGGCAGTCCGCAACCTCGGCAACGCATCGTCCGTCAACGAGGCGTCCGACGCGCTGGCCGCCGGCGCGATCGCGGGGATTGTCGTCGTGCCGGAGAATTTTTCGCGCGACGCGATACGCGGCACCGCGACCGCGGTGACCGTGTTCGGCACGGGCGCCTACCCCGTGCAGGACAAGGCGGTGCTGGGCAGCGTCGGCCTGGTTGTGCAGAGCGTGGCCACCGAGAACGCAGGTGTCCGGCTTGCGCGCCAGGGCGCGCCGGCGGGGGCGCTGCTGCAGTCCGCCAGAGCCGGACCCGCGTTCGTCGACCAGCCGCTCTACAACTTGACGCGCGGTTACGGCGGCTACGTCGTCGTGGCCGTGGGCATCCTGATCGTGCAGCAGTTGATGCTGATGGCCATCGCCGCGCTGGTCGGTACGTGGCTCGAGCAACGGGCGGGCACGCTGTTCGGCGCACAGGCTGCAACATTGCAGACATTGCTCGGCACCGTCGCAGGCTTTGCACTGTTTGCCTTCCTGGGCTTCCTGTATTTCATCGGGTTCGCGTTCTGGTACCAGGACTATCCCAGGGGGGGCAACCTGCTCGGCGCGATTGCGTTCGCGGCGCTGACGGCTGCGACAGTCGCAAGCCTCGGCATCGCGCTGGGTGCATGGTTTGCCGATCGCGAGCGCGCGCTGCAGGTGCTGCTGGCAACCTCGGTGCCATTCGTGTTCATGTGCGGCATCGTGTTTCCGCGCGAGGCCATGCCGCCGGCCGTCAACATCCTCGCCATGTTCATCCCGAGCACGCCGGGCATCTTCGGCTTCGTCAAGCTGAACCAGATGGGCGCGCACTGGAGCGAGATCCGCCCGGAACTGATCAACATGTCGGCGCTGTTGCTGCTGTATGGCGTGGTGGCGTGGTGGGCGGTGCAACGGCGACGGGGACAGCACTCCACCGCTGCCGCAACGGTGGACAGTCCGGCCGTGATTGCGGGCCCGGTTTGAGCCGGCGCCGCGACCGTGGCGCCGGGCGCATGCGGACGCTGACCCTGGTAGTGATAGCGAACGTCGTGGCCATGCTGCTGGCCGGATGCGCCACGCGTCCCGTGAATCCCCCGCTGGTGCAATACGACTCGACTTACGGCTACCGCGCGTCAAAATGGCAATCCGAGCGTGGTGACCCCGAATTCGGACTGGTGGTGGCCATGTCGGGCGGAGGGACGCGCGCCGCCGCATTCTCCTACGGCGTGCTGGAAGAGCTTCGCCGCACGATGGTGCCTACGGCCAGCGGCCCGATTCGACTGCTCGATGAAGTCAACCTCGTCACCGGCGTATCGGGCGGCAGCTTCACCGCGCTCGCGTATGCGTTGCACGGCGACCGCCTGTTCGTCGACTATGAAACACGCTTCCTCAAGCGCAATGTGCAGGGCGACCTGATTGCCAGGGCGGTCAATCCAATGTCCTGGTCCAAGATCATGGGGGGCACGTACACCCGCACCGATCTGGCCGCCGACTACTACGACGAAATCCTGTTTGATGGCGCCACCTTCGGCGACCTGCGCAGTCGCGGCGGCCCATTCGCCAGCGTGGCTGCGACGGAACTTGCCACTGGCTCGCGGATTGCCTTCAATCAGAACACCTTCGACATGATCTGCTCGGACCTGAGCGCGGTGCGCCTAGCCCGCGCCGCCGCGGCCTCCTCGGCGGTGCCTGGCGTGTTCGCCCCCGTCGCCTTCGACAACTATGCCGGATCCTGCAACTTCGACATGGGCACCTACCTGACCCGCATCTTCGGGACGGATGTCGACCCGGCAGCGTTGGGTCGCGCCCGCCTGCGCAATCGTGAGCTGGCCGCGCTGCAGGACGGCGTGAACCACCGCTACCTGTATCTGATCGATGGCGGACTCTCCGACAACGTGGGGCTGCGCACGGTGCTGGAGGGCCTGGAAGTGGCGGCGGCCAGCGAGCAGTTTCGCACCGTAACCGGCTTTGACAAGTTGAAGCGTTTCGCGGTCATTGTCGTGAATTCGCTTGCCGACGCGGAGAATGACTGGGGCACTCGGGAAGATCCTCCCAACGTGGTGTCACTGCTGATTCGCGCCACCGGCGTGCCCATCGATCGCTACAGCTACGAACAGCTGGAACTGCTGCGCGATTTCGTGCGGGCATCGCAGCGCCTGCAGGGCGCCGCTGCGCCGCAAGTTGCCATCGATTTCCATGCGATCGACATCAATTTCGATGCCATCCGCGACCCCGACGAGAAGCGGTATTTCCGCAACCTGCCCACCAGCTTCGTGCTGACCGACGAACAGGTCGATCGGTTGCGCGAGATGGCTGGGCGGTTGCTGCGCGAATCGCCCGACTATCAGCGCCTGCTGCGCGATCTTCGGTCCGTTGGCGCGGGTGCTACCCGCTGACGTAAAGTTGCACCGACGGCGCGGATGTCATGCGCTGGCGGACATCCTCGCGATTCGCAGCGCCGAGACCGACTACGGCGACACCTTCGTCCAGCTTGCATCGGGCTCGAAGCGCGTCATCGCGCGCGCCAGCGCATCCGTGCCCGAGCCAAGGTTCTTCTGGTAGACCTGTCCGGCAGCACTGACAATGAACGTCATCACGCCCGTATCGCCATACTTCGCCGGCCACGCCACGAACGCATAGCCGCCGGTCATCTGGCCATTCTTGACGTAACTCATCGCGCCGCCGGCGGCATCCTTGCCCTGTCCGGTGAGGATGCGGTAGTGATAACCATGGTAGGCATCACCCGGCCTCGAGTCGGCGGCAATGGGGCCCAGGGGACTTGGTGCCTCGCCTTGCAGGGTCGGCCAGTAGAGTCCATCGCGCTTGCCTGGCGAGGACAGGATCTTCTGCGCGTATTGCTTGGCGCCAACGCGATTGCGATCGCCCGCCATGTATTCCTGCTGGGCATCGGTCAACGCCAGCATGACCTGGATCACGTCCAGTTCGTTGCGGCCGATGCGGCGGGTGCGCAGTTCGTCGGGGGTGCTCCGGGTGTCGAAGCGCCAGCCGGTTGCAGTCTTCTCGAGTGGAATTGGCATGGTCCAGCCGCGCGTGCCCACTTCAAGGTAGGCCTTGGCATCGCCGGCCGGGACAACGCGATGCCCCTTCGACCATGCCTCGAGGAAATTCGTGACGTCGCCCCCCGTGTAGGACTCGGGCGGGATGAATATCTTCCAGTCGGCGCCAAGCACCAGGCGGACCTGGTCGCCATCGTTGCGCGAGACCCCGTCGATGAAGGCATCAACCGCGGCTTCTGGTGTCGGAAAGGACTTCTGCGCCCACGCCGCAGGAGCGAACGCCGTCACGGTGGCCAAAGCAGCGAGGCCAAGGCCGCGCCGCACGCCACGACCGATAACAATCATTGTGTGATTCATGTCATGGCTCCGAGTTAACGTCCGCGTCCGCCGCCGCCACCACCACCACCCGCTCGGGCGCCACCCCCACCGCCACCGCCCGACGGCCGCTGCGCCTGGGCTCTCGCAGCACCACCACCACCGCCGCCGCCCGAAGGCCGTTGCACGTCCGGGCGCTGCTGCATGGCTTGCCGGCTGGCGTTGCCCCGGTCGACCTGCTGCCGGGCATTGTTGTCGCCCGCGCCGCGGAACGCGTTGTCGCGATTCTGGTTCTGCGCGCGGTTCTGCATCGCGGCGCGGTCGGCATTCTGGGCGCGGTCGCGCGCCGCATCGCGGTCGACGTTCTGCGCGCGGGTCTGGGCAGCACTGCGGTCGACATTCTGCGCACGGTTCTGCGCCGCGCTGCGATCGACGTTCTGCGCACGGTTCTGCGCCGCGCTGCGATCGACATTCTGCGCACGGTCGCGCGCCGCGTCGCGATCGACGTTCTGCGCGCGATTCTGCGCCGCGCTGCGGTCGACGTTCTGCGCCCGATCGCGCATCGCCGCCTGGTCGACGTTGACGCCACGATCCTGCATCGTCTGCGCAGCACGCTGCCGGCTGTCGTCGCGGCCGCGGTATTGTTCGCGGTTGCCCGCCTCGGCCCTGCGCTGCAGATCCTGCCGCGTACGGTCGCCGCCGCGGTAGTCGACACCCCGGCGGTTGTTCACGTTGTGGTTCCAGGTATTGTTGTTGACGTCGAGGCGCCGATTCACGTTGATGTTGTTGTAGCGGTTGACGTTGATGTTGACGGTGCCACGGCCCCAGTTGGGGCTGCCCCAAACTGCATTGCGGACACCGATGCCCACGCCCCATGCAACCCCCGTCACAATGGCGGTGGACCACCAGAATCCAGGCGGCGGCGGGATGAAAATGGGCGGATGGGACGGCCAGAACCACGGTCCAAAGACGATCGTCGGGTTGAACTGCGGCACGAAGATCACGTCCGGCTGCGCCGGCTGAATCACGATGATTTGCTGCGGCGGCGCCTGCCGGATGACCACCGTGGTCTCCGGCGGCGGCAACGGCTCCACCGTCACCGTCAT
>JANNKR010000295.1:0-27739 GCA_031396395.1 Betaproteobacteria bacterium
GGACACCACGAATGCGGCCCCGATGCCGCAATGGCTTCAGGTTACATTGGGTAGCTCCGCGAGACCGATGACGTTGCCGAACGCATGGTTCAATGTCGGCCAGGCGCATCGAGGAAGGGGCAGTGAAGGTGCGATGGAAGCGATACCCATGAAGCTTCGAATGGCGGTGGTGCTGGCGTGGATGGCGGCGGTCGCGTGGGCGTTGCCGGCAGGTGCCCAGACAGGTGGCGGTGCCGGGCGGCCGGGCGCCGCTGCCGGACCCAAGAGCGGCGGCTTGCCACCGCGTGCCAATGACGAGCGCCCCGCCGGTCCCAACCTCGTTGAACTCGTCGCCCTGAGGATGAGCCAGCTCGAGGAGGACCTGCAGTTGCAGCCGGCCCAGGCGCCGGCGTGGAGTGCCTTTCGCGAACGCGTGCAACGCCTGCTTGATGATCGGCGGCGATCCCCGCGCACGGTCGCGACCGAAGCCACTGCGCCGCAGCGCCTCGACGCCATCGCCGATGCTGCGCGCAATCGCCTCGCCGCCGTCGAGGACGTCGTGGATGCGGGCAAGGCTTTGTATGCACTGCTGACGCCGGAGCAGCGCACCGTGGCCGACCGGCGTTTGGCGCTGCCCTTGGCCACACTCGCCGGCACCGAAGCAAGGCCGGAGGATCGCGGCATCGCGGGTGGTCGTCCACCGGGAGCCATCCCCACATCCCCCGCCACGGCGCCGCCCTGACCGGGCATGCCTGGTGCTGACCCGCCCCTAGTTGCGCGTGGCTGAAACCGGGGTCACCTGCCCGACGAACACCATTGCCCCGGTCGCCCGGCGGTCGTCGATACGCAGCCGCGCGCTGCGCACGCCGCCGTCTTCGGCGACGAAGGTGAAGCCCAGGGTCGCCCCCTGCACGAAGGCCCCGAGCAGGGGTTGCGTCTTGCCGGCAATCGCAACCGTTCCCCCCACGCGCTGGAATTGCTGCGCCAGCAGCACGGTGGCCACGACCCGTCCGGATTCGTCGCGCACCGACCAGCTTCCGGCGACACGCGCGGGCACCGTCCATAGAAACGCCTGGTTGCCGTCCAGCGTGATCGTTTCATCGGGTTCCCATTCGCCCATGTCCCACATGTGGCTCACGACGCGGGTGCCGGGCTTGAGCGCGAGGATCTGCGGGCGCAACTGGTAATTGATTTCAGGCAGTAGGTAGAGCGTGACCACGGTGGCGCGCGTGAAGTCCTCCTTGAACACGTCGCCGGTGATGATGCGCACGCGATCCGCGACGCCGGCGCGCGCCACGTTGCGCACGGCCAGCGCCGCCAGCGCAGGATCGTACTCGATGCCCACCGCCGTCGCGCCGAAGTCGCGCGCCGCCGCGATCGGAATGCGCCCTTCGCCTGCGCCCAGGTCGTACACGATGTCATCGCGCGAGGTGCGCGCCGCGGCGAGCATGCGCGCCACCATCGCATCGGGCGTCGGGAGCCACATCACGTCCTTGCCGGGCTGGCGCAGCTTGGGCTGGTAGAGCGCGTCGCCATAGGCAGGCACCGGTTGTGCCGAAGCCAATGAAGTAGTGGCCAGGCCGATGATCAGCGCGGCGCTCATGCCGGCAGCCGTTCTGGCGATGGCAACGACCAGGCGGGCATCCTGGGCAGGCAGGCGGATGGGCGTACCTGTGCGAGTGCACGAAGACCGGGCAGGCGAGGAGTGCATGGGGTCGCGGCGTCAGGTTGTGGGTGTCGTGGCCCGCAGCGCGGCGAACGCATCGTCGACGATGACCAGCGTATGGTCGATGTCGGCCTCGCTGTGCATGATCGAGATGTAGAACTTCTCGTTGGGATTCACCAGCAGTCCCCGCCGCAGTAATTCGAGCGCCCAGCGGTGACCGAGATCCTTGTCGGCGGTGGTGAGGTCCATCCACGTGCGCAGCGGCCTCCGGCTGGTGAACCGGACGCCGAACACCGCGTCCTCGCCCGGGGCCTGCACGTCGAAGCCGTGCCTGGCGGCCGCGGCGACAATGCCACGCCGCAGCCGGCCACCGGTCGCGGCGAGGCGCGGGTAGATGCCGGGTTGCCCGAGCACGTCGAGTGCGGCGCAGCCTGCGGCGGCGCAGACGGGATTGCCGTTCAACGTATTGGTGGCCCATACCACGTCGGCGCGCGGCCGCGAGCGGGCGTCCAGCACGGCCATGACGTCCGCCCGCCCGGCAATGGCGGCCAGCGGATAGCCTCCGCTGACGGCCTTGCCATAGCACGCGAGATCGGGCACCACGCCGAACTTTTCCTGGGCGCCGCCCCACGCAATGCGAAAGCCGGTGACGATCTCGTCGAAGATCAGCACGATGCCGTGCCGCGTGGTGACTTCGCGCAGCGCTTCGAGGAAACCCGGCTCCGGCAGGAGCACGCGCTGCAGCGGCTCGACGATCACGGCGGCAAGTTCATGCGCGTGGGCCTCGATCAGCGCGACGGCCCTCGCGGAGTCGTTGAATGGCGCGACCAACACGGACTCGCCCGCCTGGGGCGGCACGCCGACCGAATCCGGCAGCGACCGCGGATAGTCGGAGGGGGTGGACGGCACCGTGCCCCACAGACCGTAGTCGTGCATGCCGTGCCACGCGCCTTCGAACTTCAGGATCTTGTTGCGGCCGGTGCTGGCGCGGGCGATGCGCAACGCGTAGAACGTGGCCTCCGTGCCGGAGCCGACGTAGTGGACGACGTCGGCGCAGGGGATAGCGGCGACCATGCGCTGTGCCAGCTCGATCTCCGGCTCGTTCAGGAAATAGAACGTCGTGCCCTTGACGATCTGCGCTGCCACGGCGGCGGTGACCGCCGGGTGCGCATGCCCGAGCAGGGCGGGGCCCGAACCCAGGTGATAGTCGATGTACTCGCGGCCGGCAATGTCCCAGACCCGGCTGCCTTCGCCGCGTGCGACCACCAGGTTGAGATCGGCGGGCAGCACGAAGAGCCCCAGACCGCCGCCTGCCAGGTATTGCGAGGCGGCGGCCAGGAGCTGCTGCTGGCGGTGGGCGGCTTGATCGGTCATGGCGGCGGTGCCTTGCGGTGGGGGTGAGTGTCGAGCGGGCTGCGGCCGGAAGGGGCTCAGGGCGTGACGGGGGTCCAGGTGACGAAGTGCGGGCAGTGATCCGACGGTAACGCAACGTCGGGCGCGGCGCGCAGCGGCGCCCCCTTGTTGTCGGCGTAGTTCATGACCCGCATCGACAGCGCGCCGGCAGCAAGGCGACGTTTGAGTGCGGCGCTGATCAGGATGTGGTCGATCCCCTCGTGCGCCAGCTCGCCATGTTCACCCTTGATCGAGCAGCGGCTGTCGTGGCGCGTGCCACCGTCGCCGCCGGTGCGCGCCCGCCACAGCGTGGCGCCGGTGGGATGGCCGTCGTTGATTTCCGGAAACAGCGCGCCGACACGAGCGGGACACTGCGCAATCAGCCGATTGGCATCGCGGGTCATCGTACACGGCCCCACCGGGTCGCTTGCGGCCGAGTCGTCAAGCCGGGTGCGGCGGTTCCGGGAATCCTGGACGGGCTCGCGCAGGAGCGTGCGGTTGAAGTCGCCAACGACAGCAAAGTCCGCGGACGCATGGGCGTCGATCCATGCTTCCAGCGCCGGTATCTGGAAGCGGAGCATGGCGCAGTCGGACACGATCTGATCCTTGCGCGCCGGCGACAGGCGCGCGTCACGCGGCCCGAGCGGGTCGTCGATGGCGCGGCTGCGGCATCCGGCCTTCAGATGCACCACCAGCACCTGCACCGGCTTGCCGGCCACCGTCAACGTGAAGGCAAGTCCTGGCCGCAGCGGCCGCTGCGCGACACCACCGTCGGCAAGCGCGGAGACCGCTCTGATGTCGCGGACGCCGGTTCCCGGCGCCCAGGCGACTCCGACGTGCTGCGGGATGCGCGGCGTGTCCGGCAACTCGTGGGTCGTGGCAACCTGCCACCCCGGCGGCAGCAGCGGCGCGACGGCCGCCGCAGACGCGACTTCCTGCAACGCAACGACCGCCACCCCCGCTTGCGCCAGTCGCTCGAACGTCGCCCGCAGTGCGGCGATCTTTCGCTCGTAGCGGGGCCATGTCGCGAGATCCGCCGTGTCCCGGCAAGGATGCGCTTCGGGATAGCGGGCGGCGTGGGGCCACTCGTCCGCGCCGGTGGCACAGCCGTCCGGTGGAAAGCGCATGCCGTTGTGGACGCTGCAGTAAGGCAGCGCCGCGAGTTCAGCACGCGCTTCGGGCGGAAGGGACGCAGTTTGAACCGGCCAGCCGTGCTTCTGGCAAGCCGCCTTCCAGCGCGCATGCGTGTCGGCATCAAGCAGCCAGTTGAGGTTCCATGTGGCAATGCCAAGGTCGGACGAGGCGGCGCGCGCAATGCCCGGAACGTGCATCATCATGACGGCCGCGAACCCGGTCGCGGCGCACAGGGCAGCAATGCGACGCAGGCGCGGGGCCATGGTCATGCGCAGACATCGAGAGACGGGTTCATCCCCGCATCATACAAAACGCCGCGCGCCGAAGCCGGTCGGCAGAACGGTCAGGCTTCGGGACGCCTTCCTGACTGGAACACGAGGCTGAAGGGGCGCGGCAACGACGCCAGATCGGTGACGAGTCGTACCCGGACGAACGACGAAAGCTCCCGGAACGCATGGCGGATCGCTTCGGCACCCTCTGCCTTGCTCCGCATGCGCCCGAAGCGCGTACGCCGCGATGGCGTGCGCAAATGCACCAGAACGCCAAGCTGCAATTCCTCCAGCTTGTGGGCGCGACTCATGTAGTCGCCATAGACCGCAAAGGCACCGATCTCCAGCGGATTGTGCACGGCGTCGTCGTTGAGGCGTTCGGCCAGCGCGCAGGCTTCCGTCAACAGCAATTTGGCGCGCGAACGATGGAGGGGCTCGACCACACGCGCGGACGCCAGGGAGAAGAACTCCTCGGTGAGCCGATAGCCAGCCTCGCTGGCATTGGGCGGCTCCAGCAAGCCGCCGTGGACGAACTCGCGCACCAGTGCATTGCCCACCATCGTGTCCACGGCAAAGTCCTGGCGCAGGTGGGTCGCGCTCAGTCGGGCGCGGGCGGGCGGCAAGCCGACGACGCGTGCCAGCGCCCGTCCGGTGGCGGCGCGTAGGCGCATGGGGTCAATGCCGAAATAAAGTCGGTCCAGTACCAACGTGCGAACTCTCATCGGGCGGTCTCGTCGTGGCCGGGTAGGCCTATGACAATAGCATAGTCAGTTCTTGGCCAAGGGTGACATTCGAACGATTCCCCCGGATTCGTCGCCCGCGTCGCATGGCTGCAACAACCAGGCTGTTCGCCTGCAGGCGTTGGCGCTACGGACGCCAGGGCTGGACGACCGGCAAGGGCTCCGACGCGAGTCCGACAATCGCGGTGATTGGGCGGATGCGAGGCACTTTCAAAATGCGCCGTGGCGCGATAACGTAGGCATGCGTAATCCTAACCCTCGCGCTACAGCGCAGTTTTTGGACTCCCATGACTTCTTCCAGCGGCTTGCGCCGGATGTGGCTTGGACCCATGGTCGCCGGCGCGGTATGGCTTCTGCCGGCGGCTGCCGCCGCATTCACCTTCGCCGACGGCACGTCGATGACGTGCATGGCGCGCGGCGTCGCCGTGCAGGAGTACTTCGCCGGCCCTGCCGATCCTTTCGCCCGACTGGGGCGCATCGGCCTCGCGGAACAGACGAGCGACGGCTACCGGATCACCTGGAACCAGCAGCGCCTGCAGCAATTGCCGCCCGAGCTGCGCGACTTCCTGTTCTTCCACGAGTGCGCGCATGCCACTGTCCCCACCGAAGTCGAACTGGAGGCCAATTGTGCAGGTCTGAAGGCCATGCGCGCGGCGGGCCGCGCCGGACCAGCCTTCGAGGGCAGGCTGCGCGCGATGTTTCCCAACAACCCGTACTGGAACGACACCTTCGCGTGCGCCGACCGGGTCGAGCCGGTCCGCGCGCCGGGCGCCCCGCCAACGGGTTGAGCCGTGCCTCGTCCGCGCGCAGGAACACCGCCGCTGGAGGCGAAGTGCCGGACGCCGTCACCGGCAGCAGCGGAATTGGCAGCGCGCTAGTCAGCGCCCCGCGCCACCGTCATGCGCACGTCGATCGAGGTCAGCGAGGAAGCGGGCATTCGCTACCTCCACTTCGGCTCGCGCTGGATCCAGGGCGCGATGCGGATTGCACGTCCTTACGCGCTGGAACTCGAATACACGCGCGACATGATGGTTCCCCTGCTGCTGCGGCGCGGCGCCGGCTGGCCGCGCAGCGTGCTGCAGATCGGATTGGGTGCGGCGTCGCTGGCGCGCTTCCTGCACCGCTACCGGCCACGTGCCGCGCAAACGATCATCGAGATCGAGCCCAGGGTGATCGCAGTGGCGGTGCAGTCCTTCAAGCTGCCACCCGAGGACGCACGCCTGCGCATCGAGGTGGCGGACGGAACCGACTTCGTTGCGGCCTCGGATCGCGTATTCGACCTCATTCTGGTCGACGGCTACGATGCGGGCGGCCGCACCGGTGCGCTCGACACGCTGTCCTTCTATTGCAACTGCGTGGCGCGCCTTTCGCCGCGCGGTGTCTTCGCTGCCAATCTGCTGACGCGCAACCATGGCGCGCGCGCCTCCATCGAACGCATCGAGGCCGCCTTTGCCGGTCGGGCCGCGGTGCTTCCGCCTTGCGCCAGCGGCAACGTCATTGCGCTGGGCGCAGCGGGAGATCCGATCGACGAGGCTTTCGTCGGTGTCACGCGTGCGGCGCAGGCGCTCAAGCGCGAGACCGGCCTGAATCTCGTGCCGACGATTGCGCGCTGGCAGGCGGCGCGCGGGAGGCGCGACGCCGGCATCGACTTCTGAGGCGTGGCCGCGCACGGGCGCGGCGGCGACAGCGCAATCGTTGCGCGGGCCCGCGCGCGGGGACCCTCTTCGGCCACACTGGCGTGCAGGCGGGGCCTTGACGCGGTGCCGCGGCGGGTGCCCAATACCCGATCAACACCTGCTCCGGAGGTCACCATGTCCATGCGTTCGCTGCGTTCCATCGTTGCCGGCCAGACGCTCATTTCGGCGCTGCGTTCAAGCACCGTGGTCGAGGCTGCCAAGGCCATGAAGACCAATGACGTGGGTGCGCTGCTGGTGCTGGACGGCACGCGGCTGTGCGGCATCTTCACCGAGCGGGATGCGTTGTTTCGCGTCCTGGCGGCGGGTCGCGACCCCGGCACCACGCGCCTTGCCGACGTGATGACGCCCCAGCCGCAGACGATCCATCCGGACGAACCGTTCCTCCATGCCCTGCGGGTGATGCACAAGTGCCGGTTCCGGCACCTGCCGGTGGTGGAGTTCGATCGGCCGCTGGGCATGGTGTCGGTGCGCGATGCGCTCGACGAAGACCTCTACGCGCTGCGTACCGACCTCGATCAGCGCGAACACATGCTGTTCTGACTTCGTTTTCGGATTGATCGCACGCGCCTCACGGCGCCGCAACCACGATACTTTGCCGGGCCGCGAGGCGTCGCCTCGGCGGTCGGGCATACTGGCGGGCCTTGCATTCGACCGGCCCGACCATGCGCACGCACGTCCTGCCCCGTACCGAACTCGATGTTTCCGAAGTCTGCCTCGGCACCATGACCTGGGGCGAGCAGAACACGCGCGATGAGGCGCACGCGCAGCTCGACTACGCGGTGGACCAGGGCATCAATTTCATCGACACCGCCGAGATGTACCCCGTGCCCCCCAACGGCACGACACAGGGCCGCACCGAGACCATTCTCGGCGCTTGGCTGGCGCGCCGCGGCCGCGGCGGACTCGTCATCGCGTCCAAGGTGGCCGGTCCGGGCCGCCGCGACTGGATCCGCAATGGCCGCACCGACCTCACCCGCGATGTCATTCTCGAGGCGGCCGACACGAGCCTGGCGCGGCTGCAGCTCGACTGCATCGATCTGTTCCAGATTCACTGGCCGCAACGCAACGTGCCGATGTTCGGCGCGGTCGAATTCGAGCCGGCGAAGGAAAAGACCGGCGGCCCGGCCATCGCCGAGCAGGTCGAGGCCATGGCGGCGCTGATCAAGGCGGGCAAGATCCGGTACTACGGCCTCTCCAACGAAACGGCGTGGGGCACGCAGGCATTCCAGCGCGCGGCCGACGCGCTCGGCGTGCCGGGACCGGTGACGGTCCAGAACAGCTACAGCCTCGTGTCGCGGAGCGTGGACAACGACCTGGCCGAAGTGCTGCATCGCGAACGCATGACGCTGCTGGCCTACAGTCCGCTGGCCGGCGGCATGCTCACCGGCAAGTACCTGGGCGGCAACAGGCCTGCCAATGCAAGGTACACGCTGTTCGACGGTCTCGGCGCGCGGTTTCGCAAGCCCATCGTGGCGGAGGCCGTGGCCGAATTTGCCGCGGTGGCGAAGGATTGTTCGCTCACGCTCCCGCAGCTTGCGCTGGGCTATGTGAAGAGTCGCTGGCACGTTGGCGCGTCGATCATCGGCGCGACCTCGCTGGCCCAGTTGGCGGAAAACATCGCCGGCGCGCAAACCGTTCTGGACGAGGCGACGCTTGCCGCGATCGCGCGCGTGCATGTGCGCTTCCCCAATCCGTCCGGTGCGTAGCTTGCCGGTCCACGTATCGCGCTCCCCGGTTTGCTGCGCCCTGGTGGCGCGGTAATGTCCTGACCTGCTCCCCGGAGGCATTCCCTTGGACGTTCGTGCTGCCGTTGCCCATCAAGCCAATGCGCCACTGGTCATCGAAACCGTGCAACTGGCCGGCCCGCGTGCCGGTGAGGTGCTGATCGAGATCAAGGCCACCGGCATTTGCCATACCGATGAGTTCACGCGATCCGGCGCCGATCCGGAAGGGCTGTTCCCGGCCATCCTCGGGCACGAAGGCGCAGGTGTCGTGGTGGAGGTGGGCGCAGGGGTCACCAGCGTCGCCGTGGGCGATCACGTCATTCCGCTCTACACGCCGGAATGCCGGCAGTGCAAGTCCTGCCTGTCGCGCAAGACCAACCTGTGCACGGCCATTCGCGCCACGCAGGGCAAGGGCCTGATGCCCGATGGCACCAGCCGCTTTTCGCTCAACGGTCAGCCGCTGCACCACTACATGGGCTGCTCGACCTTTGCCAACTTCACGGTGCTGCCGGAAATTGCGGTTGCAAGAATCCGCAAGGACGCGCCGTTCGACAAGGTCTGCTATATCGGGTGTGGCGTCACCACGGGCATCGGCGCAGTGATCAATACGGCGAAGGTCGAGCCCGGCGCGAACGTCGTCGTGTTCGGACTGGGCGGCATCGGCCTCAATGTCGTGCAGGGGGCGCGGATGGTCGGCGCGAACATGATCGTCGGCGTTGACTTGAATCCCGCGCGGGAAGCACTGGCGCGCAGGTTCGGGCTCACGCACTTCGTGAATCCCAAGGAAGTCGGGGGCGATCTCGTGGCGCACTTGGTCGAGTTGACCGGAGGAGGGGCGGACTACAGCTTCGAATGCATCGGCAACGTCGACGTGATGCGGCAGGCACTCGAATGCACGCATCGCGGCTGGGGCGTGTCGGTGGTGATCGGCGTCGCCGGCGCGGGCCAGGAAATCAGGACCCGACCCTTTCAGCTGGTGACCGGGCGGGTGTGGAAGGGCAGCGCCTTCGGTGGCGCGCGCGGGCGCACCGATGTGCCGAAGATCGTCGACTGGTACATGGACGGCAGGATCAACATCGATGACCTCATCACCCACGTGCTGCCGCTCGACCGCATCAATGAAGGCTTTGACCTGATACACGCCGGCGCGTCGATCCGTGCCGTCGTGACGTATTGACGGTGCGGCTCATGTCGCGTTGCCGATGACGTTCGAGATCGTCTCGGAAGTTCGTTCCTTCGACGGCGTGCAGGGCGTGTATCGACACGAGGCGCTTGCCACGGCCTGTTCGATGCGCTTTGCCGTGTTCCTGCCGCCATTGGCGCGGCGGCAGCCCGTGCCTGCGCTCTACTGGCTGTCCGGGCTGACCTGCACGGAGGAAAACTTCATCGCCAAGGCCGGGGCGCAGCGGGTGGCCGCGGAGCTCGGCATCGCGCTCGTCGTACCCGATACCAGCCCCCGCGGCATCACGCTCCCCGGCGATCGCGATGCCTACGACTTCGGCCTCGGCGCCGGCTTCTACCTCGATGCCACGCAAACCCCGTGGTCGGCGCACTACCGGATGCGCTCGTATGTTGGCACCGAGCTGCCTGCGCTGGTGGCGACCGCGTTTCCCATCGATCCTGCGCGGGTGGGCATTTTCGGTCATTCGATGGGAGGACATGGCGCGCTGACCCTGGGGCTGCGCCATCCGGAGCGTTTCCGCACCGTGAGCGCGTTTGCGCCGATTGCGTCGACGATGCGGTGTCCCTGGGGCGTGAAGGCGCTCACCGGATACCTTGGCGCCGATGCTGCCGCGTGGCACGGTGACGACGCCACCCGCGTGATCGCCGAACACGGGTGGCGCGGCCCGGCGCTGCTGGTCGACCAGGGTGCCGCCGATCCGTTCCTGGCCACACAGTTGCGGCCCGATCTGCTGCAGGCCGCCTGTCGCGAATCCGGCGTGCCGCTGGAGTTGCGCATGCACGAAGGTTACGACCACAGCTACTACTTCATCGCGTCGTTCATCGAGCACCACCTGCGCTATCACGCGTCGCTGCTGTAGGCGCGACGCGCGACTCAGCTAGTGGTGATCGCAAGCAGCGCGGTGCCATAGCGCTCGAGTTTGCGCGCACCGATGCCGCTGATGCCGGCAAGCCCATCGAGATCGCGTGGCTGCTGCCGCGCGATCTCGGCCAGCGTCCGGTCGTGCAGGATCACATACGCCGGCATACCCTGCGCGCGGGCCTCGCCAAGGCGCCATGCCTTCAGGCGGTCGAGCATCGGACCATCGGCGCCGGCGGTCGGCAGAGCCGACGCGGCGCGGCGCGGCCGTCCGGGCCTTGCCACGCTGCGCCGCATGGCCACCGTGGCTTCGCCGCGCAGGACCGGTCGTGCCGCAGGGGCAAGCTTCAATCCGCCGTGGGCATCGTGGTCGACATAGGCGAGTCCGAGTGCGACGAGTTGGCGGAACACGATGCGCCACGTGGCCTCGTCCACGTCGGCACCGACACCGAACACGGAAAGCCGGTGATGGTCCCAGCGCTGCACGCGGTCGCTTGATACGCCGCGCAACACATCGGTAAGGTGCTGCGCGCCGAAGCGCTGGCCGGTGCGGTAAATCGTGGACAGCGCCTTCTGCGCCACGGCGGTGGCGTCGAAGGTGTCCGGCGGGGCCAGGCAGTTGTCGCAATTGCCGCATGGCGCGCTCTTCTCGTCGAAGTAGTCGAGCAAGCGCACGCGCTGGCAGCCCGCGGTCTCGCAGAGACCGAGCAGCGCATCGAGCTTCGCCGACGCCACGCGCTTGTGATCGGCGCCGGCCTCCGATTGATCGATCAGGCGCTTCTGCTGCACGACGTCGGCCAGCCCGTAGGTCATCCACGCGTCCGCCGGCGCGCCGTCGCGGCCGGCGCGGCCCGTTTCCTGGTAATAGCCTTCCACGCTCTTGGGCAGGTCGAGGTGCGCGACGAAGCGCACGTCGGGCTTGTCGATGCCCATCCCGAACGCAATGGTGGCCACCATCACAATGCCGTCCTCGCGCGCAAAGCGGGCCTGGTGGTCGGCCCGCGTGGCGGCATCCATGCCGGCGTGGTAAGGCAGCGCGCGGACACCCTTCGTCTTGAGCCACGCGGCGGTTTCGTCCACCTTCTTGCGCGACAGGCAATAGACGATTCCGGCGTCGCCGGGGTGCTCGTCCTGGATGAAACGCTGCAGCTGTGCTCGCGGATCGACCTTGTCGATGATGGTGTAGCGGATGTTGGGCCGGTCGAACGAGGCCACGAAGATGCGCGCATCGGACAGCGCGAGCCGCTCGATGATCTCCACGCGGGTCTGCGGATCGGCGGTGGCCGTGAGGGCAATGCGCGGGATGTCCGGAAAGCGCTCGTGCAGTACCGACAGGCCAAGGTAGTCCGGTCGAAAATCGTGCCCCCATTGCGACACGCAATGGGCCTCGTCGATGGCGAAGAGCGCGATACGGGTGCGGTCCAGCAGGTCGAGGCAGCGCGCCGTGGTGATGCGCTCCGGTGCGACGTAGACGAGATCGAGTTCGCCGCGCACCAGCGCGGCTTCCACCGCACGCGCGGCGGCCGCATCCAGCGTGGAGTTGAGAAACGCGGCGCGCACGCCGACCTGGGTCAGGGCCGCGACCTGGTCCTGCATCAGGGCAATCAGCGGTGATACGACGATGCCAGTGCCGGGCCGCACGATCGCTGGAATCTGGTAGCAGAGCGATTTGCCGCCGCCGGTGGGCATCAGTGTCAGCGCATCGCCGCCAGCGATGATGTGGGCGACGATTTCCGCTTGCGGGCCGCGGAAGGCCGGATAGCCAAACGTGGTGCGCAGTATCGACAGCGCGTCGTCGGACCCCGACGGCACCGCTAGTTCGCCCGGAACCGTACGCGCATCACCTTCTTGTCGTACTCCGCTTCGGTTTGCATCGTGATCTCGACACCGTTTCCGGCAAAGACACGCCCGCCACTGCGGCGGCATATGTTCCGCTCGTACTGGCACGGGCCCATTTCGGGATGGCGGCGGCAGAGCTCGGCAACCTTGGGCGCAAACTCGATGGTGGTTTGGTTGCGCGTGCCGCCCGCGTCGGCAACGCATACGTATTGGGCGCCCGCAGGAAGGCTGACCGAAGCCGTGGCCCCGGGCGTGGCCGCCGGGGCGCCGGCCGATGCGGCTGGCGGCAACGGCGGGGTGGGACTCGGGGGCAGCGCCTGGCGCGCCACCGGGGCGGAGGCGAGGTCCTCCTTGGCCGTGATCGGTACCGGTTCCTTGGGTACGGAGCACCCTGCAAGCAGCAGGACCGCGACCATCAGCAGATTGAGAATTCGCATCGAATGTTCGCGCTTCAGGAACGCACAGGGCTACAGCATGTCACAACCCGGACCACCCGCGGATCGGCTTGGTGGATGAGGTTTCTTGCATGGGGCGATGCTGCAGGCAACGGAGCGATAGTGGATTGTTGTTGCAAATGGCACGACGCAGGATAATAATGACAATGTCATACTCATTGTCCCGATCCGGACTCGACTTCAAGACCCGCCCACTGACCCCGTCCACTCTCGAGGATCCACCATGCTCAACTTCAATCGACGCGAAGCGCCTCCCGATCCGAAGGAAGCCGGCAAGGGAACGCTGCGGCCCGCGATATACGATCCACCGGTGGCTGCAGGCAAGGTCGCCGATGCACGCACCGTGACCGACGTCGCCGGCAAGTCCGCGCCGCCGCCGGCATCACCGCTGCCGGTGCTCACCGAGCGCGCCCAAGCGCCCAGCGCCGCGACCGTCAGCAAACTCTATGTCGGTCCCGGTATCAGGCTCGAAGGGGTGGCGGTCACCCACTGCGAGATGGTGGTGATCGAGGGCCACGTGGAGGCGACCATCGACAGCAGCGCCATGGAAATCGCGCCACCCGGCACGCTATCCGGCATCGCGCGGATCGACGTCGCCGACATCCACGGCGAGTTCACCGGCGAGTTGACCGCGCGTACGCGCCTGACCATCCACGGCACGGGCCGGGTATCCGGCGTGGTTCGCTACGGATCGCTCATCGTGGCGGAAGGCGCCGTGCTCGCGGGCGACGTGCAGCGACTCGATGCATCGCCGTCCGCGGTTGCGGACGCGCGCGCCGGGCCTGCCGCGATCGCTCGGCCGACGCTGGGACCCTCGGCCGAGAGTTCTGCGCACTAGTTGCTCTGATACGGGCTACCAGACGTTGGCGGAGTCCATGAGCCGCTGTCCCGCCGCAGGGACCGGACGGCGCGGGACCGGGGGGAAGAGCGCGTGGCATAATCCGCGCTTCGTCTCGAACGGTCCCACACTCCACCATGCGCCGCTTCTGGTCCCTGCTTCTGCCGTTCATGCTTGCCTTTGCCATGGGCGGCTGCAAAATCGACAGCATCAACTACTTTCCACCCAAGCCGGCGCAGGTGCGGGTGATGAACCTGCTGCCGGGTATCCCGGCGGTCGACGTCGTGGTCGGTTCGACGCCATTGTGGACCGGCGTCGCGTTCCAGTCGGTCACCGGCTACCTGAACATCGAAAACACCGTGCAGCAGGCGAGCGTCTTTATCGCCGGAACGACGACGCTGCTGGCCCAGGGTAGTTTTCCGCTGGGTGGCGAGCAGCCGTACACGCTGACGCTCAGCGGCACGCCCAGCCAGCCGGCGATGATTCTGCTGCAGGAGGTTGTGAACCCTCCCACCAACGGCACTGTGCTGATCAGCGCGTACAGCGCGGCGGCCAACGTTCCCTCGATTGACCTCTACGCGGGGCCGGTCGGGCAGGACATCACGAACGCCAACCCCACCTATTTCAGTCTGAATTTCAACGGCACGACGTTCGCTGTTTCGTTTGCACCCGGTGTCTACGAGATCAAGGCGACCATCTCCGGCAGCAATCCCAAGGTCCTCGTCTATGACTCCGGTCCGATCACCATCACCGGTAATACATCGCTTTTCTTTGTCCCCTATGCAGTCGGCAGCAGCACGCTGGTCAATGCGATGATGCTGCAGAGCAAGGGGCCGACCAACCTGCAGAACAACCTGCTGGCGCGCGTGAAGACGGTGCAGGCTGCGCCGGGGAACGGCCCGGTTGACCTGCTGCAAAGCGGCGTGCCGGTCATTGCCAACGTCGCGTATGGCGGGGTCGGCGGCTACAACAACGTTCCGGCCAGGGCTGCGCAAGTCATGAGCTTCGCCAACACGGGCACGACCACGCCCACGCTTGCGGCAGTGACCACCACGCTGGCCCCGGCCACCGACCAGACTATCTTCATCACCGGACTTCCAGGCGCGCAGCAAGCGGTCGTCCTGAACGATCTCAACCTGCCGGCGCCGAACGGGACCGTGAAGGTGCGCGTGGTCAACGCCTCGCCGAATACCGGACCGATCACCGTGACCGCGGCGCCGAGCGCGACCAATACGCCGCTTGCCACCGGCCTGCCTTGGCCCACCGCATCGGGCTACAACTTCATGGCGGCGGGGGTCTATTCGTTCAGGGTCACGGACACCGCCACTGGCACCACGCTCTTGACGATTCCCGACACCCTGCTGACCGCGCCGCAGACGACGACGATCTATGTCATCGGTCCGGCAGGTACGCTGACCGGCGTATTGACGCGGGACTTTTGACGCCGAGCGCCGGGGATTTCCGGACGGCAACGGAACGCAGCGTCGCATGTGGAGCCTGAACCAATGAGCCAGGTATCGACCTTGCCGTGGACCGGCATGTATCCCATTGCGCCGACGCCGTTCACGGACACCGGCGATCTTGACCTGCCCGGCATGCGCCGCGTGCTCGACTGCATGATCGACCAGGGCGTGGATGGCATCTGCATTCTCGCCAACTACTCCGAACAGTTCCTGTTGACCGACGCGGAGCGCACCACGCTGCTCGAACTCTCGCTCACGCACGTTGCGGGCCGCGTGCCCGTGATCGTGACCTGCAGCCATTTCAGCACGCGTATTGCGGGTGAGCGCGGGCGTGCGGCAGCCGCGGCGGGCGCGCGGATGCTGATGTTGATGCCGCCCTATCACGGCACGGGACTCAGGGCCGACGAGGCGGGCATGCTCGCGCATTTTGCCCACGTGGCAGAGGTGTCCCGGCTGCCGATCATGGTGCAGGATGCGCCCCTTTCTGGCGTCGCGTTGTCGGTGCCCTTCCTGGTGCGCCTTGCGCGCGAGGTGCCCCTGGTCCGCTACTTCAAGATTGAAATGCCTGGAACCGCCGCGAAACTGCGCAGCCTGCTTGCCGCCGGTGGCCCGTTGATCGAGGGTCCCTTCGACGGCGAGGAATCGATCACGCTGATGGCGGATCTCGATGCGGGCGCGACGGGCACGATGGCCAGCGCGTTGCTGCCGGACCTGATCCGGCCGGTGGTCATCGACCATCTGGCCGGGTGCCGCAGCGAGGCCATGGCCAGGTACGCGCGCATCCTGCCGCTGATCAACTTCGAGAACCGGCAGTGCGGCTTGCGGGCAACCAAGACGGTGATGATGGAAGGCGGCGTGATCGGCAGCGACGCCGTGCGTCATCCATTGGAGGCGCTGCATCCCGCCGCCAAGGCCGGATTGCTCGAGCTTGCACGCGAGGTGCAACCGCTGGCACTGCGCTGGGGGCTGTAGCGAAGCCTTGCGTCACGGTGCTTTCGAGCAGTCGCACTCAGCGTTGCCTTTGTCGAAGATCACCCGCCACACGCCGGGTTCGTCCATGCGCCAGATCGAAGTGAACGTGGCGATGATTCTGCCGCTGGGATCGCGCACAGGCCCGGAACTGATCGCGAGCGTGCCCGAGTCGAGCACTTCAATCGTCTCCGGAGCCCAGGAAAACGGGGCTGCCGGGCGTTCGTAGAAGCGTTTCCAGCCCGCGGCAACCTGGTCCCGGCCGCGCAGCGGCGATGGTCCGGTGAAGAAAATGGCGTCGTCGGCAATGAACGCGGGGAATGCCGCGAAATCGCGATCGGCCATCGTCTTTGCAAACGCTCGCTCGCGGGCCGTGACCTGCTGCTCGAGCGTTGCGCGCGCAACCGGGGGCGTCGCGGCGCATCCGGCCAGCAACGTGACGCATGCCACCAACGTGACAGCAACAGTCGTTGTGAATCGGTCGTGACGCATGTCTCCTCCTTCGCGGGGCTCGGTTGGATGGCGCCTGACGCGGATCGATCGCATGCGACCATTCGGCGTGACACGGCTCAGTGCAGTGTGAGGACTTCAGGTGCCGGCGGCGCGGGCACGGATACCGCGACGGCGAGAACCCGCGCGCCCAGCAGAGTGATCGTGCCCGCTTGCCGCTGGTGGCCGGTCTCGCTGTATTCAAAGCGATAGACGCGCCGCAGCGCGGCATGGCCGTGCTCGCTGCGCGCGGGGCGCATGCTGGCCAACCCGACGGTGTCGTCGAGAAACAGGAGGCCATGCTGCTGGCACGTCGCGCGAATGGCCACGTTTGCGGCTTCACGCGCCTTGAGGCTGTCCCAGAGCAACCATGCGGCAGCAACGAGCAGCAGAAGGATAAGGGCTTCGAGCATGGGCACAGTGGCGGGTTATGATCCCGCTGTACGAGGATCAACGGCGCAATCTTACAACCCGTGGAGGCTGCGGATGAGTGGCTCGATATTGACGCCCGCACAACGGACTGCCTATGAACGCGATGGCTATGTCATGGTGCCCGGGCTCTTCGATGCCGAGGAAATCGCGCTGCTGCGCGCGGCGATCGAAACCGACCCCGCGCTGCAGCAGAGTCTGTACGACCGAAAGGACACGGCGGGCATGGCCACCCGGATGGCGACCTGGAACCATCCAGGCGACAGCGTCTATGGCCTTGCGGCGCGCAGCGAACGCGTGGTCGACACGATGGAGTCGCTGCTGGGCGGCGAGGTCTATCACTATCACTCCAAGCTGACGGCCAAGGAACCCCAGGTGGGCGGCGCGTGGGAATGGCACCAGGACTATGGCTACTGGTACCACAACGGCTGCGTGTTTCCGCTGATGGCCAGCGTGATGGTGGCGCTCGATCACTCGACGCGTGAAAACGGGTGCTTGCAGGTGGTGCCGGGTTCGCACCTTTGCGGCCGCATCGAGCACGGCGTGCTGGCCGGCGAGCAGGTGGGTGCCGATACGCGACGGGTGAACGAGATACTGAAGCGACTGCCGGTCATCCACGCCGAAATGGCGCCGGGCGACGGCCTCTTCTTTCACAGCAACGTGTTGCATCGCTCCGACCAGAACCGGTCACCGCACCGGCGCTGGACGGTGCTGATGTGCTACAACGCGGCGCGCAACGACCCGTATCTCGACCATCACCACCCGCCTTACACGCCGCTGGCCAAGGTCGACAACGGCGCCATCAAGCGCGCCGGCGTCAAGCTGGCGGCGTCGAGCGACGAATTCCGCAAGACGTTTTCGACGCCGCCCGAACTGCAGAAGCGATTGGGCTGAAACGGCGCGCGAGGTTTTCGCTACGCGTGCGCAACGGCCGGCAAGAGGTCAACCCGCCGTGCGCACCCGCGCGCGGCTCAGCAAGGCGGCTCCACTCCCCGCGGGACGCGCCCCCTGCGGCCGCGGCGCGCTGCGTGCTTGCGCGGCCCCGTCGCCATGACTGCGTGCCTGTGGCGTGGCCGCGGGACTGGCGTGGTTGCGCGCCGGGGTCGCGTGCGGCGCGGTATGACTGCGTGAGGGCGCCGCGTGCGGTGACGCGTGAGCGCGTCCCGGCGTCGAAGCGCCTGCCGGCTTGCGCCCGCTCTGGCCCGTCCCGCGTCCATTGCCGCCGCCGTTGCGGCCATCGCGTGCAGCGGGTTGGCCGTGGCGCGGCGCGCCGCCGCCGGGTCGGCCCTGACCCTGGCGCTGGCCGCGCTGCGTGAACACGGTTTGCGCAACGGCGTTGGGGTCCGGCTCGAAGCCCGGCAGGGTTTGCGTGGGAATCGAGCGCTTGATGAGACGCTCGATGTCGCGCAGAAAGATGTGCTCGTCGACGCAGACGAGCGAGATCGCCTCGCCGTCATTGCCGGCGCGGCCGGTGCGGCCGATGCGGTGCACGTAGTCTTCCGGCACGTTGGGCAGGTCGTAGTTGACGACGTGCGGCAACTGGTCGATGTCGATGCCGCGCGCGGCGATGTCGGTGGCGACCATCACTTCCACGGCGCCGCTCTTGAAATCGGCCAGCGCGCGCGTGCGTGCGTTCTGGCTCTTGTTGCCGTGCAGGGCGACGGCGCCGATGCCGTCGGCGTGCAATGACCGCACGAGCTTGTCCGCGCCGTGCTTGGTGCGGGTGAACACCAGCACCTGTTTCCAGCGCTGCGTGCCGATGAGCCAAGCCAGCACCTGCGCCTTCTGTTCGCGATTGACCGGGTGCACGCGCTGCGCGATCGCATCGACGGTGGAGTTGCGCGGGGTCACCTCGATCACGCGCGGATGGTCGAGGAGCTTGGCCGCAAGCGCCTTGATTTCGTCGGAGAACGTGGCGGAGAAGAGGAGGTTCTGCCGCTTCTTCGGCAGCAGTGCCATCACGCGCTTGACGTCGGGGATGAAGCCCATGTCCAGCATGCGGTCGGCTTCATCCAGGACGAAGCACTCGATGTGCGAGAAATTGACATTGCCCTGGCCATGATGGTCGAGCAGACGGCCGGGCGTGGCGACGAGGATGTCCACGCCGCGCTTCAATTGGGATGTCTGCGGTCCGAGGCTGACGCCGCCGAAGAGCACCATCGACGACAGCTTCAGGTGCTTGCCGTAGGTACGAATCGATTCTTCGACCTGCGCCGCCAGTTCGCGGGTAGGCGTGAGGATCAGCGTCCGCAGCGGCTTGCGCACCTGCTGGGCGTAAGGGGAGGGCCGCGTGGACAGGCGCTGCAGCATCGGCAGCACGAAGCCCGCAGTCTTGCCGGTGCCGGTTTGCGCGCCGGCAAGGAGGTCGACACCCTCGAGCACGGCGGGAATCGCCTGTGCCTGGATGGGGGTGGGGGTGGTATAGCCCTGGTCGGCGACCGCACGCAGCAGCGCTTCGGAAAGCCCGAGTTTGGAGAATGACATGACAACTTTCGAATGGTTGCTCAGCCATCCACCCCACAGGGGAGTGGCCAGTCACAGCCAAACGGGAGGTAGCGCAGAAGTCGGAATCGACTGCGGCAAGGGGACTGGAGCAAACGCCGCGAACCGCATTATACCGCATTGCACAACCGACGCGCGGCGTCCACCGTCGGGGGCTGTCCGGTCGCCTATACTTACGGATTGTTCCAACGCATGAGGCGAGGCAAGCGCGTGAAACTTCCTGAACTCAAGATGGCCGAAAATTCGCTGTTTGCGGTCCTGCTGCGCTCATCGTGGTGGATCAGCGCGGCGGTTGCCGCCGGCGTGGTCGCCGTGGCCATGATGTTGCTGCCCGAAGCCTATCGTATCTACGGCGCCGCGATGGGCCTGCCCTTCATGGCCATCGCGGGGATGTCGCTATGGAAGCAGCTGCAGCGGCCATCCACCGGGCGGGTCGACAAGACGCTGGACGCGGTACGAACGATGACCTGGCCCGACTTCGCGGCAGTGGTCGAGGATGGTTACCGCAGCAACGGCTATCAGGTGCGGCGGGTCCAGCATGCGGCGGCTGACTTCGAGGTGACCAAGGACATGCGCACGCTGCTCGTCAGCGGCAAGCGCTGGAAGGTCGCGCGCACGGGTATCGAGCCATTGCGTGACCTGATCGCCGCCAAGGACGCCCACGACGCGCATGGCTGCATCTACATTGCGATCGGCGAGGTGTCGGACAACGCGCGCCGTTTCGCGGCGGAAAAGCGGATCCAGCTGGTCGGCGGGGAACAACTGGCGCAACTCCTGCCCAACATTCACCGCGCGGCGCGGGCCGTGGCCTAGCGCGTCGCGCTCCCGGCAGCCCATCAGCATGAAGACGCTGCGCATCGGCATGTGGCTGGTGGTCCCGTTGACGCTCCTGTTGGCGGGGCCGTTGCTGCAGCTGGCCGCAGCGCGCGCGGACCCGCCCACCGATTGGCGCACGGCCACGCACCGGTCAAGCGGCCTGGCGCCCGACCCGGTCGCGCATCGCGATGCCGTCGTGCAGGTCTACGCCAGTCGCGCTTTCGGCTGGCGCGGCGCGTTCGCCGATCACACCTGGCTGGCGGTGAAGCCTGCGGGCGCCGACCGCTACATGCGGCACGAGGTGATCGGCTGGTATGGCGGCGGCGGGCGCTCGGTCGTGATCGAATCTGACCAGCGCGAACCGGATGCCGAGTGGTTCGGCTCGCCGCCCCGATTGGTGCGCGACCTGCGCGGCGCCGAGGCGGAGGCCGTGATTGCCCGGCTGCCGCAGGCCGTGGCAGCCTATCCCTACGCGACGACGTACCGCGCGTGGCCCGGCCCGAACAGCAATACCTTCGTGGCGCACCTCGGACGCGAGATTCCCGGCTTGCGCCTCGCGTTGCCGTCCACGGCCGTGGGCAAGGACTACGTTGCGCTCGACGGCATTGTCGGCTGGACCCCCAGCCATACCGGCGTCCAGGTGTCGTTGTTCGGATTGCTGGGCGTGCTGGCGGGTGTGGAGGAGGGCATCGAGTTGAACGTGCTGGGCCTCGTCACCGGCGTCGACCTGCGCGCGCCGGCATTGAAGCTGCCGGGGATCGGTCGCGTGCCTGGATAGCCCGTGTCATCGATGGGCCTTGCCGTGGATGAATCCGTGCCTCACGGTCGACGCATCCAACCGCCTGCTTTCAAATTCAATCGTGCCGAGGCGCCATGCAGCTTGAAATCCGCGACTTGTCCAAACGCTATGCGAACGGCGTACAGGCCCTGCAACAGGTTTCGCTGACGGTCCCGCCAGGGATGTTCGGCCTGCTCGGTCCCAACGGGGCGGGCAAGTCGACGCTGATGCGCACGCTGGCCACGCTGCAGAGCGCTGATTCCGGCACGGCGACGCTGGGCGATATCGACATCCTGCGGCAACCGGAGCGGGTGCGCGCGGTCCTCGGTTACCTGCCGCAGGACTTCGGCGTGTATCCCAAGGTTTCCGCGGTCGAGTTGCTGGATCACTTCGCGCGGTTGAAGGGACTGGTCGACGGCAAGACGCGCCGCGCCACCGTCGAAGCGCTGTTGGAGCGCGTCAACCTCCATGCGGTGCGCAAGCAGAAGCTGGGCGGTTTCTCCGGCGGCATGCGGCAGCGCTTCGGTATCGCGCAGGCCATGCTCGGCAATCCCAAGCTCGTGATCGTGGACGAACCCACGGCCGGCCTCGACCCGGAAGAACGGGTGCGATTCCACAACCTGCTGGCCGACATCGCATCCGACGTGGTGGTGATCCTGTCGACGCACATCGTCAGCGACGTTGCGGACCTGTGCGCCAACCTCGCCGTGATCAACCAGGGCCGCTTGCTGCTGACCGGCGAGCCGAACGCGCTGGTGGCGGACCTGCATCAGCGCATCTGGCGCAAGGTGGTCACCAAGGTCGAAGCCGAGGCACTGAAGGCGCAGGTGAAGGTGGTGTCCACGCGCCTGCAGGGTGGCCGCACGGTCGTTCGCGCGTTTGGCGTAGACGCGCCGGGCGCGGGCTTCGAGGCGGCGGAACCCGATCTCGAGGACGTCTACTTCTGTTCGATCGCCGGCCATTTGAAAACGCCGCTCGCACAGGCGGCGTAAACGCATGACGATGCTTGCCGTTGCCTGGTTCGACTTCGGCCGCCGGTTGCGGATGATTTCGACCTACGTGTACTTCGTGGTGCTGGGCGGCCTGGCCGGACTCTGGATGGCGGCCGCCGGCGGCGCCATCGCCGGTGCCATCGTGAGTTTCGGCGGGGACAAAGTCCTGATCAACGGCACCTACGCACTGGCGATCGGCATTGGCGTCTTCGGCTTCATGGGCATCATCGTCATCGGGTCGATCGTGGGTCGCGCGATCCAGCAGGACTACGAGTACGGTACCTACCATTTCTTTTTCACGGCACCGATCCACAAGCGGGACTACTTCTTCGGCCGGCTGCTGGGCGCCTGGGCGACGCTGCTGCTGGTCTTCTCGGGCATTGCGATCGGCGTCCTCGTGGGCTCGCACTGGCCCGGCGTGGACCCCGCCCGCGTCGTGGCCGTGCCGTCGGTGCAGAGTTTTCTGCGACCCTATCTCTTCATCCTGTTGCCCAACGTGCTGTGGCTGGGTGGCTGCTTCGCGGTGCTGGCGGCGCTCACGCGGCAGATGGCGCCGGTGTACGTGGCCGGCGTGGTCGCCCTGGTCGGCTATCTCTTCGCGCTCGATCTGCTGGGCAACCTCGACAGCAAGATGCTGGCCGCGATGCTCGATCCGTCCGGCGTGACCGCGCTGGATCTGACCGCGCGGTACTGGACCGTCGCGCAGAAGAACGGCGACGAGATCGGGTTGACGGGGGCGCTGCTCTGGAACCGCGTGCTGTGGCTGGCATTGGGACTGGCCGTGACCGTGCTTGGCTATCGTGCGTTCCGGATGGAGACCGCCAACGTTGGCGGGGACCGCCAGCGCGCAGGCACCGACAACGCCGCTGCCCCGACGGTGGCGCGAGTACCGGCTCTTGCCGCACCCGCGGCGCGTCTCGACCGCAGCACCGGAGCATTCCTGCGGATGCTTCCTGGCCTCACCCGGCTCCATGTCAGCGAGATCGTCCGCAGTCCACGTTTCCTGATCATCGTCCTGGGCGGCGTGCTGCTGGTTGTCGGCAATGCCTGGGGTGGGGGACAACTCTACGGGACCAGCACCTATCCGCTTACCTACCGGATGCTGGATGTGGTCGGTGGCCTCTTCGGCATCTTCATCCTGGTCGTCACCGCCATCTACGCCGGCGAACTCGTCTGGCGCGAACGCGATGTGCGCATGGACGACATCACCGACAGTACGCCCGCCCCGACGTGGCTCGGTTTCGTGGCCAAGCTCGGCGCGCTGCTGTGCCTCCAGCTGCTGCTGCTGATGGTCGTGATGGTGTGCAGCATCGGCGTGCAACTGGCGCAGGGCTTCACGCGGATCGAGATCGGCCATTACCTGTTCGAGCTCGGCGTGCTGCAGTTCTCGGGATACGCGCTGCTGGCGGCGCTGGCACTGACCGTGCACACCGTCGTCAACAACAAGTACCTCGGCCACTTCGCGGTCGTGGTGCTGTTCCTCGTGTCGTCGAGGTTGCCCGACTTCGGCTTCGAGGACCGTTTGTATCGGTTCGCCAGCCGGCCCGACATCGTCTATTCCGATCTCAATGGCTACGGGCACTTCCTGCCGGCAGTGTTCTGGTTTCGCGCCTATTGGGGTGCGTTCGCGGTAGTTCTGCTGGTGTTGGCCTATGCCTTGTGGGTGCGTGGCCGCGATGGCGGCTGGAAGGGTCGGTTGCGCATCGCTGCAGCGCGCATGACGCCGGTGGCGTGGTCCGTCGCCGCGGTTGCCGGGATTGCGTTTGCGCTCTCGGGTGGGTACATCCACTACAACACGCATGTGCTCAATCCGTACTATTCGCGCACCGACACCCAGAGGATGCAGGCGGATTATGAGCGACGCTTCAAGGCGCTGGTGCAGGATCCGCAGCCCAAGGTGACGGTGGCCGATGTGCGCGCTGACATCTTTCCCGACGAGCAACGGGCGCGCCTGTCGGGCACGCTGACGCTGGTCAACAAGTCCGGACAGCCGATCAGCAACCTCTTTGTCCATTACCCGCGACACGCGCGGGCGTTCAAGGTGGAGCCCGATGTGCCGTACAGGGTCGCCGCATCCGAGCCGGCGATGCGCTGGCACAACCTGGCATTGGCGTCGCCACTGGCGCCGGGCGCGACGATGGCCTTTCGCTTCGACCTCGAGTTCGGAGCGCGGGGGTTTCGCAATGACGGCGCGGACCCGACGGTGCTGGGCAACGGGACCTTTCTCAATTCTGGCTTGTCGCCGGACACCTCCCTCATCCCCAGCTTTGGCTACGACGAAAGCGCGGAAATTGCGTCGGATAGCGACCGCAAGAAGTTCGGCTTGGCGGCCAAGCCGCGGATGCACGATCTCGACGACGTGGTTCGCCGACAGCAGAGCGGGCTCACGCGGGACGCCGACTTCATCGACTACCGCGCCGTCGTGTGTACCTCGGCCGACCAGTTGCCGTTGACCTCGGGTTACGTCGTCAGCGATCACACGGACAAGGGGCGTCGCTGCATCGCCTACCAGATGGATTCGCCGATGGCGGCCATCTATCCGTTCGTGTCGGCGCGATACGCGGTGAAGCGCGATGTGTGGAAGGGTCCCGACGGGGACGTGGCGATCGAGATCGACTACCACCCGGGTCACGAATACAACCTCGACCGGATGATCGCGGGCGTCAAGGACTCCCTTGCCTACTTCACGCATAACTTCGGTGCCTACCAGCACCGGATCGTGCGCATCATCGAGTTTCCACGCTTCTCGCGCAGCGGCGGCTTTGCGGAATCCTTCCCGAATACCGTGCCGTTCAACGAAGCCCTGGGCTTCACCGCCAGGGTGGATGACAACGACCCGAAGGACCTCGATTATCCCTATTTCGTGACGGCGCACGAGGTCGCGCACCAATGGTGGGCGCACCAGGAGGTGCCGGCCAACGTGCAGGGCGCCGAGTTCATCACCGAGAGTCTGTCCGAGTATTCGGCCCTGATGGTGATGAAGCACAAGTACGGCGATGCGAAGATGCGCCGCTTTCTCAAGCACGAACTCGACCGCTATCTGCTCGGTCGTGGCACCGAGCAGAAGGGCGAGCCGACACTGCTGCGGGCCGATGGCGCGGCGTACGTGCACTACCAGAAGGGCGCGCTCGTGCTCTACGCGCTGCAGGATGTGATCGGCGAGGCGGCGCTCAACGACGCGCTGGCGGCATTCGTCAAGCGCTGGCGCTTCAAGGGCCCGCCGTATCCCACGTCACGTGATTTGCTGGCGGAATTGCGACGCGTGACGCCGGCGGAGCATCAGGGACTGCTTGAGGACTTCATCGAGACGATCACGCTGTTCGACGACCGCGCGTTGAAGGCCACGGCGAAAAAGCTGCCGGGGGGCAAGACCGAAGTCACGCTGGTGGTCTCCGCGAAGAAGCTTCGGGCCGATGGCGCCGGCAACGAGAAGGAGGCGCCCATGGACACGCCGGTGGATATCGGCGTGCAGGATGCCAGGGGCGACTGGCTGTTCCTGGAAAAGCGGCGCGTGAAGTCGGGCGAGACTACCTTTGTACTCACCGTGGATGGCGAGCCGGCCAAGGCCGGCATCGATCCTTTGCACAAGCTGATCGACCGCGATGCCGACGACAACGTGGTGAACATCAGTCGCTGATCCGAAACGGACTCCGTGGTGCAGGGGACCACGCTCCACTTGGAGTGGGGGTCAAGTCGATGACCCCGCCCATTCAACTGGAGCGCGGGCGCGTGCGCCACGTCGCGTAGCCACGCCGAGCAGTCCTGCTACGCGACCGTCGGCGTGTTGCCTGGGAACATGGCCCGGCGCGCCTCGTCGTCCATCTCGGTCTTGAACGCGTGCTTGTCCTTCAGTGCCTGGACACGCGCCGCCGCGGGTCGCGCGCTGATCTCGTCGACCAGCCGCTTGACGTTGGCGAACGGCGCCCACGCGGCGTCGCCCAACACGAACGAGGCGATGCGCGCCCAGCCCCAGACATTCATGTCGACGATCGTGTACGTATCGCCCAGCATGTAGCGGTGCGCGGCCAGGCGCGCATCGAGGATGCCGTAATGGCGCCGGGCTTCGAACGCATACCGGTTGATGGCATAGGGCAGCTTCTCCGGCGCATGGTGCGTGAAATGCACTGCCTGTCCGGAGTACGGTCCGACCCCCGTGCCGACAAACATCATCCACGAGTACAGGCTGGCCCGGGCAGCCGGGGTAGGGGCCGGCAGAAATTGCCCGGTCTTCTCAGCGAGATAGAGGAGGATCGCGCTGCTGTCGAAGACCGTGGCATCGCCGTCGACAATGGCCGGTACCTTGGCGTTGGGATTGATCGCCAGAAAGGCGGGCGCATGCTGCTCGCCTTTCCGGGTGTCCACCGGAACGGGTTGGTAGGGTAGTCCCATCTCCTCGAGGCACAAGGCCACCTTGGTGGGATTGGGGGCCGCGTTGTAGTAGAACGTGATCACTTTGTACCTCACAGAATGGTCGGCAGGCGTCGATGGTGCTGTCGCGCAGCGGCGCTGCGGGTCGCATCATAGCCGTTGGTCGCCGTGGGCTGGGTGGTCTTACCTTAGACGGTCTGCGGGGTTGGGAAAGGGTTGCGGAAGCTGGTACAGAGTTTGCATTAGGCCGGTCGTACACACTAATTGCGCCCGCCCAATGGAACTCAGCCTGGTTGAAATCACCCCGATGCCGGACAGCAACGCGAAGCCAGGCGCCGACCTGCCGACACTTGAATTTCCCGCAATGGACCGGGCACCCTCGCCCGCGCCAACCCCTGCGCCCAGGCTTCAGGTCGTCGAACAGCGCCAGGCGATACCCGCCACACCACAGTCCGTCGCCGCATCCGCCGAGGCGGCGGCCGAGATCGAGCTCGTGGCGTTTGGCGCCAAGCGGGCCATTGCGGCATCGCCCGCGGGCGCGGAAGTGCTCGCCGCTGAAGATCCCGCAATGGCCGACGCGTTGCGTGAATACAAGAACGGCAACATCGATCTGCCTTTGTGGTCCCGCGCCATTGCGCAACATGAAGGTGACCAGCCACAGGCGGTGGCCGCTTACCTGCGGGGGCGCGCCACGTTCCTGAAGCTCGAGCGGCGGCGCCGCGGTACCGTCAGCGGGCTTCCCGTCGCGGCCGCTGCACCGGCGACACGTCCAGAGGCTTGGACGAACGAAGACGAGGACATTGCGCGCGCATCACAGTTGCGCGTTCGCCCCTGGCGCAAATACGCGGTCATGGCGACACCCGTGGTCATCGCGCTTGCGGTGGGTGGGTGGTGGATGTTGTCCAACGGCAATCAGGACTTGCCTCAGGCCCAGCATGCTGCGGGGAGCCTGGCGGCACCAAGCGCCCCGGCCGCCGTGCCGCCGCCGCTACAGCGTCCGGTCCGGTCGACGAAGGAAGATGACCCGGGCGCGTACTTCGCGGGGAAAATCCAGGAACTCAAGTCCGCCAGCAACTGGAATGTGCTTGTGCTCTACGCGTCGGAGTGGACGCGCAAGCAGCCTGGCAACGCCAACGGCTGGAAGGAGCTCAGCATCGGC
>JANNKR010000329.1:0-2642 GCA_031396395.1 Betaproteobacteria bacterium
GCGGACGTGCCGGTCGACGACGTTGCTCTCGGCGGCGTAGTCGGTGCCCCAGAGGTAGTCGATGATTTCGTCGCGGGTGAGGAGACGCCCGGCGTTGGCAGCGCCAACTCCAGCGCGTCGGCATCGCAGCGCGCGCTGACCGTGATGGTGCCTCCATCGGGCGCCGGCGTGATGCCGTGCTTCACCGCATTCTCGACTAGTGTTGCCAACGTGAGCGGCGGGCAGGCATGGTCACGCAGCGAGTCCGGGATATCAAAGGTCACTGCAAGTCGCCCGGACATGCGCATCGCCACGATCGCGAGATAGCTGCGCACCAGGTCCACCTCGTCGCCTAATGTCGCGCGGTCACCGGAACCAGGCATCGTCGATACTAGATAGTCGAGCAGATGGCGCAACAGTTGGGCGCCACTCGCGGGCTCGATCTCGTGCAGTCGGCGGATCGTCGCCAGCGTATTGAAAAGAAAGTGTGGCTCAATCTGATGCCGCAGCGACTGCAGTTCGGTTTGCACCAACTGGTCTTCCGCTGTCGAGCGCTGGAGTTCGATCGCGCGCCCCGCGGCACGGGCCTCGTTGTTGCGGATCCACAGGAAGTACATCGCCGCGACGCACAGCGCCAGGCCGATCCACTGCGCGATGCGTCCGAGTGCTGACGGCAGGTCGGCGCGGGCGCCGGAAAACCCGGCACCAAGCAAGGCCGCCTCACCCACGACGGCGCCACCGACGATGGCCAAGCCGATGAGGAACGTGCGTCCGGCAAGCGACCGCGCAGGTAGGCGCGTGGCCAGTGCCAGCGCGACGGCGATCATCGACGCCACCACGATGCGGTCGCGCGCAACCTCCAGCCAACCCCGGAGTACCTCGTCCACCGGCCAATGCGTCCAGACAAACGGCTGGAACAGGTACTGCGTGGACATGAAGATGGCGACCACCACCGCCCACCGCAGGGCCGTTACCAATGACAGCCGCCGACCGGCGGCAACCGGCAATGCGGCCGATGTCCGGGTATCGATCGGCAGCGGCGTGGCTAGCGCGAGTGACGACAAGACGGTGGCTCCTGTGACCGCGAAGACAGGATGACTGGGCGGGCCGCAATTTGGAACGAACATCCTAGCGCGAGACGGTGCAAGCGTCGAGTCGCGCAGCGCGGACTCGATTCGTTGCGCTCGACCATGCGGTCCCGACACACGCTGGTCGGTCGAGCGTCAGCGAGTCGCGCACATCGCAACTCCATGCTGCCCCCAGCCCTCGGCGACGTATCCCGACGCCGCGACAAACCGGTCGCGAAGCGCCTTGCTGGTCGTGAAATGGTGATTCGAGTCCGCGCGGCCATTCCACAATCGAAAGACACGCGCTGAACGCCCGACCGCGCATTCTCCGGTTACTGGATCCGGCAGCTCGACGCGAAAGACCTCGCGGCTTTCCAGGACCCACTTGGCGCCGCCGGCGCTTTCGAGGCTAGCGCATTCAGCGGCGTTTGCGCTGATGAAATGGGAATCGGGGCCGGCCTCCGGCAATCCATAGAATCGGCACACCGGCACCGTGTTGACGGCACTTGATCCGGCGGGATGAACGTTGAATCCGCCCCCTGCCCATTGCCATCCGGTGGCCGGATCGCGATTGAGCGTCGCGATCTCGGACACATCGGCCGAGACAAAGAAGTGATCAAGCCGTCGATTGTAGAAGTCGATGGCAAATGTGCCTTTCACTTCATGGGCGAAGTAATCCCCCAACCTTGGATGCACCTGACCACCCGCCAGCACACGTGCCACGACGGCGTCGAAACTAACAAGCTCGATGGATCCATCAGTTTGCGCGACCAACCCCGACAGGAACTGGTCATAGTCACCATCACTATTGGCTTCGTACACGCTGAGCAAGAGGCGGCCGTTGCCATTGAAGTTGACATCGCGACTGCCATCGACATGCACACGAAACATGGCAATGAAGCTTCTGCACTCAAAATAGGGCAAGTAACATTGGCTCGCAGGGTCAATCACATTGCCGCCCACCAACAGCTTTCCGTCCACCTGCCCGATGACCACGTTGGCGGACTCGGTCGCACCCAACGCAGTAAGCCGCACCATGCCTCCAGTGCCGAAGGTGTGGTCAGGCGTACCGTCCGCATTGAATCGAACGACGGCCAGCGCATGCATCGCGTACCGATTTCCGGCACCGCCGGCGTAGACGACTCTGCCGTCGGGTTGCAGCCACGGAGTCGCGTTGGATGTCACGAAATCAGGAAAGTACTGCGAAATGGGCGGCGTCCCCTGGGCAAACACCGATACGGTGAAACCCAGCGCGACGATGCAACACGCCCGCCGCGTGGTGTGGAAAAGGCCGACAATGAAATGCATTGGTATTCTCCTCCTCCGAATCATGGCGCTGCGCACATGGCCACACCCTCCGGCCCCCAGCCTTCGGCAACGTACCCACGCGCGAGAAGGCGATCCCGCAGCGTCCGGTCGATCGTCAGGTGGTGGCCGGAGTCCGTGCGCCCGTTCCAGAGCCGATACACGGGTGCCCGTCCCAGTGCACACGCACCTGTCTCGATGTCGGGGAGGTCGACGCGAAACACGTCACGGTTCTCGAGTATCCACGCATTGCCGGCCTCCGCCTCGAGTTGCGCGCATTCGTTCGGGTTC
>JANNKR010000049.1:0-7639 GCA_031396395.1 Betaproteobacteria bacterium
GCGATCCTGAAGTTGCCCGACGTCGCCGAACGCCTGAAGGCGCTCAATGCCGAGCCTGGGGGGATGCCACCCGACGAGTTCGACGCGTTCGTTAAGTCCGAGCTCGCGCGCTATGGCGCCGTGATCCGCAAAGCCGGGATCAAGCTGGAATGAAACCCGATCACTCATTGCGCCGCGTTGTTCACCGCGGCCCCGACGGCACACCGTGAGTCCGACGGCGCCTCTGCGCTTGCTGGTGCTCCCAGGCGACGGCATCGGTCCCGAGATCACCGCCGCAACGTTGGCGGTGCTCGAGACTGCCGATCGGATGCATGGGCTCGGTCTCATCTTCGAACATGATCGCATCGGGTTCGAGGCCCTGCACGCGGAGGGCACGACGCTGCCCGAGCGCGTCCTGGCCCGCGCACGCGAGGTCGACGGCATCCTGTTGGGTCCGATCTCGCATCTCGACTATCCGGCTCGTGACGCCGGCGGCGTCAACGTCTCGGCAGCATTTCGCGTGAAGCTCGATCTGTACGAAAACCTCCGTCCGGCGCGCTCGCGCCCGGGTATCGGACACACGCGCGAGCCGATGGACCTGTTGATCGTGCGCGAATGCACCGAGGGCTTCTATCCCGATCGCAACATGGCAGTGGGCAACGGCGAATTCATGCCCACCCCCGACATCGCGATGTCATTGCGCAAGATCACCGCGCACGCGTGCGAGCGCATTGCGCGGCGCGCCTTCGCGCATGCGCGCCGCCGCCGCAAGCTGGTGACGGCCGTGCACAAGGCCAACAACTTCATCCTGACCGATGGTCTCTTTCTGCGGGAGGTCCGCAAGGTGGCGGCCGAGTTTCCCGACGTCGTCCTCGAGGAAGTCATCGTCGATGCCATGGCGGCACGACTGGTGCGCCACCCGGCACGCTTTGACGTCATCGTCGCGACCAACTTCTATGCCGACATCCTCTCCGACCTGGCCTCCGAACTCTCGGGCAGCCTTGGGCTTGCGGGCGCCATCAATGCCGGAGAAACGATGTGCGCTGCGCAGGCGCAGCACGGTTCGGCACCCGATATCGCCGGGCAGGACCGCGCGAACCCGACGTCGCTCGTGCTTTCCGCGTCGATGCTGCTGGCGTGGCTTGGCGAACGGCGCAGCGATGCGCGCCTGCTCGCCGCGTCGCACGCCATCGACGCTGCGGTGGACCGGGTCCTCGAGGATCCCGCCAAGCGCACCGCCGACCTTGGTGGGCCGCTGGGAACGCGCGCCTTTGCCACTGCAGTGCAGAACGCGCTGGAGAACAACGCACGCCCCTGACGGCACGCCGCGTCCCGGGCGATGCCAGGTCGCAGGTGCAACCATCCTTCATGACCGCACGGCGGGCGTCTTCAGCCGCAGCGGCCGGTGCGGCGGCGCGTCGAACGCAGAACACGGGTTGACCCTCCCGGCCGAACCCTCAATACTCGGGCTCCACCAAAAGCAGCCACCGCCTGGAGTCCGCAAGGTGACCCATCCGCGTTTTCGAGTCTCTCGATGCAACGCCGCCTGACCGCGATCCTGGCGGCCGACATCGTCGGCTACTCCGGCCTGATGGAGGCCGACGAGGCCGGCACGCTGCAGCGGCTCAAGGTCAACCGCAGCGCGGTGTTCGATCCCTGCGTGCTGGCCCATGGTGGCCGCCTGGTCAAGCTGATGGGCGATGGCGCGCTGGTGGAATTTGCGAGCGTCACCGCGGCCGTCAACTGCGCGCTGGCGCTGCAGCAAGCCACCGCCGACGCCGAACCCGAGCGCGCGGACGACGCGCGCCTGCGCTACCGCATCGGCATCAACCTGGGTGACGTGATCGTCGAGGGTGATGACATCTATGGCGAAGGTGTCAACGTGGCGGCGCGGCTGCAGACGCTCGCGCCGGCCGGCGGCATCGCGCTGTCGGCCACCGTGCGCGATCACGTGACCGGCAAGGTAGCGTGCGTCTTCGAGGACGTGGGCCAGCACACGGTCAAGGGCCTCCAGCGGCCGGTGCACGTTTTCGTCCTGCATGCCCCTGCTGCAGCCATCACGGCCGGGACCGCGCGCGCCACGGACGCGCCGCAAAGCCTGTCCATCTGCGTGCTGCCCTTCGCCAACATGAGCGGCGACCCCGAGCAGGAATACTTCTCGGATGGCATCACCGAGGACATCATCACCGACCTGTGCAAGGTGTCCGCGCTCTCCGTGGTCTCGCGCAACACGTCGTTCACGTTCAAAGGCAAGCACGTCGACCTGGCCCAGGTGGCGCGCCAGCTGAAGGTCAGCCATGTGCTCGAAGGCAGCGTGCGCAAGGCGGGCAACCGCGTGCGCATCACCGCGCAACTGATCGAAGGCGCCACCGACAGCCACCTGTGGGCCGAGCGCTACGACCGCGACTTGAACGACATCTTCGCGCTGCAGGACGAGATCTCGCAGGCCATCGTCGGCGCGCTGAAGTTGCGGCTGCTACCGGCGGAAAAGAAAGCCATCGAGCATCGCGCCACCACCAATCCGGAAGCCTACAAGCTCTACCTGATGGCGCGGCAATACAATGCCACGGGCAATTCGCGACATCGCGAAATCACCGTGCGCTTCTGCAAGCGGGCCGTGGAGCTCGATCCCGGTTATGCGCGGGCCTGGGCACTGCTGGCCCTTTGCCAATCCAACATGCGTCTGCTGGTCGACGGTGGTATCGGCGAGACCGGTTGGGAGGCCGCGCTGCGTGCCCTGGCGCTGGAGCCGGATCTCGCCGAAGCGCATGCGGCCAAGGGGCGCGTGCTGGCGGATGACGGCAAGCTGGACGAGGCGTGGGCCGAGCTTGAACTGGCGCTGCGACTCGATCCGGACGCCTACGAAGTCAATGCCGCGGCGGCGAGGAGCCTCCTGATGATGCATCGCTGGGACGAGGCCATCGCGTGCCTCGAGGGCGCCGCCACCGCCATCGAGTCGGACTTCTGGGCGCTGGGGATGTGCCTGGCAGCGCATCGGGCCAAGGGTGACTCCGAAGCGGCGAAGGCCACCGCCCGGCGCAATCTCGTGCGCATCGAAAAGGCCATCGTCGCCGAACCCGATCACAGCCTGGCGATGGGTTGGGGCGTGAGCGCGTTGCTGGCGATGGGCGAAGTCGAACGCGCCAAGGAGTGGGCCGCGCGCGCGATGCTGCTCGACCCCGACAATTCCAACCTGCGCTACAACCTGGGATGCTCGATGGTGTCGCTGGGCGACTTCGACGCAGCCATCGAACTGCTGACGCCGGTGATGCGCGACGTCAACGTGCGCCGTCTCATCTGGTGGCGGACTGACACCGATCTCGACCCCATCCGCGACGATCCGCGCTTCAAGGCCTTGATCGCCGGCGCCGCGGCGCAGCTGGAGGCGCAATAGTCACGTCTCGACCAGCCGCGCGCAGCGGTTCAACCTGACTCGACGCACTCCCCCGGACCGGCGCCCGCGACTTGCCGACGCGGGCGTTGCGCGGTCCTGACCTCAGCGGGGTTGAAAGTTGCGCGCGGTCACCCAGTTCGCCACGCTCTTGCCCAGCGCCGCGCCGTGCACGGTGGAGGTGCGGAAATGCATGCCGCCGGCGATGCGCGCTATCTCGGTTTCGTCGACAAGGCTCGCGGTGTTCGTGAACTTGCGAGTGGTGCCCGTAACGGTGCTGGTGTACTCGAAGGTGACATTGGGCGTGCCGTAGTACGCGCGCAGTACCTCCGCCATCGCGCTGGTGATGCAGGCGTGGGCAGCGGGATACTCGGGATGATTCGGCGTGGCCACGACCGGCGTCCAGGCCGCGTCGACCACGGTGGCGTCGTTGCCGTCGGTATGGGCCAGCGTGATCGCGCTGGACGGCCGCCAGAACTGGTAGTGATATTTGGTCTCGAAGCAGGCGTTGCCCGCGTCCGCCTGCGTTACGAAGACCATCGCCATCAGGCGGGCGTGCTCGGCAGTACTGCGGCTCGTCATCGCAAAGCTGCGCATGTTGCGCGGCTGGAAGGTGGCGGGGGACTCGGTATTGAAGCGCGCTATCTCGGTCTGTTCGGCGGTGCGCACGGTGCTCGTGGCCGAACCCAGTGCCTTGGTCTCATTGACATCGGCGGCGTAGGCGGCACTGGCCAGTGCCGGCGGGCCGGGCGCACGAAACTGCGCAAGGGTGGTCAGCGCGAAGGGTTTGATATGCGGGTTCGGCCTTCCGATCGGATTGACTCCCCGGAACTGGCCGGGCTCGGTTCCGGGTACGTAAGCTGCCAGTGCGACGGAGCGCCCATCATTGGCCCGCAACGCCAGGATGCCGGCTGCAACCTCGGCGCCCACGGCCAGGCCCTGCGTCCTGGCCGCACCGGCCGGCAAGTTCGCAACGAAGGTGTCGTAGGCGGATTGGTATTGCGCGCTGCGGTTCGGGAACAGACCCAGCAACACCCGATACGCCGCCGCCGCGACGGCGGCTTCCTGCATCGCGCCGCTCGTGGCGGAGGTCGGCGTCACGGCGTAGGGCCGGTGCGTGCCGGCGATGGCGATCACCGCGTCGTAGATCGCCACGTGCACGGTGGCGAGATCGACTGAGGTATTCGGTCGCTGTTCCTCCGGCGTGCCGGAGGCGGCCGCCGGCACGTTGATCGTGGCGGTGGCGACCTCGTTCCAGTAGGACACCGCGGTGGGTCCGGTCACTACGATCGTCACCGGCACGTCGACCGGCTCGTTCGAGTCGTCACCCCCGCCGCAGGCAACCAGCAAGAGGCAGCCGCAGGTCGCGGCAACGAATTTCTGCGATGCTGTACGCACGTTCGTCATGGCCGGTTCTCCCCTCGGGCGGCGGTGGGGCGATGGATTCGCCGCCAGGTTCGCCACGAAGCGGAGTCTTTGGCGTGGCCCCGGTCGCGTCAAACGCGATGCGATGAAACCGGCAAATCGCGGTATGAATCCGGCCCAGGGCCGGCCCAACCCGGCTTCATCTGCCACCCGCGCGGTGCCGTCCCGGGACGCTAGGCATCGCCCCATGCGTCGCGGCCGATCGCATGGCCAGCAACGACGTCCGGCGCGAGTGCCGCACCCAGGCCCGGTCGGTTCGGCACCGCCACGCGTCCGGCCACAGGGACAGGCGCTGGCGGGTTCACCAGCGTATCGAACAGCGGCGACTCGTCGTACTGCAATTCGAGGCGCGTGAAGCCCTCGAGCCCCGCGCACGCATGCACGCTTGCCATATGCGCCACGGGACCCGTGGGATTGTGTGGCGCGATCGCCACGCCGTGCTGCGCAGCCATCGTCGCGACCGCGCGCATTTCCGCAAACCCGCCAACGTACTTGATGTCCGGCATCAGCACGTCATAGGCGCCCGCCGTCAGGAACGGCGTGAAGGCATCGCGGCCCACGCCGTCCTCGCCGCCGGCCAGCCGCATGCCGTGCGCGTGCGTGCGGGCGCGCAAGCGCTTCAATGCGGGCAGGTTGGCGTCGTCCTCCGGAATCGGGCACTCGACCCAGTACAGCTTGAAGGCCACGCACGCGTCGATCACGCGCTGCGCCCAGGCCTCGTCGAAGCGCCAGTGGCAATCGACCATCAGGTCGACCTCGGGGCCGACGGCGACGCGCGTTGCGGCAATGCGCGCGAGTCCCGGCTCCAGTCGTTGCAGCGTCGGTGCAATGGGCGAGCCCCAGCGGCCAAAGGTATCGATCTCGTCGAACGGCGCGATCTTGACCGCGCGGAAGCCGGCGGCAACGACCGTGCGCGCCGCATGGGCAAACGCCACCGGCTCGCGCGTCGGCAAGCCGCGATTCACATTCGCATAGAGCTCGATCTCACTTCTTGATGCGCCAAGCAGCCGTGCCACGGATTGTTGCGCGCGCTGCCCGGCGAGATCCCACAGCGCGTGATCGAGCGCGGACACGGCGGCCCCGAACACGCGCGTTTGTCCTTGCAAAGCGACGTGCGCCAGTGCGCGCGGCTCCGCCGGGCGGCCCAGCAACATCGGTGCAAGTTGCGCGATTGCAGCGGCGACTGCCGCTTCCTCGCGCTGCAGTGTCGCCTCGCCCGTGCCCACGCTGCGCGACGCGTCGGTGACCTGCACGAAGAGCCAGATGGTCTTGGGGCTGATGCGGACGTGCGTCAGCGCAATGCCAACAATGGCAGCCGCGTCGGCGCGTGTCGCATTCATCATAAGTGTCTCCCCCATGGTCTCAAATCCATCGCGCAGGTTCGCTAGTGTCCTGACTCCGAAATTGTATAGACTGCCCGGCTGGCTGACCGAATGATGACGGAGGACCTGCACCCATGAACGCACCCACCACCACCCCCGCGGACGCCAAGGGTACCTATGTCTCGCTGGACGGCCGCACCTCCGTCGACGTGCGCCACACCAGCCACCCCGACGACGCGAAGACCTACACCACCGGCGAGCTGCGCCGGCACTTCCTGCTGGACGTGCTGTTCCGGCCCGACCGCGTGATGCTCACCTACAGCCACGTCGACCGCATGGTCGTTGGCGGCGCGATGCCGGTGGCAACACCGTTGCCGCTGGAGGCCTTGAAGCCGATCGGCGCCGACAAATTCCTCCGCCGCCGCGAGCTGGGTGTCATCAATCTTGGCGGCGCAGGCCGCGTGAGCGTCGACGGAGAGACCTTCGCGGTCGATCACCTCGACGCGCTGTATATCGCGCGCGGCGCGCTAGACGTGAGCTTCGAGAGTGTAAGCGCCGCCACGCCGGCCAAGTTCTATCTGCTGAGCGCGCCGGCGCATGCCACGCACGCCACGAAGAAGATCGCGCGCGCCGATGCGAAGAAGATTCCACTGGGCACGCGTGAGACCGCCAACGTCCGCACCATCCACCAGGTGATCCATCCCGAGATCGTCACGTCGTGCCAGCTGGTGATGGGCTACACGGTGCTCGAACCCGGCAGCATCTGGAACACGATGCCAACGCATCTGCACGACCGCCGCTGCGAGGTGTATTGCTACTTCAACCTTGGGCCCGACGCGCGCATATTCCACATGATGGGTGAACCTGCGGAAACGCGGCACATCGTCGTGGCCAACGAACAGGCGGTGATGTCGCCCAGCTGGTCCATTCACAGTGGTGCCGGCACCACCAACTATTCGTTCGTGTGGGCCATGGCCGGCGACAACCAGGACTTCGACGATATGGACATGCTGCCGATGTCCGCGCTGCGCTGATCCATGGCGGTGGCCAGTCCGCTGTTGGATGTCACCGGCCGCGCGGTGGTGTTTTTGGCTTCCGGTGCTGCGGATTACGTTAATGGGGTGGTGTTGCCGGTTGATGGGGGGTGGTTGGCCAGGTAGGGGTGCGCAAGGGTAAAGATGGTCCGCTTTCGACCCGTTGGCGTCGATCAGAGCTCGCGGGAGCGGACGTTTGCGATCTCAGTGATCGCCAACACCAGTCATTCAGACCGCAAACGTACAGAGCGTTCAGCGACCGTTACTGGATCACCTCGTCCGCCCGCATCACGAGCGACGACGGCAGGTTGAGGCCAAGAGCTCCGGCGGCGCGCAGGTTGACGATCAGCCGGTACTGTCTTGGCTGCTCGACAGGGAGATCCGCGGCTTTCGCACCTTTGAGGATTCTGTCTACATAGACAGCTGCGTGCCGTGCCTGAGCCCCGAGGCTGGGACCGTAGGCGGCCAAGGCCCTACCTTCGACGTAC
>JANNKR010000108.1:0-27481 GCA_031396395.1 Betaproteobacteria bacterium
GCGCGGGGGGCTACAGGGTCCCGCCCGGCCCTAAAGTCTCGAACTTTCGCTCTAATTTCGCACCCGATTCGCCGACGAGGAGGTTCGCAATCGTCTGTATGAGAGGCTAAATCGTGGCAATCCTTGCGCTTCTGTGAAGCCTCGCCTACAGACGCAGGCGAACCGTCACTTCTGCCCCAGGTTTGCCACATTTGACCTTCACTTCGCCCCTTTTGCACCGGTCGTGCGCCGCTTTGCGCCCGCGTAATGCACTCCATCGAGGGTGTGTTGCCGGCGGGCACCTTCGGTGAAGCCCAGCCACCGCCGGCGCTGAATCGAAGGAACGGGGAACGGCGATGGCAAACGTGGAGCGGATGAGCGGCAGTGTCTTCTTGCGTCGCGAATGGCGCGAACTTGGCCGGCTGGTGGTCGACAGCCTGGTGGCGGGATTGTTCGTGAGCCTGGTGCTCGCGCTGGCGGTGTTCATCGTCTCGACCCAGGCTGCCGCTGCGGCGCCTCCCTCCGACAACGGCGGACTGCGACTGCAGGACGGCAACGGCGGCCAGGTCAACGCGCCGCTGCTTTTCACCGACGTGCACATGGACATCACGGGGATGACCGCCCGCGTTCAGGTCAGGCAGCGCTTTGCCAACCCGACCGCGGAATGGCGCGAGGGGGTCTATGTGTTTCCGCTGCCCGAGAAGGCCGCGGTCGACCACCTAAACATGCAGATCGGCGAGCGCGTCATCGAGGGCCTGATCAAGGAGCGCAATGAGGCGCGCCGCACCTACGAGGCCGCGAAGGGCGAAGGCCGCAAGACCACGCTGATCGAGCAGGAACGGCCGAACATGTTCACGACCAGTGTGGCCAACATCGGCCCGAACGAGGAAATCGTCGTGGCGATCGAATACCAGGAGACGCTGCGCTACGACGAAGGTTCGTTCAGCCTGCGCTTTCCAATGGCGATCACGCCGCGCTATATCCCCGGCACGCCGGTGGCGGGTGGCGTGCCTGGTCTCGGCTGGTCCGCCGCCACGCAGCAGGTACTCGATGCCGATCGCATCACGCCCCCCGTCGCCAATCGCAGCGAGGGCTACGTCAATCCGGTGACCATCACGATCGACCTCGACGCAGGCTTTGATCTCTCGCGACTCATCAGTGTTTACCACCCGATGAAAATCGAGGAGAAGCCGGGTCATCGCTATCGCCTCACGCTGGCGGAAGGTCCGGTTCCGGCCGCGCGCGACTTCGAGCTTTCGTGGACGCCGGATGTGGGTTCCGCGCCCGGCGCAGCATTCTTCACCGAGACCAAGGGCGGCAAGACCTATGCGCTGCTGATGGCGCTGCCGCCGTCCACACCGGCCGCCGACGGTCCCCGCGCCCCGCGCGAGATCACCTACATCATCGACACGTCGGGCTCGATGGAAGGCGTATCGATGACGCAGGCCCGCGAAGGGTTGTCGATGGCGCTGGACCGCCTGCAGCCCGGTGATCGATTCAACGTGATCGAATTCAATTCTGTTGCAACGCCACTGTTCCGCGCGCCGATGCCGGTCGACCCGGCCACGCTGCAACAAGCGCGCCATTTCGTCAGCAGGCTTGTCGCCCGCGGCGGCACCGAAATGCTGCCGGCGTTGAAGCTGGCGCTGGACGTGGATACGCCGGCAACGATGCTGCGCCAGGTCGTCTTCCTGACCGACGGCTCGGTGGGTAACTAGGACGCAATCCTCAAGCTCATCCACGACCGCATCGGCGATCGGCGCCTGTTCACCATTGGCATCGGCCCTGCGCCCAACACGTTCTTCATGACGCGCGCCGCGCAATTCGGCCGCGGCACTTTCACCTACATCGGCGACGTGCGCGAAGTCAAAGCGAAGATGACCGCGCTGTTCCGCAAACTGGAGCAACCGGCGTTGACCGACATCACAGTGGACTGGCCCGCGGGTGCCGACGTCTGGCCCAAGGTGATGCCCGATCTCTATGCCGGCGAGCCGGTGGTCGTGACCGCGCAGTACAACGTGAGTGCTGTCACGGGCAACGTTGCTCTCGCCGGACGCCGCGCGGGCGCGATGTGGGGCACGCTGCTTCCCGTCACTGACCAGGTGCCCCATGCAGGTGTCGGCGTGCTGTGGGCCCGCGCCAAGATCAGTTCCCTCATGGACGCCGGCCGCAATGGTACGCCCGAGGAGCAGATCCGCGCCGCGGTGCTCGACGTCGCGCTCACGCACCATCTCGTCAGCAAATACACGAGCCTGGTCGCTGTCGACGTCACTCCGACCAAACCGCTTGGCGTGAACGGCATCATGTCGGCGATCAACGGCAACGTGCCCGAAGGCCTGACCGGCTTCGACCAGCTGCCGCGCACCGCGACTTCAATGGAATTGCAGCTGCTGCTCGGTGCACTGGTGCTGATGGCGGCAGCAGTGATGGTTCGGCAGGCACGCGTTCGCGGGTGGATGGCGGCGGCGGCCTTCGTCGCGTGCGCAACGATGGCGTTACCCGACGATGCGTCCGCGCAGGACGTGGTGAACGGTGATTCCGTCGGCAGCGCGATGATCCTGATGCCCGGAAGCTACAACGACGTCGGGTCATGGAGCTTCGACCTGACGACGGTTCCGGTGGATGGCTGGATGGTGCTGGAAAAGGGGACGCGCAAGGCCATGCTGACACGCGCACGGGTCGATGCGAGCGGCCGGCCCGATTTCATCGTGCAGGTCGGCGGCAACAACAGCTGGGCGGTCTACCTGCTGCTTTCCTCGAAGGCGCAACCCGGCATGAACGCCCCGGTAGCCGCGCTGCACGGCACCGGCTGCTGAACGCACGATTTCTGGAGGCTCGCACCATGACTACCGTCGTCGATCGGGGAGGACCTTTCGCCCGCAACGGGGAGCCGTCGCGCAACTGGATGCGCGCCGCGGCCCCCGGCATCGGATTTCGTTTCTGCCCAGGTGAGTCTTCCCCGATCGGCGGTGGTTGCGCGGTTGCTGCGCCATGCCCGCGTCCGATGCGATTACGGAGCGCGCTGCTGGTGCTGGTTGCCGGCGTGCTCGCGGTGGCCGGCAGCATGAGCTTCGGCCACGGCGCTTACCTCTATGCGAAGGCGCAACTGGCGCAGGTGCTGCTGCAATCTGCATGGGAGCGAACCCGCGACACCGGGATCCCGGCGCGTCCCTGGCCGTGGGCGGATACGCATCCGGTGGCCCGCCTGATCGTGCCCACGCGCAATGCCGATGTGCTGGTGCTTGCGGGTGCCTCCGGGCGCACGCTGGCGTTCGGACCCGGTCATCTCGACGGGTCGGCCACGCCGGGCGACCCGGGCAACGCGGTGATCACCGCGCACCGCGACACGCACTTCCGGTTCCTGCAAAACGTGGCGCCCGGCGACGACATGGTCATCGAGCGCGCGGATGGCGGGCGCCGACATTTCCGCATCAAGGCGACCTACGTGGCCGACCATCGCGCGCTCAGCCTGCCACGCGACACTGTGCGGCCCACGCTCACGCTGGTGACCTGCTATCCGTTCGAGTCCCTCAACCCCGGCGGCCCGCTGCGCTACGTGGTTGTGGCCGAAGCCGTGTGAAAAAGGGGTCAGGGTCGAATTAATAAAGGGGTCAGGCTCAAATTAAGAATAAAGGAGTCAGGCTCGAATTTATCGCAAGCAATGTTCGATTCGCAGCGCAGTTACCGGCGACAAATTCGAACCTGACCCCTTTTTCATTAATTCGACCCTGACCCCTTTTTCTCGTTTTTAGTTGGTGCGTGCTGCCGGCGTGCCCGTGCGCGCCTCCGGCGGAGCGGCAACCGTGGTGGGCGACGACGATACGGGATCACGCACCGGCAGGTTGCTGCCGGTACGATATGCGCGTTCTTCGCGCGATGCACTGGCTGGCGTCGGATCGGTCGAGGCACACGCGGCCAGCAGGAACGGAATCACGGCGGTGAGGAGTTGCTTGTTCATGAAAAACACCTTTGGTTGAAATCGCGCCACACGCGGCGTCAGGAAAAAAGACGCGATTGTACCGAAATTCGGTGGCGTGATCACATGAGTGTCAGTTCGAGCCCAGGCAGGCCAAGATTCCCGTAGTCGCTGCGGAAAACGTCACCCGCCGCCACTGGCCATGCGTCGGTGATGGTACCCGTCGTCACCAACTCGCCGGCGACCAGCGGCGGCGCGGTCGGCCGCGCGGCAAGTACCCGGGCAAGGTGCGCCAGCGCCAGCGTGGGACTGCCAAGGACATTGGCACCGATGCCGCGCTCGACCACGGTGTCGCCCTTGCGCAGCGTGACCTCGAACGTCGGCAGCGATCGCGCCAGTGCATTGCGGTTGGCCTCCGTCACGCGCACCGGCGTCCCCACAACCAATGCGGCGTGCAGGCCAAAGGCCGCGGTGCAATCGGGCACCTTGAATTTCCAGTCCGGGAAATGCGATTGCACGATCTCGAATCCCGCGGCCATCCAGTCGACGGCACGCAGGATCGCCTCCGCGTCATCAGTCGCGGGCACCGGGCCGGAAATGCCGAACACGACTTCCGGCTCGATCCGGGGCTGCACGAAACGCGAGACAGCAAGGCTTGCGCGGCCCTCGTGGGCAAAGTGAACCGTTTGCCGCCAGGTGTGCGCCCACATCGGCTGGTCGACGCCGTAGCGCGGCCAGATCGTTCGATTGGTGAAGCCGATCTTGCGCCCCACGGGCACCCATCCCGCCGCGCGCCGCCGTGCCTCGATGACATCGAGCACGGCATAGGCCGACGCGACGTCGAAACCAGGCAGCCATTCGGTGACCGGCGCCAGCATCGAGCCATGGCGCTCGGCCGCCATCAGCGCATCCGCCACGCTGTCGATCACCTCGGACTTCACCGCAGCAGACCCGCCTTGTCCAGCAATACGGTCAATGCCACCCAGGTGCCGGTGGCGACCACCATGCCGACGCCGGCCGCCACCAGTGCAGCGGTCACGCCGGTCAACGCCAGTGCCGACGACAGGCCCCAGCCCGCGATGCCGCCACAGCCGCCAGCGAACAGGATGCCGATGATGCTGAAGAAAACGGAGCGAGGCGTGTTGCCGGCCATGATTCGGTGTGGGCGCCAGGAACCAGAGACCGACATTTTACGCTTTGGCCAACACCGCGAAGCAGGTGCGTACTTTGATGTTGGCTGATTTCAAGCCGGGCGGCATCAGCCCGGGAACGTGCGGTCCCACTCCCCTTTTTCGAACCCGACCAGGATCCCTGCCTCGGACTCGACTACCGGCCGGCGAATCGCGGTGGGATTGGCCACCATCAAGGCAATCGCCGTCGGCGTATCGACGACCTTGGCCTGCGCTTCGGGTTCCATCTTCTTCCACGTGGTGCCGCGCCGGTTGAGCAGCGTCTGCCATCCGGCGGCGGCACACCACGCCGCAAGCTGGTCGCGCGTGGGTGGGACCTTCTTGAAATCGACAAAGCGATGCGAGACTCCGCGCTCGGACAGCCACGCACGGGCTTCCTTCACAGTGTCGCAATTGGTGATGCCGTAGACGTTCATGGTGCGGTTCCCTCCTTGGCCTGGCCGGCATTCGGCAGCGGCAGGTGTTTCCCTGCTTCGCGCAACGGCAGCGGCGACAACCTTGCGCGCTCCCTTTGCAGGAACGCCTGCACTGCCTCCCTGTCAGCATACGCGAACTGGCGATGGGTCCAGCCGATGGCCTTACGAATGTAGGCTGGTTCGCGCAATGCGGCAGCGGCCGATCACGCCTTTGGATCGATCGGCGTGATGCGCATGCAACGCGCTTCGATGGCCGCGGCGGCCGCCAGCGTCATGTCCTCGCGGAATCGCGCGCCCACGATCTGGACACCCACGGGCAGGCCGCCGGACACCCCGGTGGGGATGGCCATGGCGGGCAGGCCAAGCACTGGAATCGCCATCAGCGTCGCGCATTCCTCCCAGACCTGCCGCGTACGCGCCGCACTTTCGAGATCGAACCCGTGCACATAGGGCAGTTCGGTGCAGATCGGCGCCAGCACCAGCGGTATCCGGGCGAGAAAATGGTTCCACTCGCGTATCAGCCGCGTGCGCTCGGCCAGCGCCTTGAGATGCGCCTCCGGACCGATCTCGGGCACATTGGCGTACATCAGCGCGATGGCGGTGCGGATGCCTTCGTCGCCCAGGCGCTCGAAGTCGGCTTGCTGAAAGTGGCGGAACTCCGGCACGTGCATCGCAAACCACAGTTCAAATGCGCGCGTGAAACCTGGTGTGCGTTCACCGACGACGTCGTAGCCGGCGTCGGTCAGGGCCGCCGCCGCCTGCTGCATTGCCGCCGCCACCGGCGCCGATAACGGCCGGCCACCCAGATCTTCCGCGGCGGTGACCACCGCGACCCGCACGCGGCCACTGGCCGGCGGAAACGCCAGCGGCACCGGCGTCCACCAGGGGTCGCGTGCGTCGCCCGCGGCCATCGTCTCGAAGCCCAGCCGCACATCGCGCACCGTGCGCGCCAGCGGGCCCTGCACGGACATGAGTTGCGCGGAGATCGGGCGCTCGACCTGCGCGGTGCCGTTGAACGCCGGGATGCGCCCGAACGACGGCCGCAGACCGGCCAGCCCGGTGCAATAGGCCGGATAGCGCACGGAACCCGCAATGTCGTTGCCGTGCGCCAGCGGCGTGATGCCCGCCGCCACCGATGCCGACGCGCCACCGCTGGAACCACCCGGCGTGTGCGTGCGCGACCACGGACTGAAGGTGCGGCCGCGATAGTCGTTGACGGTGTCGAGCCGCATGCTGAATGCCGGTGTGTTGGTGCGGCCGATGATCACGGCGCCCGCGCGCTTCCAGTTGGCGACCACCGGGCTGTCGGTGTCGGCGATCACGTCGCGGAACGCGGCGACACCGTTGACGGTGGCGCAGCCCTTCTGGTCGATATTCTCCTTGACCGTCACCGGCACGCCATGCAGTGGGCCCAGCGCGTCGCCCCGGGCCACCGCCGCATCGGCGGCATCGGCGGCCTGGCGCGCGGCGTCGGACAGATCGCATACGACGGCATTCAACTGCGGGTTGACGGCATGCATCCGCTCGATGCAGGACGCGACGGCATCGCGCGACGATATCCTCCGCGCGCGAATGCCCTGCGCCAGCGCGGTGGCGTCCCATTTCCACAATGCGTCGGTCACTGGTCGAAGCTCCTGTCGCGATCGTTGCGGCGTGGCGCGAATACGGCTACTCTGCCCCGCTCTTCAATGCAGCGAGGCAGGAAGGCATGGGTTTGATCGCCGTCGGTGGATTCCAGCACGAAACCAACACCTTTGCGCCGTCGAAGGCCGATTATGCGGCGTTTGAGGCCGGCGGTGGATGGCCGGAGCTGACATTCGGCGACGCCATCGCGCCGCGGCTCAGCGGCGCCAACATTCCGGCCACCGGCGCGATTGAAGCGCTGCACGCGGCGGGACATCGCACGGTGGGACTCGCATGGGCCGCCGCATCGCCATCGGCGCAGGTCACGCGCGATGCCTTCGAGCGCATCGTCGGCGCGATGCTGGAGCGGCTGGCCGCGGCGCCGCCGCTCGATGGCGTGTACCTCGACCTGCACGGCGCGATGGTCACGGAGCACCTGGACGATGGTGAAGGCGAACTGCTGGCGCGCGTGCGGCGCATCGTCGGGCCGCGGGTACCGGTAGTGGCGAGCCTCGACCTGCATGCCAACGTCACCCGCGCGATGATGGCCCACGCCGATGGCTTCGATGCCTATCGAACCTATCCGCATATCGATATGGCCGCCACCGGCACGCGGGCGGCCCGGCTGCTGGAACGCACGCTGAAGGCAGGGCAGCCATTGGCCCGGGCGATGCGGCCGCTGGACTTCCTGACCGGCTTGCCGTCGCAATCCACGTTCATCGAACCCGGCCGGCGCCTGTATGAACTGCTGGACCAGCTGGAGCGCGAACACGACACGCAGCTTTCGTTCACGCCCGGATTTCCGATGGCGGACTTCCCGGAGTGCCAGATGGCGGTGTTCGGCTACGGTCCCGATCAGGCACGCGTGCAGAAAGCCGTCGATGCGCTGGCCAACGCGGTGAACGATGCCGAGCTGGAATTCGCGCTCGACCTGTATGCGCCCGATGCGGCCGTCGCGCGCGCCGCGCAACGCGGCGAGCCCGGCGCGCCGGTGGTGCTGGCAGACACGCAGGACAACCCCGGCGCCGGCGGCAACGGCGACACCACCGGGTTGCTGGCGGCGCTGCTGCAGCGCGACCCGCGCGACGCGGTGCTGGGGCTGCTGATCGATCGCGCCTCCGCGGTGCAGGCGCATGCGGTGGGCGTGGGTCACACCGCCGCATTCAAGCTGGGCGAGATTTCCGGCGTGCCGGGTCATGTCCCGCTGGCCGGCGAATTCAAGGTCGAAGCGCTGGCCGACGGCAATTTCACCTGCACCGGTCCGATGTTCAAGGGCTTCCGGATGAGTCTTGGGCCGATGGCGGTCCTGCGGCGCGGCAACGTCCGCGTGGTGCTGGCGTCGAAAAAATGCCAGGCTGCCGACAAGGAAATGTTCCGGCACGTGGGCATCGAGCCAAAGGAGCAACGCATCATGGCGCTGAAAAGCTCCGTGCATTTTCGCGCCGATTTTCAGCCGATCGCAAAGGAAATCCTGGTGGTGGTGGCGCCCGGGCCCGCGAAGGCCGACCCCACGATGTTCGCATGGTCGCGCCTGCGGCCAGGGCTGCGGCTGAAGCCCGGCGGACCTGCCTTCGTGCCGCCTGCCCTCTGACGGAAGCCGGCATGCGCCGCCGTGATCAACGGTGGCAGGGTCGTCTACCCGTACCGAAAATTGACCCGGCCGATCTTTCCGCTCGATCCCCTGTAAGCTTCGCGTCGATTGGCCCTGAAGCGATCCCGCCATGCCCAAGCAACGCGATTTCAGCCTGTTGATCGACGTCGGCAACACTTTCCTGAAGTGGGGCCTGTTTCGCCCATCGGCCGGTGGCACCGCACGCGAGGACCGCATGGAATCGGGGCACGCGCTGCACGATGAAATCACCGCACTGCCCGTCCAGTTCATGAAGCTGCCCACGCCGGCGCGCATCGTGATCTCGAACGTCGCCGGATCCAAAGTGCGCGCCGCCACGATCCGACTGCTCGAAGTGTGGCCGGACGCGCCGGCGCCGTACTGGCTGGTGCCCCAGGAAAACCAATGCGGCGTCACCAACAGCTATCGCAATCCCGCGCAGCTGGGCAGCGACCGCTGGGCCGCGTTGATCGGCGCGCGTCATCTGCTGGGACCACGCGCGGCGATGGTCGTCGTGTGTGGCACCGCCACCACGATCGACTTCCTGTCGGCCGATGGCCTGTTCAAGGGTGGAGTGATCATGCCCGGCGTGGGCCTGATGTTGCGGTCGCTGCATGAAGGCACCGCGGCGCTGCCCGACCAGGGCGGCGATTTCCTGACCTACCCCACCCAGACCGTGGACGCGATCGCCAGTGGTTGCCAGCACGCGCAGGCAGGCGCCGTGGAGCGCCTGTTTGCGCTCGAAGCGCGCGCGACCCCGGACGTGGTTTGCCTAATCTCCGGCGGCGCGGCTGGCGCGGTGGCGCCGCGGCTGTCCATTCCCTACCAGCAGCATGACAACCTGGTACTGGAAGGTTTGTATCGGGTCAGCCAGACGCTGTAAGGGCGTGCTCCGTAGGCGAGGCTTCAGCCTCGCGCAGCGTCACGCGAGGCTGAAGCCTCGCCTACGGAGCAATCAATACTTTCACGGTGCGCCGAGCAGCAGATACACACTGAACGCGCCAGCGTTGCCGACGCCTGCGCCCAGATACAGCGGGCCGGCAAAAGTATCCGCGCCGACGAACACCGATCCTGAGTAGAGCGTGCCTGGAAGCGGCAAGTTGTCGAAGCGGTCCCGCATCATTCCCACTTCCGCGGAGCCGCCGACATACACGCCGGAGCCCAGCAGGTCGGGCAATGCAAACACGCGGTTGTAGTACATGGCGCGACCGAACGCATATTCGCGGCCTGCGAACTGATTGAGGCGAAATCCGGACAACCGCAGCGGACCGCCCAGGACAAAAGACTCGTACGCCGGCATGCCCGACCCCAGATCCGATCCGCCGGCGGCGTGCAGGCTCAGCGTGTGCGGCCCCCATGACCTGGACATGCTGCCACGACCTTCGAGACGCTGGTAGTTGAGCGCCGAACCCAGCGCCGTGGTGGCCGCGTAGAACGACCCGCCCGCCGAATAGCCGGCGCGCGGGTACCACGGATGATCGAGTTGATCGACGTTGAACATCACGCGCGGACCGGCCGTCAGTTCACGGACGGTGGGCAGTACAGGGTCGCCGGTCTCGACCCTCGCGTCGATCTCGGTCCATTGCAGGCCCGCGCGCACGCTTCCCTTCGTCCCGATGACCAGGCCGGCATCGAACCCCACGCGGGCGAGGCCCACCAGGTACTGCGCGACCTTGTCGTCGCCAAGAAACACGCCGCGCGACGCCTGACCCACCTGGCCGTAGAGCGAACCAAACCAGACGCCCGCCTCATTGAGCGGCTGGTAGAACTCCGAAAACAGGTGCGTGTCCTGCCCGACCTGAACCTCGGCCAGCCATTCGCCGCCCAGCCGATTGAGCCAGCTGCGGCGATACTGGACCAGGACGTTGAAGGCGTTGTCGCCCTGGAAATCGCTTTCGAGCCCGATGCCGAAGCGCAGGTAATCGCCACCCCACGATTTTTCCCTGGGTGTGATCACCATCGCGCGCGGGCCGCCGTCGCCGGTGATGTGATAGTCGACACTCTCGAAGTCGCCGCGGCCATAGATGCGACGCAGGTCGGCACTGATCTTCTCTTCGGTGAGTGGCTCGCCGGCCTTGCTTTGCAACAAGCCTCGCAGCACCTCGGGATTGGTGCGCTCCAGTCCCTCGAAGCGAATCTCGTCGACGGTGCCCAGCTGCTTGCTGGCGGCGACCTGCGTTGCGCGAAGCGCAGCGTACTGCTCGGGCGGAAGGCTGTAGCGCGCAAGCGAAGCGGCAAGCTTGCGCGTGGCGTCTTCGCCCAGTCGGATGGCATCGGCCGAACGCGAGAAGCTGCTGGCCGAGATCGTGCCCAGTACCGGTTCGATCAGCACATCGCGGGGACCCATGCTCTTCAACTGCTGGTCCACCGTCTGCTTGCCCAGGAAATTGACTAGCTGGCCGACGACCGACAACGCGGAGGTGATTTCCTTGCGTGTCAGCGGCGGCGTGGAAATGTTGACCGCGATCACCACGTCGGCGCACAGCTTGCGCGCCTGGTCGATGGGCAGGTTGTTGGCGATGCCGCCGTCGACCAGCAGGCGTCCATCGATTTCCACCGGCGAGATGGCGCCGGGCACCGACATGCTGGCCCGCATGGCCTGCGCAACGCTGCCGCTGCTCAACGCAACCGAGTCACCGGTCTCGATGTCAGTGGCCATCGCCTCGAAGGGAATGGGCAACTTGCGGAAATCGCTGATGCCGATCGCCGGTTCGGCCAGCACACGAAAGAAGGCCTCGATCGACACGCCGGCAATGACCCCCTTCGGCAGCGCCAGGCCACCATCCTTGACGCCGTACTCGGGTGCAAACAGCGTCTTGTAGTCGTCAGACTTGCGCCGCATGGAGATCTCCTCGCGCGGCGGCTGGTCGCGAAACATCTCGCTCCAGTTGGCGGCCAGCACCAGTTCCTCCAATCGACCGGGCGGCGTGCCCGACGCGAAGGTGCCGCCGACAATCGCGCCCATGCTGGTGCCGGTGACGCAGTGGATCGGAATGCGCATTTCGTCCAGCACCTTCAGCACGCCCACATGCGCGATGCCGCGCGCGCCACCGCCCGAGAGGGCAAGGCCGATGCGCGGCGGGCTGCCCGGAGGCGGCGCTGGCGCCGGCTGTGCCAGCACCACGATGTGTTGCAGTGACACCGCGGCCAGCAACACGGCCACGAGCCCATGCCTCGCGGTTGTCATCCTCGATTCAGCCATGATCGTCTCCCGTGCGCCAGCGTGTAGCTGCCTGCATCCCGTAGGCGAGGCTTCAGCCTCGCAGGATTGACGCGGCGTTGTTCCCGCGAGGCGGAAGCCTCGCCTACGGAAGAATCAACATACGCTAGCGCGACCCAGTACCTTCGATTTGCCTGGCCATCTGCGCGTACTGCGCGTTCTCGGGATCCAGCTCGCGCAACTGCCGGACAATTTCAAGCGCCGCACCCTGCTGCCCCGCCCGCGCCTGGTAGAACGCCAGTGCCGTCAGCGTGTCGCGATCAAACGGATGTCGCTTTCGCGCCGCCTCCAGCACCTTCATGGCCTGCTGCGGCTGGCCGGTGTCGTTGAGCGCCACCGCGTACACGTACACATAGCGGGCGTTGCCCGGGTCGAGCTTCGTGGCCTCGGCGAACAGCTTCAGCGCCTCGGCGCCGCGTTTCTGCCGGACATAAACCAACCCCAGCGCATGCCGCAGCGCGCCTGCGGAGGGAACCTTGGCCATGCCTTGCCGCAGCACCGCCTCGGCCTCGCTGTCGACCCCGCGGGCTCGAAAGAGGTCGGCGAGATTGGCATACGCCTGCACATAAGTGGGATCGATGTCCATGGCCTTCCGGTACTCGGCGATGGCGGCCTCCGCGTTGCCACGCAGGGAATACAGTTGGGCCAGCCGGCTGCGTCCTTCGGGCCGATCGGCATTGTAGGTCTGCGCCGCGACAAACTCCGCCAGTGAACGGTCGAAGCGCGCGCGATCATCGGGGGCAAGTCCCGCTTCGCCCGGTCCCGCCAGGCCATACGCGGCTTCGATGCGCACGGCGCGCACCGGGTCACCCAGCATGCGCGCCAGATACCGTTGGCGTGTCGGCACGTCCATGCCGGCCAGCACTTCGACCGCGGCCAGGCGAACCGAAGCATCGGTGTCGTTCAGCGCACGCGTCACGGCAGGCAGCGTGGTCGGCGACATCAAGGGGCCCAGGCGATTCAGCGCACTGGCGCGCACGATGGCGGGTTGCGCCTTGTCGTCGACCAACGCCAGCAGTGCGCCGCGGGCACCGGGCGCGCCGGCCGTGCCAGCATGCAGTGCCTCGGCAAACTGCTGGTAACCCTCGGGCACCTTGCCGTTCCACCGGAGAATGGCTGCGGCAGACCATTGCGGCGTCTGCTTCACATGGCAGTTGTTGCAGGCGTTGGGGATGCCAAGCTTGACCGACAGATCGGGACGCGGCACGCGCATCGAATGATCGTGCCGCGGGTCCACCACCATGTAGGTCGTGGTCGGCATGTGGCAGGAAGCACAGGCCGCGCCGGGTGTCCCCGCGGCGTGGTGGGTGTGCTTCTCGTTGTCAAATTTCGCGGGCTGGTGGCATTGCGCGCATACGGCATTGCCCGGCGCCTTCAGCTTCAGCGAGTGCGGATCGTGGCAATCGGAACACGTGACGCCCTGCGCGTGCATCCTGCTTTGCACGAACGATCCCCAGTTGTAGACCTCGTCGCGCATCTGCCCGTCATTCCAGTACAGATTTTCATCGAGCAGCGCGAGCCGGTGCGTATCGAGCGGCGGCTTGCCGTGGACGAAGTCATCGGAGATGCGAGCGGAGCGCCCATGACAACGGGCACAGGTGTCGATCTCGCGCGAGGACGAGCGCGGCACGCTGCGGCGAGCGTTACCCGTTTCCGCCACCGGCGTCCAGATCACGCCCTTGCGCTCGTCCAACGCCAGCGCCAGGCCCTTCGTGGCGTCCAGCGTCTGCCAGCCGCCTTCCTTGCGCGCCCACGCCACATGGTTGGACGCCGGGCCGTGACAGGCCTCGCAGGAAACATTGAGTTCGGACCACGTCGTGTTGAAGACGTTGGCCTTGGGATCGAAGTTCTTGCGCAGGTTGGTGGAGTGACACTCGGCGCAGGTGAAATTCCAGTTCTGGCTGCCCGCAGTCCAGTGCAGCCAATCGCCGGCCTTGATGTTCTGTCCGGGGTAGAGGTGAAACCAGCGCTGCCCGCCGGCCGCTTTCGGGCGCGAGTCCCAGGCGATGGACAAGGCCTGCATGCGCCCGCCGGGAAATTCGATCAGGTACTGCTGCAGCGGCCGCACGCCAAAGGCGTACTTGATCTCGAAGTCGGCCAGCTTGCCGTCGGCGCCGTCGGTGTTGACGAAGTACTTGCCGTCGCGCTTGAAGAAAGTCGACGTGGTCCCGGCATAGGAAAACTTCGCGTTGTCGAAGTTGCCGAGCATCGACCTGGCATCCGGCGCCTGCATCGCGAGGTCGTGATCGGAGCCGTGCCAAGCGTCGTGCTCCTTGGTGTGGCATTCCACGCAGGTGCTGCGGCCGACATGGCGCGCGACCGGTAGCGTCGCGGCACCCGGCGTGGCCGCGACACCGGTTGCCAGCGTCGGTGCGTTCTGTCCCTGCCACTGCCAGACAACCAGCGCCGCCACGGTGACCGCCAGCGCAAGGATGGTGAACAGCAACTTTTTCACAGCGCATCCTTCATGGGCACGTCGACGACTGCGGCCCGTCGGGACAACAGGATCCCGGCGATCGTCGGAAACAACATTACCGAAAGCAGCGCCGCGCCGACGAGTGCCGCCGCGACATCGGAACCCATCGCCCCGCTGCGCACGGTGATTTCCGTGATCACGACGATGATCGACAACGATGCGACCGCAGACGAAAGCGCGAAGGGGACGCGCTCGGCGGGTACCAGATCCTTTCGGTAGAGCAACATGACCGGCAACCCGCGGACCACCAGGAACAACAGCAGGAAGGTCGGGACCAGGGCCATGGTCGTGCTGGACTGCGTCAAGGCCGGCAGATCGAATTTGATGCCGGTGCCGACGAAGAAGAACGGGAAGAACCAGCCGAAGAGCACCGCGTCGATCTTGTGACGCAACGGTTCGCCGTCCTCACCGCGCGTAGCGAGGCCGACAATCAGCCCCGCGGCAAAGGCCCCGAAAATGCTCTCGAAACCGAACTCCTCCGCCAGCACCAGGAGGCCCGCCATCAGCAGCAGCGCGATGCGCACCGGTAGTTGTGTGCTCGAATGCATCGTACGCGTGAGCAGCGCCAACAGCCGCGGCGGTCGCGCGCCCATGCCGACAGTGGCGGCAATCGCCACGATGACGAGAAAGGCCACGAGGAAACCGGCCTCCTGCCAGGTGCTGTACTGGCGCGACAGCAGCAGCGACATGACAACGATCGGACCCACCTCGCCAACGCTTCCCGCGGCAAGAAACAGACTGCCGAACTTCGTTTCGAGCTGCCCGCCGTCGCGCAGGATCGGCAGCAGCACGCCGAGGCTGGTGGTGGCGAGAACCAGCGCCACGATCATCGGCAGGTGAAGAAATGGGATCTGACGCAGCAACCACACGATGGCCACCCCCAGCAGCAGCGACACGATCCACCCCACGGAGGCCAGCGCGCTCGGGCGACCGCGTATGCGCCCCCATTCGAGCTCCATGCCGGCCATGAACAGCGTAGCCGACATGCCGAACACGAACATGGCCGCGAGAAACCCATCGAAGTGCACCAGTCCGAGGACGTGAGGCCCGATGACAATGCCGAGGATCACTTCCAGCACCACCACCGGCACGCGAAAGCCGAGCGGAATCTCCGCCAGCAACGGCGCCAGCACCGCTGCGACCAGCAACCAGAAAACGGGATGTCCCGGGATCAGCATGGCGGCATCGGCGATGGATGGGCGGTGCCAGGCAATTCGGTTCGGCTACAGGTTGCAGCGCCGTGCACTGTTCACTTGGGAAACATCAACTGTACCTGTGCGCGGATCTGCCAGTTCGCGCCGAAGTCCGGCTTCACCACGTTGTAGTAGGCCGAGATCTGCGTATTCACGGGCAGCTTGCCGAAATGAAAGATCTTGCCCACGCCACCACCCACCGGCACCGTCCATTGCTGGCTGCTCTCGGCGTCCCAGTTCACCGTGGCGATGGGCGCGCTGGTCAGGTAGAACCCACTCGGGAAGTTGTAGTTGACGAAGGGCTGGATCAGTCCGTTGTTGTACGACCCGCCCTGCTTGTCACTGGTCAGAGACCACACGTTGTTGACCAGCGCACCGTAGACCCAAGGGCTGCCTTGCTCGAGATGCAGCACCACCACCGACGGCCCGAGGCCCCAGTTGCGGTTGCCGAGCTCGCTACTGCTGTTGGTCGGCAGTTGCACGACCGGTCCGGCGCCCCAGATCCACTTTCCGGGCTTGGCCGGCGACAGGAAGGCCGTGAACACGACGTCACCGATGCCGCTGACGCTGTCGGTGCCTGGACCAAGGGACGGCAACGAGATCACCGGAATGATCGTGCGCGTGATGATGTTCCAGTCGTCGCTGATCGAAATCGGAATCACCGGCTGGATGTTGAGGATGTTCTGCGTGCCCTTCTCCGGCCCGAAGTTGAAATTGGTGTTGTTCTGGAACGGCACGCTGATCAGGTTGCCGACGGGGTTCTGGGCGAGCTTGGCCAGCTCCTCGGCGCTCAATTCGGCGCGAGCGGCACCGGACATCAGCACGGCACCCAGCAACACGGGCAGCGCGCGCACAAAGCGTGACCAAATTCGTGAATCCATCGCAAGTTCCCTTGTACAGTTGGTCACCTGGTGATCGGCGTTACCGCCGCGCACGTCAGCGCGGACGCAACGACTCGGCCAGGCTCTGCAGATTCTGCGGAACGACCAGGATAAGGCCACGGCGTGGCGCATCGATGTCCGCGATCAGCATGAACGATATGGCAACAACGACGGGTAGTACAAACAACAATGCATATCCCATCCTGCTGTTGCGCGAGCCGTAGCCGACCAGAAAATTGGCGCAGACCGCCATCGCGAGCATCAGCCCCCACGCGGCGGCCGGGATGCGATTCCAGAACGCCGCCTGCGAATAGCCCTGCGAATTGATCACGTCATTGATGGCGACCACGGCCAGCCCGACGATGGGTGTGGGGTGCGCCGCAGCGGGCGCCCGGATCGTCGCCCACAGTTCGCCCTGCAGCCTGGCCGTACGCGCGTCCATCGTCGCAATCTGGTCGCTGTCGCGTACCGTGTAGAACAGGATGCGCTGGTCCAGATAGTCCCGCAGCAGCGGCCGCAGCTTGTCGCCATCCGCGGCGGGCAGCAGATCGGCGCGGACATAAGCGGTGCCGATGGCGTTGGCCTCCTCCTCCTCGAGGTTCTTGCGTTGATCGTAGCGGCCGATGGCCATCGAGAAGCTGAATCCGATGATGAGGCCGAGCAGCGTCAGCGTCGCCGCCTGGACCACGTCGAAGTCCTCGCGGATCCCTTCTTCCTGCAGCGTGCGTTTGCCGCGGACGAAAGCGCCCGCACGGGCGGCAAGCCACATCACGACAAGGGACAGCACGAACAGCAGCAGCGGGTGGTAGCGGATGGCTTCCATCGAGATCGATTCGGGAGGGTTCAGGGGTAAAAATGGCCGGTCGAGCCGACGGTCCGCCATTTTAAGCGCAATCCTGCGGTACCCGATGCCGGGATAGCCCGGTTGTCTGAACGTTGGCAAAGGCGAACCCTGCGGCATCGCCAGTGACGCGCTGCGTCCGGCGCGTTGCAGGGCCGCAATCCTGCCTACGCCGGCTTCTCCAACCCTACGATTTCACCATCGTCAGCAGCTTGCTCACATCGAGCGTGCGTGCCTGCTCGGCGATCTGCCCGGTGTACTTCCCCTGTAACTGCTTGGCATCGCCCAGCATCGCGGTGAACGTCTGCTGCAATCCGGCGGCATCGATCGTGCGTCCACCCGCGTAGTAGCGCTTGGCCACCTGCCCCAGCGCATACGTGGTGGCGAAGGAAAATGCGGCACCCGTTCCGGCGCGACCCACGCCACCCAGCAACCCGCCACCGATCTTACCCAGCAGCCCGCCCAGAAGTTTGCGGCCGAACTGCTCGACGTACTGCGACGTCAGCCCCACGCCCATCGTGGCCAGGAGGTCGGTGATGTGCCCGCGGTCGAGTTCATAGCCATAGGCCTTGCCGATGCCGTACACCATCTTCATCTGCAGCGGGATGATGGCCATCGAGGCCAACGACTGCGGCAGCAGCTCCAGTGCGCCATTGATGATGGACGCATTGAGAATGGTCTTGTCGATTTCGGCCGCGTTGGCGGGCACGGAGGCCACCACCGGACCCTGCGCCGCGGTGCCGCCCAATGGCGCCGACGCGAGCGCATCCGCCTCTCGCGTCAGCGTCTGCGCCGCGCCGGCATCGAGCTTCAGCGTGCGCGCCAGCCCGACAAGAAATTCCTGCTCTTTCGGCGATGTCGCGCCATCGGCATTGCAGATCCCCACCGCCATTTCGTAGGCAAACTGTCGGTGCTCGGGCGTGGTGAGCGCCGCCGCGACTACCGGCAGGTCCGGCTTCGTCAGCAACACCTGCTGGACGATCGCCCCCACATCCACGGGCGTGCCGGCAGAAAGCGCTTCGGCGATGCGCTTCAACTCCGCGCGCTCGCGGTCGTCTTTAGTGCCATCGGCAAACGCCGCCATCATGCAGATGGTGAGTACGGCTCGCTGCTGGTCGTTGTCCATGTTCTTCAAGGCCCCTTCGGATCCGGATGAATGTTGTCTACCCAATGCACTTCCTCAGGATTGGGTTCGACATTGGGCAAATCAAGATTGACAACCACCGGCACCTGGCCGCTGCGGCACAGCACGCACGACAGCGGCTGGTCGTCGCTGGCATTGATTTCCTGATGCGGCACGAATGGCGGGATGTAGATGAAATCGCCGGGCCCAGCCTCCGCCGTGAATTCGAGGCGATCGCCCCACTTCATCCGCGCGCGGCCGCTGACCACGTAGATCACGCTTTCGACCGCGCCATGGTGATGCGCGCCGGTCTTGGCCCTGGGGTGGATCACCACGGTGCCGGCCCACAGCTTTTCGGCACCCGCGTTCGCGTGCGTGATGGCGGCCGCCCGATTCATGCCCGGTGTCTGCGGCGTGTTGGTGTCGAGTTCGCCGGCATGCACGACCCGCACGCCGTGCATCCGCCACTTCGTAGCGTCAGTCATTGTCGTTCTCCCGCGAGCAGCCTGCAGCTGGGCAAACCATAGCGTCGGGCTCGCACTGCTGCAGGCCGCTATTCCAGGCAATCACGATCCAGCACATTGCGCGCGGCGACGGCGAATTCCTCCAGCGTGCAGGGGAAGCCCGGCGCCGACGTGCTGCATCCGGGCAGCCGCAGCGGCGTCTTGACCGGCGGCACGTCTAGCGTCAGTGGTGTCGCATTGCGCATCTGGTCCATCGACTGCGCCACATAGGACGAGTAGACGCGCAATTTCTTGTCCGCGCCTTCGCGCACTTCGAACATCAGCGCTCCCGCTGGCGGCGTCTGGTTGCGCTGGTAACCCGGCTGCAGCCACGTGGTGTCGAGCATGCCGGCAAGATTGAAGATATTGGTGTCGTGCCCGACATAGGCCACGAACTTAGCCTCGCGCACCGCAGGGTCCGGCGGCCCGAAGCCAAGCGAGCGCGAACTGGTGACCGCGGCCGTCACCTTATGGAGCAACGGCGAACCCATCTTGCGCGCAAGGTACGGCGTGCGCTGCATCAGGTCGAGGGCCTCCGTGTGCAGGCGAAGCACCTGCGACAACTGGGCCGGCATCGCGCGGCCCCAGCCCACTTCCGCCATGGGCTTGCCGTCCGCGTATTCAAGGAACAGGGTCTCGGCCGAGGTCGACGCGATCGCGAGCCCCCCCAGCAGGTCCAGCCGGGTGCCGTCCACGGCCGGCGATAGCAACGTCGGCAGCTCCGGCAGCTTGCACGTCTCGCCCTTGCCGTACGCCGTGCACAACGCCGGCTTGCAGCAGTCGAGCACCATCTGCAACGTGTCGAACGGTACCTTGAGGTCGCGGGGCAGTCCGTTGAGATTGCCGCCGACGCGCTCCAGCACCCGCGTCTGCGCCACCATCGGGTCCAGCTTGCAGATGCCCGCGCCGAGCGGGTGAAAGAGTCGATCGACGGGGCCATCGCTGGCCGATCGATAGGTGATGCCGCAGCCCGGTCCAAGGCCCTCGATCAGCGCCTGCGCGGTGAAGCGCGTGCGCTGGACGTTGTCGGCATAGACATACACGCTGCCGCGCGCCGGACAGCCTTCCGCCTGCGTTGCCCCCTGCTTGTCGAGGTACTGCCGGTAGTAGCGGCCCATTTGCGTGGCGAGCTGCGCCCCGCGCGGCGTGAGGTCGCCCGGCGGCACACTCCATACGGGCCACGGGTCCCGCGCCCAACTGGCCATCTCCGCCGTGCCGGCAATCGCGCTGCGGACGCCATGCCGGCTGACGATCACCACTTTTTGCAGCGCCTCGTCGGACTGCGCGAAGGCCATGCCCGTGGGCAGTGCGCCGGCGAGGGCAACCAGCAAGAGCAGAACGAATGGCATCGACGTCGACTCCGAACACACGAACCGGAAGCCTAGCATCGCGCCCAACGGCGCGGAAGGAAACTTGCTGCTTCCTGCGCGCGGCTCCTGCCGGCGGCGCGCGCAGGAGCCGCCGTCAACTTCGCATCACTTCGGCTTGCGCCAGACGCTTGCAAGCCACCGCTGCTCGTCGGGCGGCAGGCCGGCCGGCCGAAGATAGTGCGCCAGCTCCACGTATCCCGCGCCATGCATGAAGCCGCGCCACGACTCCCAGTCGTGATACGCGCCATAACGCTCGCCGTTCCATCCCTCTTCCCCGTGGCCGCGCGGATTGGAGCTGAAGAACACGCCACCGGGCTTCAGCGCCGCATGCAATTGGCCAAGGACCCGCGGCAGCTCGGCGCCGGGCACGTGAAACATCGACGCGTTGGCAAACACGCCGTCGAAGCGGCTGTCGGGCAGATCCAGTTCCAGGAAATTTTGCTCCAGTACATCGCATCCGCTGTTCGCCTTCGCCATCGCTGCCAATTGCGGCGACCCGTCAAGACCGGTCGCGTGATGGCCAAGCGCCTTGAAAGTCCTGAGGTCGCGACCCGGACCGCAACCGAAATCCAGGATCTCGAAGGGCGGCGTAGCCTCGATGTGCTGCAGCAACGCGGAGATGTTCTGGCTGACGTCGTGGTCCTGCGTGCCTTCCCAGAACGACTGGGCGCTCTGGTCGTAGTGCCCCAGCGTCCGCGCCGCGATCTGGCGGAGTTCCTCGGGCGTCGGTTTCATGGCGCGCGCCGGCGCAACGCATTCGCGATCGCCAGCCCGCCCATCGCCGCCGCTAGGTGTTTAAGCGCGTGGCCGGCAAAGAGTTCGCGGCTGGCATTCCAGATCACGACGTCGCCGGCCTCGACGAGCTTGGACACGCCGTACCACGCCAGCAGCGCCCACCACGGAAAGGGATCGTGCCCCGCGCGGGTCAGGGACAGCAGAAGCAGGATGCCGGCCATGCCGCCGAACTGCACGAGCGCATACAGCGACAGGTCCCCGGTGGACTGCCAGAAGAACACGCTGGCCGGACCGACCACCAGCATCAGCAGCAACACGAAAAGGCCGCTGCGCGTACTGATGCGCTCGGCCACGATGGCGCCGAATACGCCGGCGAACGCGATCGTCATCGGCAGGCGATCGGCCACCAGCGTCTGGTCCGTCGGATTCCAGTGGTAATACGCGGACCCGAAGCCTGTCAGGAACAGGCCGAGGAAAAATACGTTGAGACTGATGCGGACCACCGGCGGCAGCGGCCGCCGTCCTTGCTGTACGCGGAAGAACCCCAGCAACCCCACCACGACGAACGCGAGGTTGGACAGGACGTCAGCGGCGTTGGGGATCCGGCCCCACGGCCTGGTATCGGCGAACTGGTGGTAGCTCGCCTGCTGCGCGAGCGAAGGCAAGAAGAGCCAGATGGCCAACCCGGCCAGAAGCGTCAGGCCGACGTACATTTCTGGGCGGGTGATGGGGAGCCGGGACATGGTCGAATTTCTGGCGGTGGCGGCGGAGGGCCCCATTGTAGGGGAGGCCGTCCGATTGCCGGGCAGGCACGGCCCGCAGCCATGCACTTTGACACAGGGCAAGTCCGCCCGAGGGCGCCGCAGTATCATGGATGCCCCCCAATAGGAGAATCCCCATGAGCACTCGAGAAGTCGTCATCCTGAGCGGCGTGCGCACCGCCATCGGAGACTACGGTGGCAGCCTGAAGGACATCGCCCCCAGCGATCTCGCCGCCCGCGTCGTGAAGGAAGCCGTCGCCCGTGCCAAGGTCGACCCGAAGGAAGTCGGCCAGTGCGTGATCGGCAACGTGCTGCACACCGAGCCCAAGGACATGTACATCTCGCGCCTGGCATGCGTGAACGGCGGCCTGCCCGTCGACACCGGCGCCTTCACCGTCAATCGCCTGTGCGGCAGCGGCATGCAGGCCATCGTCAGCGCGTCGCAGTACATCCTTCTGGGCGATACCGATGCCGCCGTCGCCGGCGGCGCCGAGAGCATGAGCCGCGCCGTCTACATGAACCTGACGCAGCGCTGGGGCGCGCGGATGGGCGACGCCAAGTTGCTGGACGCGATGGTTGGCGCCCTCACCGACCCCTTCGACACCATTCACATGGGCGTCACGGCGGAAAACGTCGCGGCCCGTTGCGGCATCACCCGCGCGCAGCAGGATGAATTTGCCGTGGAAAGTCACCGGCGCGCCGCGGCTGCGCTGGCCAAGGGTCACTTCAAGGACCAGATCCTCGCGATCGAATTGAAGAGCAAGAAGGGGACGGTCATGTTCGACACCGACGAGCATGTGCGCGGCGATGCGTCGCTCGAAGGCATGGGCAAGCTGCGTGCGGCGTTCATCAAGGAGAACGGCACGGTCACCGCCGGCAATGCGTCGGGGCTGAACGATGCGGCTGCGGCTGTGGTGCTGATGGAAGGCGCGGCGGCCAAGGCACAAGGATTGAAGCCGATGGCGCGACTGGTGGCCTACGGGCATGCGGGCATCGATCCGAAAGTGATGGGATTAGGACCGGTGAGTGCCGTCCAACGGGCGCTGGCCAAGGCCGGACTGAAGCTTGGCCAGATGGACGTGATCGAGTCCAACGAGGCCTTTGCCGCGCAGGCGCTGGGCGTCAGCAAGGAACTGGGCATGGACGCGGCCAAGGTCAACCCGAACGGCGGCGCGGTTGCGCTCGGCCATCCGATCGGCGCCACCGGCGCCATTCTGACCGTCAAGGCGATGTACGAACTGCACCGCACCGGCGGCCGCTATGGCCTCATCACGATGTGCATTGGTGGCGGGCAGGGGATCGCGGCAATCATCGAGCGGATGTAGGCATGCTCCAGGGCGGCGGCGATCCTCGCAGGATCGTCGCCGCTGCCACACCGACGTCACATTCATCGGCGACATTCGCGCAGGCCCACTGCGACGGATTCGACCATGCTGACCCTGATCAATCTGGACACGGCGCACGAGCGTCGGGAGCAGATGGCCGACCAGCTCGATGTGCTTGGGTTGCCTTACGCCCGAGTCGGCATCGACCTGCGCCGGACGTCCGACGCCGCCATCGATGCGTTTCTTGCGAGGCATCTGCCCGAGGTCGGCTTTGATCGGTCCGAACTGTCCGGCGCCGAAATCGGCTGCTGGGCGTCGCATCTCACCGCGTGGAAGCGGCTTGCCGCGAGCGATGACCTTGCGGCCACCGTCATCGAAGACGACCTGCTGTTGAGCAAGGACTTCGCGACGGCGATAGCGATCCTGCAGGCAAAATCGTTGTTCGATATCGTGTTCCTCGGCACGTCGTCGCGCAACATCTCCACGCGTCGTCACACGATGATCGACAATCTGCGCATACATGCACCGGTGGGCGCCATCTACAACACCTGGGGCTACACGATCGCGCGCAGTTACGTGCAGCGGTTCTTCGCCCAGCCCCGGAACATCGCCATACCGATCGACCATTGGCTGGGTGGCCGCAGCCGGCTGCAGAAGCCGCGGATCGGGGTGCTGCGTCCGGCCGTGGTGGCAGAGAATCCGGCGCTGGGGCTTGATTCGCAGATCGAGCCACACACGATGCGCATCGACCGCTGGAAGATCGTGGAAGGCACCCGGCGCGCGATGCTGGCAAGTCGCGTCAGCGCTCTTTACTATTCGCTCTATCGGTTCTTGTAGTTGGCGAATTCCCGCGAGGGTGAAGCCTCGCCTGCAGCCTGACTTTCAGTGCCGTCCCATTCACTGCCTGCGCCCTAGCTCGCAAAAGTGGGGGACTCGCATCCGCGCTACAATGCGCGCCCAACCCAAGGAGCCCACGATGAGCCTTTCCATGTATCAAGCCTCCGTCCCCGTCTTTGCGCGCGGACTCACCAATCTGAAGAATGTCCTGGTCAAGGGCCAGGCGCATGCCGCCGCGAAGAAGATCGACGAAGCCGTCTTCATCAACGCGCGCCTCTTCCCCGACATGCTGCCCTTCGCCCGTCAGATCCACATCGCCACGGACTTCGCGCGCGGTACCGTCGCGCGGCTGTCCGGCGTCGAACCGCCGAAGTGGGAAGACAACGAAACGACCTTTGCCGACCTGATCGCGCGCATCGACAACACCATTGCCGCCGTCAACGCATTCACCGCGGCCCAGGTCGACGGATCCGAAGCGCGCCCGGTGACGCGCCCGGTGCGCGGCGAGCCCAAGGTGTTCTCCGGCATCAACTACCTGCTGCAGTATTCAATGCCGAATTTCTATTTTCACTCGACCACCGCCTACGCGATCCTGCGCAGCAACGGCGTGGAAGTCGGCAAGGGCGACTTCATCGGCAAGCTCGACTGAGGCGCGCGCGGCAACGCAAATGTTCTGCATCGCTGCAGACAAGCCCCGCTCCGGCGGGGGTTTTCATTGGGGCGGCAACACGCACATCGCCGCACCTTCATCGACCCAGCCCTTCGCCATCATCTGCGCGATCACCGCGCGGTCGGTCGTGAACCGGTGATTCGAATCGCCGAAGGGGCGCCACGCACGGTAGAGCGGCACCGTGCCCGAAGGACACGAGCCGTCGACGCCCGGCGCAGATGCCCAGAATGGCAGGCCCTCGAAAGACCACTTGGCGCTCCTGTCCACCACCGAACATTCCGCGCGATCTCGGGTGAAGAAGTGCGAATTGGGACCGAACCCCGGAATGCCGAAGAAGCGATAGACAACCGTCTGGCCACCGGCAAATGCACACCCCGGCACCGTGGTTGCCCGGAAGAACTTGCCGGTGCGCGACCATCCGGCGCCGACCTGCCCGGCGTCGATGGCGGCGATCTCGCCAGCATCGCCGGAATGGAAGTAGTGATCGAGGCCCGCGTGATGGAACTCGACGAACTGCGCAACCTTGTCAGGTGGTGGCGTCGCGAAGCAAACATGACCGGTGCGAAAGAGAGTCCGCATGTGGCCCGATCTCTGCAAACGGTCCATCGCCGGTGCGATGTCCTCCAGCGGCGGGTAGTCGAACCATACTTCATCGTCGGAGTACTGATAATCCTTCAGGCGCACCGCAGGGTTGCCCAGCGAGGCTGCCAGCGCGGGGTCCTCTTTCACGCGCGCCACGAAGGCTTCCGCAGTCTCGCCCTTGGGCGTCCCGATGATCGACGGCGACAACGCCGGATCGGGATTGCAGCGTCCATCAATGGGCAGAATGTCCATGATCTGCATGGTCGAATCGAACGAGAGCCCATCCACGGATCGAATGCGCGCGGTGAATTCGTAACGGCCGGCGGCATACGGGCCCAGCACCACATTCGCACTTGTGCTGCACGGCCCGGTGTCGGACTGGCCCGGCGGCGCCTTGCGCACCGTGAGCGTGATCTTGTTGCCCGACTGCGCATAGGACACCGATGTCGGACACTCGAGCGCCGCGCCATCGGTGGGATGGATGGTCGCGGTAACGTCGCCGCGATCGACGAACTCGCGATAGGCGTGCGTCAGGTTCAAATACGTGGCGCCGGCACCCGACGTCGGCAATGCCAACGCGGCAGCGGCGGCGACAAGCCATAGGCGGATCGTCATCCTCGACCTCTCAGCCAAGATTCGGCGCAAGCCGTGACCGCGCCTCCGCCTCGGATATCCCGGTGCGTTTCGCAAAGTCGTCCAGCTGATCCTCGCCAATCCTGCCTACGGCGAAATACCGCGCATCGGGATGCGCCAGATAAAACCCGGATACCGCCGCCGTAGGCAGCATTGCAAAATTCTCCGTCAGCGTCATCCCGATCGCACCCGCACGCAGCACGTCGAAGAGCGGCGCCTTGACCGCATGATCGGGGCACGCGGGATACCCGGGCGCCGGCCGGATGCCGGCATATTCCTCGCGAATCAGTGCGTGCACATCGAAAGCGCCGGTATCGTCAGCGGTCTCGTAGCCCCAGAGTTCGCGCCGTACCTTGCGATGCAGCCACTCCGCCAAGGCCTCAGCCAACCGATCCGCCAACGCCTTCAGCATGATCGAGCTGTAGTCGTCCTTGGCCGCCTCGAACTCGGCCAGCTTTTTTTCGATGCCCACGCCTGCGGTGACGGCGAACGCGCCCACGTAATCCGCGATACCGGAGCCCGTCGGCGCCACGAAGTCGGCAAGGCATTGGTTGGGATTGCCCGCAGGCTTTTCATTCTGCTGCCGCAGGTTGTGCCACGTCAGCACCGGCTTCGTGCGCGCCTCGTCCTCGTACAGGACGATGTCGTCGCCCTGGCTCTGCGCCGGATTGATCATGACGACGCCATGCGCGGTCAGCCAACGGCCGTCGATGATGCGCTTCAGCATCGCCTGGCCCTCGGCATGGACGTTGCGCGCCGCTTCGCCGACGATGGCGTCATCCAGGATCGCGGGAAACGGCCCGGACAGCTCCCAGGCCTGGAAGAACGGGCCCCAGTCGATGAAGGCGGCCAGTTGCGCGAGATCGACATTGCGGAACTCGCGGCGGCCCAGCGCCAGCGGCACGTGCGGCATTGCGCGCTTCCAGTCACTGGCAAAGGCATTGGCGCGCGCCGCCGCCAGCGACACGAGCTTCGGACCCTTCTTGCGCGCATGCTGGACGCGAATGGCTTCGTAGTCGACCGCCACTTCCGCCACGTAGGCGTCCTTCAATTCGTCGGAAAGAAGGTTGCTGGCCACGCCCACCGCGCGCGACGCATCGGGCACGTAGACCGTGACGCCGCCGTAGTGAGGCGCGATCTTCACGGCGGTGTGCACGCGCGACGTCGTCGCGCCGCCAATCAGCAGCGGCTGGCGCATCTCGAGGCGCTGCATTTCGTGCGCGACGTGCGCCATTTCCTCCAGCGACGGCGTGATGAGACCGGACAGGCCGATGATGTCCGCATTGCGTTCCATGGCTGTTTCCAGAATTTTCTTCGCCGGCACCATAACACCCAGGTCGATCACGTCGAAGTTGTTGCACTGGAGCACGACGCCAACGATGTTCTTGCCGATATCGTGCACGTCGCCCTTCACCGTGGCCATCACGATCGTGCCCTTGGGTTTGCCGGCGTCGCCTGACAACCGCTTCTCCTCCTCGATGAACGGCACCAGGTGGCCCACCGCCTGCTTCATCACGCGCGCGGACTTCACGACCTGCGGCAGGAACATCTTGCCCGCGCCGAAGAGATCGCCGACGACGTTCATCCCCGCCATCAGC